>JBMYYR010000012.1:0-41823 GCA_049609625.1 Flavobacteriales bacterium | reverse complement strand
TCTCATTTCTTTTGAATCCTCATGCTCTAAAGAAATGAGCAAACCCTCTTTCAAGCTCAACAAAAGAGAAATACTTCCAGATATACTTTTAAAATGTCTTTTTGAAGCTTGTGTTCCAACCTCCTCCAAATGTCTCAGCATTTCCAACGTCTCCTCAGCCTCTTTAGCCAAAACACTTTTTTGGTCAAGGTTTTTAGCTAAAACATCATTTGCTTGTTTTTCGAGCTTTGCTAGTTCATCGGCGTGGGCTAAAACCTTTCTTGCGTTTTTCTTCAAAGCAGAGCGCAAAGCCACAGTAAGTTCGCCCGACAAAGATAACATTTCTAACCAAAAGAGGTATTTGGAAATCGCTCTACCAAATGGAGTATCTTCCGTTTCCATAAGTTTCAACAAAGCATTTGCCGCTCCCGAGCTGATTTCGATCACGCCAGCAGTCTGTTTTACATGGGCTATTGTTTTGGTAGCTAATTTAGAACGAAAAACAAGTGTTTTTCCGCCTTTTAGTAGCCTAAATAACCTACCTGCTTTTAGAATATTCCCTACGCCTGAGAACGTGGTTACAATATCAAGAATATATTGACCTGTTTGGAGGTAGTTCTGTATTGTTGTGCTTTGGTCGTTACTAAGTAGAATAAAAGCTGGTATATGGATAAAATTATTACTACTCGCACTATTGTCCTCAAAAATAAAACCCGAGTTAGATTCGCTAGTAATCATAAGCGGAGAAAAAGGGTGGTATTCATAATCTAGCTTTTCATACTCATCAACAATTATTGATTGTACTGAATTACCTAAAGGCACTATCTTTGAAGTTTTTCTTCCAGTTTTTTGAGTGATGGATATATCAATTTTCTTTGATTTGTTATTCCAGTCTATAGTCGCATTATCAGTATAGAATCCATACTTTTTGTCTGATTGATAATTTAGTAATGGAGAGTTATTTTCGTTAAATGTAATTTTTGTATTGCCTTTTTGATATGGAGAAGCATAAGATGAATTCTTCCAGATTTGCCATACAAATAAAATAAACTGCTGAAAGTGCTCTCCATCTAAATGGAAAATGAGTTGCTGAAGAACAGTTTCTTTATCCACTTTGTGAGTGATAAGACCTTCTAAGAAAAGATCATTTGGAGTTTTATTGGATGCGTTTCCTTTTTTAACGTAATAAGCATAAATGACCCTTAAAACCTTAAGTGCTATTGTTTCATCATCCCTTCTATAATTTGTTAACGAGGAGTCTAAGGCTTTAAAAAGCACTCCCCATATATCTTTCAATTTCAAGAACTTAAACAAGAAAGGTGGTAGGTAATAAAATAACACCATCATGTCTTCAAAGTCAGCTGTCTCTATAAACTCTTCAATTTGATTCACCAAAGAACTATAGAACATTTTTTGATTATCGTTATCATCAAAGTCAACTTTCCCCTGAGAGAAAATAGTTTGATTTAAAAAAACTAAAAGCGTCATTAAAGAGGTAAAGTGGATATCTACAGCAAATTTCCCTTTATCGTTTTGTGTATAATTTGCAGGATTTTTATTTACATCATCAAAATAGTAACATAACCGATACTTAAACTTACTTTTAATGGATTTGATTATTAAAGGAAATCTATATGCAGACTGCTCAATATTCAAATCATAAAACACTATTATTTTTCTTTGTTTTTTAGAATAATTATAATCCTCTATATATATTTTAGTTAGTATACTCCAAAAACTCCAATCATCTCCTTCATGATCTGTATAGTCAAGAATATAATCTTCATTTTGGTTTAAGTCATTAAAATGAATAGGTTTATAATCAATATAATGTAAAGTAAAGTTTAACACTGCTTCAGGTAAAGTTGTGCTAACTATTTCGTTGTAAGAATTTATAAAAAAAGAATGACTATTATATAGCTCATCAGGAATAGTAAACTCAACTATATCATCCTCAACTTCCTCTTCTGGCCAAAGTTCGTGCTGAAAATTATGATTATACCTTTTGTATTTTATTGTACCGCTCTGAAGTATAACTTTTGAGAACATCCCATAATGAGAATAATACAAATGCTGAGGAAGGTTTATTTTTCTATATTTTTTCATAAACTCTTTATAAACCATTACTTCAAGTTCTTGTGAAAATTGCGGCTTTATAATAGTAAAATGAATATTCGATTCATTCAGGTTTTTTTGCTCAGGAATCTTTAAATAATCTACCAATGACTCTAAATCAGATACTTTTTCTTCTTCCATTTTTAAAAAATTATATAAACTCACTCGGCTAAACAGATAACTGTTCTAACCGAGTGAGATATTGATTAAATATTACAACACAATCTCTCCATCCTTACCAAAAGGACCATCAACTTTGTTGATCACTCTAAAGTTGGTTGGTAGACGTGTCTCCCAAGTTTCATCGATTTCGCTTTCTGGCACCTTAAGCTCATCAACTACCGAAAGGTAAAGGTCATCGTCTTGGTCAAGGGTGTAGCCTTGGCCGTTCCAGATTAAGCCTGTTTCCATATAGAACATAACTGCTTTTTCAAAACCAGGTCTTACGGGAACTACAGCTCTCGCCATACCTGCTTGCAGAAAGGCTTGAAAAATAATATCGCCTTTGTTGGTCGTGTTCATCAGTTCGTGCCATTTGCTTTCGTCTGCCCAATAGTATGGGTAGAATTTATAAGCCATAATATTCCATTCAAAAGCTTGTTCTAAGAACTTAACATGACTAGCATGACGCTCAAAGCCTAAATCTTTATTGATTTTAGAAATGTTATTCGCATTTTTAGCTTTGTAGTTGTTTCTTGCCATTCTAATGTTGAAAGGCTCGGTAACCAACTCAAGTCCAGATCGTGTTAACTCTCTTTTTTCTAAAGCACGAGCCATATAGCTGTTGACGCTAAAGTCATTAAGCGATTCTTTTTCCGTGTCTTCAAGACTGGCATTAAAATCTCTTACTTTTTGCTCGTAAGCCAAACGGATGGCATTAAAAGTTTCTAACTTCCATGCATTAACCATTTGATCAGATGGTCTACAGTGTGCAATAACATTCATATTGAAATTACCTACCCATTTAGAACGAATAGAAACAGGAAGTGTGTTAGAAACTACACTACCCCACATACCTGCTTTGTGTACGCTCATGTGAGGGTAATCTGTAAATAAACTCCATGACCTAGCTCCTACATCCATTGTAGCTTCTCCCCATCCGCCACCATCGACTCTTTTAACTCCAGCAGCCCAACTAACTCCAAAGCATTCATAGCCTTCAGGTATAGTAACTTCCATGGTTTTGGTGTGGTGATAGCCATTTAAACCATCTCCAGAACCCGAATGAGACAAGCCTTTTCCTACATTTAATTGAGCCATAGGCGGGCTTTCAACCTCTGCACCATAGGCACTTGCAAACATAAGGTAGTTCTCTCGTGTCAGGTCATTAGGAGAATCGAGTCCTAATTTTTTCAATGTATTAGGCTTTTCTAAAAGAATAATATCCGAAGGAATAGAATCAGAATCTTCTAAAGAGGCTTTAAAATTCAGAGCAGGCTCAGGAATCATAAACTCATACATTAAGCGTGCACCATAATTTACCACTTTGTTTTCCATTATTTTATCTACCCAACGGTAAACACTCGAGCGGTCTTCGGTAGCTTCTGTGTGGTCGAAGCCAATTTCTTCGGTTTCTTCTCGTTCAGAGATCACTTCGGTGCTTCTAAGTGAAGTTATTTCAGACGTTAAACGCTCGCTCAAGGTTTGAGAAACTTCTCTGGCTTGCTCTATCGCTTGTCGGTTTGATTCTTCTCTTGAATTGGTTTGAGAAAAATTAGCTTGAGAGCCTACTGAAAAACTACCAAATCCTAATTCCCCTGACACACTTGCTGAGAAACCATAATCTTTACTACTACTTTGAGCACTTGATTGCTGAGCTTCTTCGCTCGTATTTGTACTACTATTAGTAGCCAATTCGTTAGAAATTTCTCTAGCTGCCAAAGATGAATCTTCCGAAAGACGTGTAGATCTGTTAAGCCATTTTACTTTTCTGTTTTTAAACGTGCCTGCTTCTGCGGTTTGGATATCAGAAATTTCTCCTAAAACATAACGCTTTAAGCGTTGTTCTACTCGTCTAAACGTTGCGATCCCTACATTGGTTACACCATAAAGTTCAGGTTTTTCACCGTCCTCTAAAGTTCCTGTGCCGTAGTTTGGTTTAGCCATAAAGACTTCATCTACTTTTAAGTCAGAAAAATTGAACGTTATCGATTTTCCATTTCGGAGTTTTACCGTTCCACTTGCCGTACCAGTACCTTCAGGGTCAAACACAAGTCCATCCTCAAACAACACAAACGTCGTGTAGTGTTCATTGGAATAGAACGCTTTGTTTGAACTTTGACTTTCTGCTGAAGCCTCAGGTGGTGTTACCGTAACATCAAACGACATGGCTTCGCTCGTTTTTGCCTTAAAGTATTGTGTAATATGCAAAGCATATTTAGTTTCTTCTTCCTTTGCGTCAGTCGAAGATTTCAACACAATAGCAAACATATCTTCTGAAGGTCTATCGGGTAGAGTGACTGCCGTGTTACCTACTTTGATAACCAGTTGCGCTGCAGCTGTCATTTTACCAATGCTTTGCGCTTTTTTAGCAATTTCTTTATCTATAAGCCCAACAACAGAAGCTTTATTTTTTCCTGCTTTTTCAGCATATTTCGAATACGTTTTTGCTGCTTTCTGATTACTGGTACTTTCAATATAAGCTTCATCTAGGCTTACCGTAGGCGAAAAAGACGAAATTTGAGCTTTTACAGCTGGAGAAAGATGACTTGATGTTGCCATGGTTGTAAGCTGTTGTACGCCAGGCAATGCCGCATATTGAGCTGAGTTGAGTGCATTGATGTTATCATTAATCTGACTTTGAAGATCATTTTGATACGCATTTTGCGGACTCGAGCCGCTACTACTTTCACCAGACTGAAAACCAATACTTGAAGAATTTTGAACTAAGCCATTTGTAGTTCGTTCTTCCATGATTAGGGTATTCGTATTTTCCATGTGCTCATCCAACTCTTGAGCTACATCGTCATTATACTCAGAAATAGCACGGCTTATAGCTTCTTTTGCTTCTTCTAATTCTTGTATCTGACGTTTGCGTGTAGCAATAATGAGCTGGTCAGCAAGGGGTTTAGAATAGATGGTTTCATCCTCATCACTTACCTGATTCTGTGTTTTAGCTTGCGATACAATTTTTCCAGGAATCAACACATGGGCGTTCTCTAGCTTTTCTTGCAGTTTTTTGTCTTCACCAATAGACTCATTAGCTCTGATGCTGTCGATAATATGGTCTAAAAGCAAAGCGTTGATTAAGGTTTCAGATACTAATCCCGACGTATTTTCAATACCTTGATAAATCAAGTTATCCCAAAGTATACCTATTGTACTTGCAGATATTGGGGAAGAGGCTCTCAGCTGATCGAAATGAGCTGAAATAAATCCCTTTTTACCATCTGACAGTAAGCCTATCAACTTATCGTGATCACGACATAAGGTATAAATTTCTTTGTAAGATTTGAATATGGTACTTAGCGAGGTTATTTTAGAATCTATCCAAGTTTGTTTTTGCTCAGGGTCTGTTGGCATGCTAGACAGGCGGTCTAAAAATAGACTATCACGTGTGTGTTTAGGGTGCACAAAACCTAAATCTCCTTTCTGGCTTCTTTTGTGTTGTGCGCCTCCTATGGTTAGGAAGTGGTGTATGGTTCGTTTATTACTCATAATGTTTTTTTTAATAATGTTTAAATTGTTGTTAATAGAAGATAAATTTTTCTGTTAAGGAGGTCGACGTAAATGGGGAATACATTCCATAGGGTTTGGTTTAATTGTTTTGTTCGACAAAAGTAAATACAGGGAGTGTCAACTTGCGACAGTTCAATATTTTTTTTGTTTTTCTCTTTCTTAGAACGAACGTAAGTCAAGCATAACGTTTCAAATTAACGTGATACATTCTACCCAACAAGTTGTCATTTGACGAACGGTTAGTTTGGTTCGATGAACGGTATGCGAAATTGCATTCAGTTTCCAAATCATAAAACAAAATGAAATCACCCTGTTCAAGTCCTCAAACTCAGAAATTAGCACAAAAAAACATCAGCTCTAGCTGATAATTTTCTATTTTTGTAGATTAACACCTAAAAACAAATACTTTGGAAAAAAAGCTGGTTGTTATTCCTACATACAATGAAAAAGAAAATGTTCAGGACATCATTACTTTAGTGATGAGTTTTGAGCGACAATATCATATTTTGATTGTAGATGATGGTTCGCCAGACGGCACTGCCGATTTGGTTAAAGCGCTTCAGACTGAATTTTCTGAGCGATTACATTTGGTAGAACGTACAGGAAAACTAGGTTTAGGAACAGCTTATATTTGTGGTTTTAAGTGGGCAATAGAGCGGAAATACGACTATATTTTTGAGATGGATTGTGATTTTTCTCACAAACCTCAAGACCTAGACCGCTTGCTAGACGCCGTAACGTCAGGGTCGGATGTGGCTGTGGGCTCGCGCTATATCAACAATATGGTCAATGTGGTCAACTGGCCCATGACCCGCGTGTTGATGTCATTTTTTGCTTCCAAATATGTGAAATTCATTACCCGAATGCCCATTTTTGATGCCACAGCAGGTTTTATGTGTTACAAAAGAGAAGTGTTGGAACGTATTGGTTTAGACCGCATCAAATTTGTTGGCTACGCCTTCCAAATCGAAATGAAATTTACATCGTGGAAACACGGTTTCAAAATCGCCGAAGTACCCGTTGTGTTTACCGACAGAGTAAAAGGAAGTTCCAAAATGAGTATGGGCATTTTCAAAGAAGCCTTTTTTGGTGTTCTGCAACTCAAATGGAGAAGTTGGTTTAGAGATTATAAAAAAACAGCATGAGTTTAACGCTAATAAAAGACGCAAAAATTGTCAACGAAGGTCAAATTTTTGAAGGTGATGTGTTGATAAAAAACGGTAGAATCGAAAAAATTGCCTCATCCATAACTGAACCAAACGCCAAAATTGTTGATGCCAAAGGCAAGTATTTACTGCCTGGCGCTATTGACGATCAGGTCCATTTTAGAGAGCCCGGACTGACACACAAAGCCAATATTGCCTCAGAAAGTAAAGCCGCTGCCGCTGGTGGCATTACCAGTTTTATGGAAATGCCAAACACCGTGCCTCAGGCTTTGACTCAAGAATTATTACAAGACAAATACGACATCGCCCAAAAAAGCGCCTTTGTCAATTATGGATTTTTTATGGGTGCTTCTAACACGAATATCGAAGACGTCCTAAAAACAAATCAGAAAAATGTTCCAGGTATTAAGGTTTTTATGGGTTCTTCCACTGGAGATATGCTGGTTGACAGCGAAAAAACCTTAGATTCTATCTTTTCAAGAAGTCCGATGTTGGTCGCCACGCATTGCGAAGATGAGGCTACTATTCGAGCTAATATAGAAATCTACAAAGCAAAATATGGCGATGATGTGCCTTTTTCGGCGCATCCAAAAATCCGTTCTGCTGAGGCCTGTTATTTGTCGTCGTCCATGGCGGTTGCTTTAGCCAAAAAGCATAAGACCCGACTTCATATTTTGCATATTTCCACAGCAAAAGAACTCGATTTGTTTTCGAACACCCAAGCTTTGGAAGACAAATTAATTACGGCAGAAGTTTGCGTACATCACCTTAGTTTCGACGATAGTCAGTACGAGGAAAAAGGCAGTTTAATAAAATGGAATCCAGCTGTGAAGTCAAAATCTGATCAAGATGCACTTTGGAAAGGCTTGTTAGACAACAGATTAGATATCATTGCCACCGATCATGCGCCACATACCATCGAAGAAAAAAACAACAGCTATTTCAACGCACCTTCGGGTGGACCTTTGGTTCAGCATGCGCTTCCGCTGATGCTCGACATGACTTTAGAAGGTCGGATTGGCATAGAGCGGGTTGTAGAAAAAATGGCTCACGCTCCGGCTCGGTGTTTTCAAGTGAAAGACCGTGGTTTTATTCGCGAAGGCTATTTTGCCGACCTCGTTTTGGTTGAACAATCGGACTGGAAAGTAAGCAAAAACAACATCTTATATAAATGTGGCTGGTCGCCGTTTGAAGGTCGAACATTTCATCATCAAATTAGCCACACTTTTGTAAATGGAGCTTTAGTTTATGAACAAGGTCGAGAATTTGTGCAAGGAAAAGGAGAGGCTCTACGTTTTGATAGATAGTATGAAATCAATACTTATTTTTTTAGTTTTGATGATGAGTTTTGGTCTGATTTCGAGCTGTGGCGAACCCAAAACACCCATAGACGCTCGCTGTATTTTGACGCCAACAGAGGTTAAAACCATTCTGAATGATCTCTTTTTGTATGAAGCTGCCGTAAAAACCAAAGCCTTAGATAGCTTACTAAAAGCAAACAAAAGAGAACACATTTATCAAAGTCTGTTCAAAAAACACCAAACCACCAGAGCCGATTTTGAAGAAAGTTTGGAATGCTACACGCTAAACAAAGCCTTAATTCCGATTTTGGAAGAATTAAAAACCGAATATAAATCTGAAGTTAGTCAACCCGATACAACAAAACATGAACGCCAGTATAACTTTTCGAGGAGAAACAAGAGAAATTAAACTCAACAAAGCCATTGATTTGTCGATGATGCTCAGTCCCGAATCCGCACGAGCGTGGTATCAAAAGCCTTTGCAAATTGAACCTGTTCGCGATGGCGATTTTGTTGGCGATGTTAAAGCTGGTTCGCCCGTAAATTTCAAAAACATACAGTTCAATCCACATGCTCACGGCACGCACACCGAGTGTTATGGACACATTAGCGATGATGACGCTGTGGTTTCGGATTGTATTACAGAGGCTTTTCATTTTGCCGAACTCATTAGCATTAAACCAAATCAAAGCACATCTGGCGATTTCGTTATCGAAAAAAAACAACTTGAAGCTCATTTGAACACCATCGGAAATGACATTAATTCATTGATAATAAGAACGTTACCAAATAATTTAGACAAGTGTTCTAAACTATATTCAGATACAAATCCAGCTTATTTATCGGCAGAAGCCATGACTTTTATAGTCGATTTAGGTATTGAACATTTACTCATCGACCTGCCTTCGGTGGACAAAGAACACGACGAAGGGCGACTGGAAGCACATAAACTATTCTGGAATTTCCCCAAAAACATTAGAACACACGCCAGTATTACCGAGCTCATCTACGTGCCAAATCAGCTTGAAGATGGCAGCTATTTACTTCAAATTCAATTTCCAAAATTTAAACTAGACGCCAGCCCAAGTCGAATTTCTGTTTGGGCCTTAAATTAAAACTAATATGAAAAAAGTACTTGTTACCGGAGGCGCAGGCTATATCGGTTCGCATACCGTTGTGCAATTGCATCTACAAGGTTATCAACCTGTTGTGATGGACAATTTATCAAATTCAGAACGCTTTATTATTGATCGATTAGAAGAAATTTGTGGACGGTCTATTCCCTTTTATCAGCTAGATTGCTGCGAAGCCGATTCCTATAAAATTATCGCAGAACAAGAAGGCGAATTTGAAGCCGTTATCCATTTTGCAGCTTTTAAAGCCGTTGGAGAATCGGTTAACTTTCCTGCAAAATATTACAGAAACAACATCGGGAGTTTAGCGAGTTTGATTGAGCACTTAGCCGTTCTGAACACCAAAAAAATGGTCTTTTCTTCGTCCTGCACCGTTTATGGTCAACCCGAACGCTTGCCCGTTACCGAAACCTCGCCTATTCAGGAAGCCGAATCGCCTTATGGCGCCACCAAACAAATCGGAGAACAACTTATAAATCAATCAGTTGAATCTCAAAATTATCAATCGGTGATTTTACGTTATTTTAATCCGATCGGTGCACATCATTCGGGTCGGATTGGCGAATTGCCTAAAGGTGTGCCCAACAATTTGATTCCATTTATTACCCAAACAGGCATCGGAAAACGCGAGCAACTATCCATTTTTGGAAACGATTACAGCACTCCCGACGGCACTTGCATTCGCGATTATATTCATGTGGTTGATTTGGCAAATGCGCACATCAAAGCGATAGAATATATGGAAAATCATCCCGAAACCGCATTGGATTATTTTAATGTAGGTACAGGAAAAGGAAACTCGGTTTTGGAGATGGTTGAGGCCTTCAATAAGGCTACCAAACTGGAATTAAACACTTTATTTGCGCCACGACGCACTGGCGATATTGAACAAATTTGGGCCGAAACCAGCAAAGCAAATCAGGTTTTGGGCTGGACAGCGCAAAAAGACATCCATACGGCTTTGGCCGATGCGTGGCGATGGGAATTGGCACTTAGAGATTAGTTTTCCATTCATTTTACCTTGCGGAACAAGAACTAAAGCATCAATTAAAATTGATAATCAGAAATCATCATGAATTTCCATTATCTTTGTCGGATTCACTAACCTTAAAACTAAATCATGGGATTATTTTCTTTTATCAAAGACGCAGGCGCCAAATTGTTTGGTCTTGATGATGACAAAAAAACTGTTGAAACCACAACAGAAGAGCCTTGTTTTGATGAGGCCATCGCAACAATGAAACAGACTATTCAAGATCTAGGTTTCGAAATTGAACATCTTGATATTTGTATTCAGGATGCTGTAGCGACTATTAGCGGAACAGCAAAAACCCAAGAAGACAAAGAAAAAGTTATTCTTATTGTTGGTAACACCGCAGGAATTGCGACTGTTGACGACCAAATGGACGTGGTAGAACCAAAACCTGAAGCTCGTTTTCATACTGTAGAGCGTGGGGATACGCTTTCCAAAATTGCTAAAGAAGTTTATGGCAACGCCATGAAATACCCTGTAATTTTTGAAGCTAACAAACCAATGTTGAAACATCCTGATAAAATTTATCCAGGACAAGTCCTTCGAATTCCTGAATTGTCGTAATAAGCAATTCTTGAAAACACAAAAAAGCCATTTGATAAAATCAAATGGCTTTTTTAGTTTATAAAAATCCGAAAATAGATTTAGTTTATTTCTTCGCTGATCCTTTGTTTGCGGAATACATCACTTTGTACTGGCGCACCTCAACAAGCTCTTCTTTGATATCAGAAATAACACCCATATTGGTATTAACATCACTTTTGAAAGCGGCTGTCAAATAAGGGCGTTCCTCTTCTCGGCGAGCGTCTCTATTTTTGTGCACCCAAAATTTAATATCTTCTACATCTGCAAAGGCATCATTAAGCTGAATTTTTGCATTTGTTCCATAGGTTTCATCTTTTGGTTTACCCACAAAGATGTAATCTACTAAAGACTTACGTTCAATTTTCTTTATTTCAGTCGCTTGGGGCAATTTGTTTTCTACCATCAATGTGCTGTCGCGCATTACGGTGGAAACCATAAAGAAAAAGAGTAACATAAATACGATATCGGGCAGGGAAGCCGTTGAAATAGGCGCCATTTTACCTGAGCCTTTCTTTTTAAATCTACTCATAATTTATTCTTTAATCGGTTCTGCTTCAGAAATGGCCATCGGAATGGCTTTTTTCACTTTCTTTTGATCTTCTTTGTTCAAGTCATCAAACTCTTTTCCGAACATCTCATTAGCTTCTTCATTTCGAGCATCTTTGTAGGCTTTGGTCAAGGCGTCTTGAACAGCCACATACATTTCGTAAGAGGTCAATCGATGATTTTTTAGCGATACAAACGCTTTGGTTGGTGCATCAGAAAGATTAGCTCGCTGACCTTTGTTCATTACAAATGCCTTTGCGCTTTCCGCTAAATCTTCAATGTTCATTGGTGCTTCCTCAACCAAAAGTTCGTCGTTCGCATTGATCGAAATTAAAAAAATGTTTCGGTCGTGAATTGGAGGCGGATTAGTCTCAAGCTGTTCTGGCTTTGCAGGCAACTTTCTGTTAATACCATAACTCGAATCCATGGTGGTAGATACCAGAAAGAAAATCAGTAGTAGAAAGGCGATATCCGCCATCGATCCTGCATTAATTTCAGGTAAATCTCTTTTTTTTCTGGCCATAATCTTAACGTATTGCGTTTACAACTTCTCCAGCAATAGCTACAACCGCAGTTATGGCAAGAGTCCAATAGAAGGCAATAAGTCCCATTCCTACATTTTTAGAGGTTTCTGGAGTTATTTCATAAGCTTCGTAGCTTTTTAGTACTTCATCAGAGGCCGAACCGTTTGAAATAAAGTAGACAAGAGCTGTTGCAACCGCTGCAATTGCTAGTCCTTTTAAAGCTTTTGGGTTGGAAGCTACACCGATAAGCGAAAACACAACGATAAGTGCAACGATAGCGTAAAGTAGAAATTTAGTGTATGATATTGCAGAGCCAACTACATCTAAGTTTTCTTGTAGCAAGGAAACAAAGAAATATACTCCGATAAAGCTGATGACAGCTGTAAGTATACCTAATAAAAGGCGTATGTTCTTAGTCATGTTTCTTAGTTTTTAGATGAATGTGCAGCCAACATATCAATCAAGGTTACCGAAGCATCTTCCATTGAGTTTACGATACCGTCAATTTTTGAAAGAATATAGTTGTAAGCAATTTGAAGAATAATAGCGGCAATAAGACCAAATACGGTTGTAAGAAGGGCAACTTTAATACCTCCTGCAACAAGTGATGGCTGAATATCTCCAGCGGCCTGAATGGCATCAAAAGCATCAATCATACCAATTACTGTTCCCATAAATCCAAGCATCGGCGCTAAGGCAATAAAAAGAGCAATCCAAGTTACGTTTTTCTCTAAACGTCCCATTTGAACTGATCCGTAAGATTCGATAGATTTTTCAACCATATCTAAACCTTCTGAAGAACGCTCAAGACCTTGATAAAAAATTGAAGCTACTGGCCCTCTTGTGTTTCGGCAAACTTCTTTGGCTTCGTCTACACCACCTGATGCTAAAGCTTGCTCAACATTGTCGATCAATTTTTTAGTGTTGGTAGTCGACATAAAAAGATAAATAATACGCTCAATAACAAAGGCTAGTCCTAAAATAAGACAAAGCAGTACGATTCCCATAAAAACTGGTCCTCCTTCAATAAACTTTGTTTTTAAAGTTTGGTGGAAATCACCTTCTGCGGCATAAGTTGATAGTGTTGGTAAAATTGCCAGAGCAAATAAAGTTACTTTTTTCATTGTTTCGTTTGGTTAATAGTTTGTTTTTAATGTTTTACGCTTTTGTTCACTTGTGCTTAACGGTCAAAAGAACTTGTTTGGTATTAAACACAAGGGCGAATCTAAAAAAAAAATCTGAAAAATCCTTTGTTTTTCTTTCAGAACCTTTGTTTTTTTATGAAATGACTTCAATTTTAGCTATTTCTTAGGGTTTTTTCCATCAAACTCATTCAGCTAAGTAAAAAAAATAGCCCTTAACCATTTCAAAAAACTATCTTTGACCGTAACCTCATTTTAAAACGCAATTTATATGGAATCTTTAAACCCTACAACTTTAATAGGCTATTTAGCCATGGCCGTCTTAATTGCCTCTTTTTCCTTCAAAAATATTCGCAGACTTCGTTTATGGAATGCGCTTGGCTGTTTGTTGTTTTTAGTTTATGGATTTCTGATTGGAGCAATTCCTGTGTTGATTACTAATGCATTTATTTTGGTGTTGAATCTCTATTTTTTGTTCATCAAAAAAAACTAATCCCTTACAAAGGTAAGCGAAGCAGATTCTTTTAGATCCGAACGCATGATACGCTGTATGGGTTTTTTATTTGGAAAAATGATGCGTAGTGCACAGGTATTTGGAGGAAAATCGCCCAAGTTTTCGGCATGAAACACCAACGTGTTTTCGCCAGGCTTTAGACGCACCTCAAAGCGTTTCAAATCGGCCGTTAGCGTTAGATTTCTACAGAGCCAATCTTGGTTGTAATGCAAAGAAATTCGATCGCCATCAAGTTTTTCGTGATCCCAAACTTCGATATACAAAACGGTATCCTGAACCATCAAGACCTCGCCTTTGATGTCTCGTTTCTGAAAAGCTAATGGTTTGACAATCGGTTCGCCAATGCATTTCAGAAGCTGGTATCTACCCAAATGATCGGCCGTTATCATGGATTGACGATTGGGGCTGGTTTGCAGGATGTTGGACAACCTAATGTCATCATCTTGATCAAAACTAAGCTCGTAGTCCGACAAAGAAAACAGAAGACTTTTTTCTTTATAAAATCCTGATATTAAATGACTTGAATGCTTTGCCGAACTCTGATTATAAAACGGGTTTTTGGCGTAAATATGCTTAATGAGATGCTCCTGTTCCAGATCCCAATATTGTATTTCACCCCGATCGGTTATCGCTATTAGTGTATCTGCGGAGGTTTTGTAGGGCAGCATTTTTTTAATCCATGAGCCCGACTGCTGGCTCATGGATTTTTGAAGATGCTGGCTAGCTAGATGTAGAATTTGAATGCTTTTTCCGTCAGAAAACACCAATTCTTCTCCGCCTTTGCGTTCAAAAAGATCAACAACTGGAAATTCAGTCTTAAATAAGAACTCTTGCTGTGTGTTGTCTTGCCTAATCAACGAGCCATCTTCTAAGCTCGCAAAAAAGGTATTTGAGTTGAGGGATTGGATGTGAAAGACAGTTTGATCGAAACGAAATGAATCTACGCAAGTGAAGGTATTGAACTGATATTTTTTTACCCAGTTTGTTTTTGCCGAAACATAAAAATAGGCTCCAGACGGATCAAAAAGAATGCGGTCTATGGCCCGATCAAACGATTGACCTTGCTGCACTATAACTTCGTCGATCACATTCCATTTCTCAATTTTTCCATCAAATCGACCAGAAACCACGAGGCTATCGTTTGGAGAAAAAGAAATAAAGCTACACCCAAGGTCGACTCCAACAATAGAATGCCCCAACTTGAGGGCCTGAGCATTGAGCTCGTGCTGAACAAAAAAACAGACCATCAGAAAAAGAGTATAACGATTTGGCACGGCTTAGTTTGTTAGGGTCTTTCCTTTGTTTGTGTTAAATAAATGATCAAACTCCACACGATAGAATACGCCAATACCTTGCGTGTTTTCGATATCATGACTAAGCGTTTCGCCAGCCGCATTAAAGACTTTTAGGCGCAATTTTCCGTCTCGGCGAAGGTCATATTCCAAATTAAAATCTCCTTTTATGCCCGATGTGTTCGTCCCGAGAGGTGTCCCGATGTTCCCATTAAGACGAAGGCGGTCATTCAAAAAGTTTTTTCCAAGATAGACTTCCAATTCTTGCGAGCTCAGTTCGTCTCCTGTGCCTGGATTTAGTTTCACACCAATATCAAATTGATCTTGAGTTTCGTTTAACCATTTGTTCAACTGCGAGGATATCAAGGCATTAGCACCAGAAAACAAGAGCTGATTTTCGGGACTTCGATCTGTTATAATGCCTTCTTCCTGAATATAAAACGAGTTCATGATCAGTAGAGATAGAAATTGTTTGACCATTTTTTCTTCCGAACTGGTAATTTCATCCAGCTTACTTTTAGCCGCATCGCTTGCGTTGGGCATTTCGATTTTGAATCCAACGCTTGGTTGCAGCAGCTCGCCATCGAGCTCGATAATGCTTTTTACTTCTTGCTTCTGATACTCGGATTCATCCAAAACATCTATCATCATTTTGGTTGAATATTCGGCTTTGATATCCATGATGCCTTTTAGGGCGTCGCCTTTCCAATCTACCCGACCGCCTTTGTCTATATTAAATTTTTTGGCTTCCAAAACATCCGTAAACGCAAACATATAGTCGGCTTCGTCAACAACATAACTGCCATATAAGTCAAAATCGAGATTGGAATCAAACTTAAAATTCAGATCACCATAACCTCGCCCAGTCAGTGCCGATTCATCTACATTAAAATTCATTAAAGCTGATGGATCAACTTTTAGATTGAGGTCAACACTCAAATCATCGTCTTTCGACATTCGTTTTGGTGTTTTGAGCTTGTTTTGACTGTCTTTTTGTCGAAAACGGATAAACGAATCGTCGCTAATTTCGGTTTGATCACTGTATGATAAGGTTAGTTCAGTGCCTTTTTTCGCACTGGCGTCGATGATAATATTTGGACTTTTATTGTTTCCTGTCATTTTCAGTTTTCCTGAAGCTATGGCATCTCCATAAAAAATAGATTCTTCGCTGTAATTGGTTGACATACAGAGGAAATCTCTAAAATCTATAGCCAAATCATATCGGTAGTCTAAGAAGTTTTTATGATAGATTTTACCTTTTGCAATCGCCTGTCCGTAGGTACTCGGATCGCCCTTTAGCTTAACAACATTGAGTTTAAATTCTGGAATATCAATGTAGCGTTTGTTGACTTCTAGCAACGGTTTGCCTTCGATGTTGTAGCGCGTGCCTACAACCGGCAAACTAAAGCCTACTTTTTCAAGTGTCAGAGTACCATTGGCCGTTTGTTGGTCAACCAAAACATCGCCAGAAACTCGCCCTCGCAAATCGGTAACCCAAGTATCAATATAAGGTGTAAAATAATCGAGACGGAGTTTATTGATTTTAGCATCCAAGGTAAAACTCTCGAAACCTTTACTGGTATTGTAAGCCAACAGCGCATGCAAAGGCGTAAAACCAGACCGAACGACTTTAATATCTACAGTGTTTAGCTTATTTTCTGTCGAAAAACTACTGTTAATCAAAGATTTACCTAAATAAACACCATTAAGCTTTGTGCTGTCGATACTTAAATTTCCTGTAAAAAAAAGTGTTGATTTACTGAGGTTACTGATGTTTAAATCACCATTGACCAAGCCCGAAATAGAGGTATTAAATTCCTGAATATAGGGGTTGAGATAAGCCATATTAAACTGGTGTAAATGGGTTTTGAGCTCCTGTTTGTTCTGAAGTTGGTAGAGCAAATCTAAACTCAGGGTCTGATCTTGATGCTCGAGTATTAAATCACTTATAACCAATTCATTATCTTGATATAAAATACTATTGTTTGCCCTAAACTGCCAGGCGGCATCAGCCATATAAAGTATAGATTGATTCTCAATGGTTGATGCAATATTTAGCGAACTATCAAGCTGTGTACTGAAACTCACGTCTCCACTATAGTCTGTGTTTTCAAAATCGGCCACCCAAAGCAATCGAGAGCTTAAAGCATTATCTTTCAGTTCATTAACCAATTTAATCTGATTAATCTTCAGAGCAGAAAATTCAGTTTTTAGACTGTCTGCATCAATTAAAATCCGAAGATCTTCTTTTCCTCCCTCGGTTTTTATATTAAGTTCCGACGCTTCAAAATTGTTGTAAGTCAATCTTGGAAAAAAAGCTGTAACCATCGGCAAGTCAACAGATTTTTTATCTAAATGGATGGTTGAGTGTTGCGCAATTTGACATTCTGGCATCCAAATTTCGGTCAATATTTCTGGCTTTTTCAATAAAATATTAGCCTCCAGTTGTTGATTGTTCAAACTGATGCTATCTTGTCCAAAATCTAAATAAGGCTTCATCAGACTCGCCAAATGAGCTGAAAGTTCCAACATTTTAAATTGACCTTCTGCCAACGCCTCAACAGCATCCGATTGAATACTCAAACGTCGATTTTCGTCAGAAATAAATTCAGACTCAACATAAATAGAATCTAATGTTTGCTGGACAGTATCGCTCGAAATTTCAATATTCGTAAGCTTTAACTTTCCGTTTGCCTTATCAATATCAGTGCCTTTTAGGTTGACCGAAGCGTCCATTGCCAAACGCAAATCTTGATCATAAAGATTCAAGTTTTTCAGGTTGGCATGCTTCAATTTGGCTTTAAAATCTAAGTTTTCTCGCTCGGGTCTCAGATCAATTAATCCATCAAAAATCACATTAATATTTGAATCTACAGCTTCTAAATGCCCTTGATACTGATTGAAAGCCATTTTTCCATTCGCCTGAATATCAGTGTATTCGTAGCCTTTGTAAATAAATTTTTCAATATCAGATTCTAAATCTACTTTTAAATCTTCAAATCTAAAACCTTCGCCATCAATGTTTAATTTTAGGCTCGATGTACCAAAATCAGGCGAGTCAAAAAGTTGATCGAACTCAAACTCATCCACTTCAATATCGGCAAAATAAATTCCATTTGTTGCCTCGTTTTCTAATAAAATTTGAAGATCTGTTGTTACATCGCCCAGGGCTGTTCTGAATGAGCCTTTACTCTCGTTGTATTTGAAATTTCCTTTGTACAGACCTGAATAATTTATCGGGAAAAGCCTCGAAATTTGTTCCGCCGATTCAATGTCTTTTAGATAAAACATCGCCACGTTTTTACGAACATAAAGCTGATCAAAATCAAATTTCAGATGTATTTTCTCTTTATTGAATGGATGTTTGATATAGCCCGAAAGCCGTGCCAGACTTCGATTCAAATTCAAGTCCAAAGCATTGAATTTCAATTTCCTAGAACTTCCTTCAAGTCGTCCTTTTAGTTCCGCATCATAGGGCAAAAATTGATTGATGATATCGAAATTTATATCTTTTTTTCGATAAACAAGCCGTTCAACATCAAGTCTATATTTTGTTTTCAAGTCAAGCCAATCAAAGTCTGTTGTGTCAAACTCCACTTTAGCTTGCGCCTTCAGTTCGGAAGTTCCACTTTTGATTATTAGATCTGATAAATCAATGGATTTTAAATCAATTAATTCAAGGTCGCCCGAAACTTCCTGAGCGTCAAACCTGCTCAGGAGTTCGATAGATGAAGGGTCTATATGTGCAAAAATCCGCTCAGAAGAGTAAAAGAAATCATCAATTTCTAAGCTTTTTAAGCTAAACGTCAACGAATCGCTGGTGTTGTAGAGCTTCATCGCGCTGTTTTCTATATCGAGATTAGAAATTGAAAGTTGATAGTTTGAAGAGGATGAGCTGTCATTTTTATCAATAAATGCATTCGCAAAAATCTGAATGGTTGTTAAGCTATCCTCAGGATATTGAGCAATCCGAAAATCTAAACCTTCGGCAGAAAGTTGCCTGATTTGGGTGTGAGAAAGTAAGGTTTTTGGGCTTAAAAGTCCTATTTTCAACACACTAGCTGAAATTAATGTATCAGCTCGATGATCAAAAATTAAAAGATCTTTCAGAACAATCTTATCTGGAAAATCAATATCAACCTCCCCGATTTGACTTTCAACTTGGTAATGATCTTTGAGGAATTGGCTTCCAAATTGAGTCAAATAATTCTGAAACCACGACATCGATAAAAGGATGGAAAGCACTAAAAACAGACCAAGGATAAAAAATATAAGATAAAGAAAAATCTTTTTAATTTTTTGAAACATCAAATGATTAATTTTGCTTCATGGAAAAATCCGTTGTTATTTTAGCTATCGAGTCTTCGTGTGATGATACATCTGCATCAATCATCAAAGATAGGAAGATATTGTCGAATAGAATAGCGAATCAAGAAGTTCATGCGAAATATGGCGGCGTGGTACCTGAATTGGCTTCGCGAGCACATCTGCAAAATATTGTGCCTGTGGTAGATAGCGCACTAAAAGAAGCTGGTATTTCGTGGAAAGAGCTGTCGGCAATTGCCTTCACAACTGGCCCAGGTTTGTTGGGCTCTTTGCTCGTAGGATCATCTTTTGCTCAGGCTTTGGCTTTTGCGCACAACAAACCTCTGATTGCCGTTCATCACATGAAAGGACATATTTTGGCTCATTTTATTAAAGATGAACGCGTAAAAAACAGTCCCGAATTTCCGTTTTTATGCCTCACCGTTTCGGGCGGACACACGCAAATCGTAAAAGTAAACAGCCCTGATGACATGGAGATTTTAGGCGAAACTTTGGATGATGCTGTGGGCGAAGCTTTTGATAAATCGGCAAGATTTTTAGGTTTAGAATATCCGGGCGGCCCAGTGATTGATAAACTTGCTCAAGATGGAGATTCTAGCTTTATGAAATTCACCAAACCACGCATTGAAGGTCTGAATTTTAGTTTTAGCGGGCTGAAAACCAATATTATTCAACGGGTTCGGAAAGCTGAAAACGAACATCCAAATCTTATTGCAGAGCATTTAGAAGATATTTGCGCGTCCATTCAGCACACCATTATCGAGATTTTGATGGAAAAACTCGAAAAAGCGGTTCAGCAAACGGGGATTCATCGGGTGGCGATTGCTGGTGGCGTCTCAGCAAATTCTGAACTCCGAAAACAACTCAAAACCAGAGAGAAAAGTAATCATCAAGGAAACACTTGGGAGGTTTTTATTCCTTCTTTTGAATATTGTACTGATAATGCTGCAATGATTGCCATAACAGCTCATTTTCAATATCTTAAATCCGATTTTGTCGACATCGGACATCAGGTTAATTCTAGATTAGCATCACGAATTTAATATCCACATCATGACATCAAAAGGCTGTCTTTTTTTAGTACCAACCACTTTGGGCGATTCTGGTTTAGACTTGGTTTTACCGACTCAAGTTCAGGAAAAAATTAAACCCTTGCGTTTTTTTATTGCCGAACACAGCAAACAAGCGCGGGCATTTTTCAACTTAGTGAATTTAGACCATCCGCAAAGTGATCTAAACATTACTGAACTCAATAAACACACCGATCGAAAAGCACTTTTAGAGTTCCTTCAACCCATTTTTGATGGCAACGATATGGCTTTGCTTAGCGATGCTGGCTGTCCTGGTATTGCCGATCCTGGTGCTGATGTTATTGCTTTGGCGCATCAACATCAGATAGAAATTTATCCTTTTGTTGGCCCATCTTCTATACTTTTGGCGCACATGGCGAGTGGCATGAACGGGCAATCTTTTGCTTTTAATGGCTATTTACCTATTGATGCTTCGGCGAAAAAACAAGCGATCAAGCAATTTGAAAAACGCGCACAATCAGGTCAATCTCAATCCTTTATAGAAACGCCCTATAGAAACAAACAGCTCTTTTCTGATTTGATAAAAGCCTGCCAAAACCAAACCAAACTTTGTGTTGCTTTTCAGCTCACACTACCAGACCAAAGTATCAAAACCAAAACCATAGCCGAGTGGAAAAAAACAGCTACACCAGATTTTCATAAGAAGCCTTGTGTGTTTGTTTTGGGGAGTTAAGTGAGCCTCTCGTTTAACCATTTGGCGTGTAAAATTCCAATAATAATTCGATTTTAGTCGATTAATAGCCCTATTCCTACCACAATTGCTTATCCAAACTCCGATAATTTATAGCTTCCGCTAGATGCTGAACTTCAATAGATTGATTGCCTTCTAAATCAGCAATAGTTCTAGCTAATTTAATGATTTTCGAATGTGCTCGGGCAGATAAATTCAGGCGTTTCATAGCTTGTTTGAGTAAATCTTGACCTTCTTGAGGAATCGGACAAAGAGCTTCAATCATTTTGGAATTGAGCTGAGCATTACAATGCACCTGATCGTATTGTGATAAACGCTCAACTTGAATATTCCGAGCCGAAACCACTCGAGAACGAATCTCTACGCTGGTTTCTGATTCCAGTTTTGAGGCTAAATCGCCATATTCTACTGGCGTTACTTCAATGTGCATATCAACTCTATCGAGCATAGGCCCTGAGATTTTGCCTAAATACCGCTGAACGATATGTGGCGCACATTGACATTCTTTGTAAGGATGATTATAAAATCCGCAAGGGCAAGGATTCATACTCGCAATAAGCATAAAATTACAGGGATATTCCACCGAAAGTTTCGCTCTCGATAAATGAACCACACGGTCTTCCATAGGTTGTCGCATGACTTCCAAAGCTGATTTATTGAACTCCGTCAATTCATCCAAAAACAAGACGCCATTGTGAGCTAAAGAAATTTCTCCAGGTTGTGGGTAAGATCCACCGCCAACAAGGGCGACGTCTGATATGGTATGATGGGGCGATCTAAACGTACGTGTTTTAACGATGCCGTTTTTATTAGAATGCCCCACAACCGAATGGATTTTTGTCGATTCCAAAGCCTCTTCCATGGTCATGGGAGGCAAAATGGTTGGCAGACAGCGCGCCAACATGGTTTTTCCTGCTCCGGGTGGCCCGATGAGTAAGACGTTATGTCCACCAGCAGCTGCAATTTCCAAGGCTCGTTTGATATTTTGCTGACCTTTAACGTCTTCAAAACCAAGAATATAATCTACTTTTTCGGTTACTTGCTCCTCTTCCCAAGTGGATTGATGTTTAGTCAGCCCATCGGGTTCATTTTCAAAGAAATTGATGATGTTTTCTAAATTATCAGCACCCCAAACGTCGATACCGTCCACAAAAGCGGCTTCGTTAGCATTGTCTGTTGGGAAAATCACGCCTTTAAAACCCATTTCTCTAGCTTTTAGCGCAATAGAAAGTGCGCCTTTTATGGGTAGCAAATCGCCGTTGAGCGACAGTTCTCCCATTATAATATAGTCCGTAATGTTGTCGGCTTTCATTTGGTCGGAAGCTAATAGGATTCCCAAAGCCAAAGGCACATCATAGGCCGAGCCTTCTTTTCGGATGTCGGCAGGCGCCATATTGATGGTGATTTTTTTGCCTGGTCTTCTGTAATTGATGTTCTTTAGGGCGGCTTCTATACGATGCTGAGACTCTTTTATGGCAGAATCGGGCAAACCAACCAGAAAGAATTTAAAGCCTTTGTCGGTGTTGACTTCGATGGTTATTTTAGTAGCTTCGATACCCAAAAGTGCACAAGCGTATAGTTTGACGAACATAAAAATTGAATTAGGACCTTCGCTTTAGATTTCTGTTCTGAAAGGAAGGTTGTTTATAAAAATTAAGCTTTCGGTGTTTTGTTTTTCTTCATTCTGAGGTTAAAAAATTCCATAGACTTGTTTTAGTTTTGATTACGCTTTTTGACCATAGTCAAAATGGTAGCTACGGCAACCGTTTCGTCGGTTTCGTCATAGACATCAACAAAAAACTTAACAATACCTTTTGCAATATCGTCTTCGCTGCGTTTTTCTTGCTCTATTTTTTCTTTTACGGTAAACTTAACGCCAATGGTTGCTCCAGGATAAACAGGTTTGGTAAATCGGCAGTCTTCGAGTCCGTAGTTTAGTAAAACAGGGCCTTTTTTCGGGTCGACAAACAAGCCTGCCGCTTTCGAAAGCACAAAATAACCATGCGCTACACGTTCTTCAAAAATAGTTCCTTCTAAAGACGTATCGTCCATGTGTGCGTAGAAATTATCGCCACTCACGTTTGCAAAATTGGTAATATCGGTTTTGGTAACCGTATGTTTATGTGTGAATACCGTTTCACCAACTTCCAGTTCTTCAAAATGTTTTCTAAACGGATGAATCTCTGTTTCTTTATATTTTGAACCTGCCTGAAACGTACCTGTAACTTCAGTTAAAGTTGTTGGAGAGCCCTGAATAGCAGTTCGTTGCATATAATGTAACACACCACGTTTTCCACCCATTTCTTCTCCACCACCAGCTCGTCCGGGACCACCGTGAGTCATCAAAGGCATTGGCGAACCATGACCAGTACTTTCTTTGGCACAATCGGCATTCAAAATCAAAATCCGACCGTGAAACGCCGCCGCATCCATCACAAATTGACTCGCAATCTTGTCGTCTGCGGTTACAATAGAACAAACCAGAGACCCTTTTCCCATTTGAACTAATTGAATGGCTTCGTCCAAGGTTTTGTAAGGCATAATGGTACTGACAGGCCCAAAAGCTTCTAAATTGTGAACATCGGTATTCTGAAAAGGGTTTTCATTTACAAACAAAAGCGGCGACATAAAGGCACCAGAATCATACTTTGCACCTTCCACATCAATTTCATCAAAGGTACCATAAACCAAAGTTTGGCTTTTGGCTAAAATTTTCGCTTGCGCTAACACTTCTGTTCGCTGATCTTGACCAGCCAAAGCACCCATTCTGACGTTTTCGAGCGTCGGATCTCCAATAACTTGTTTTGCCAAGCGTTGACTTAGTGCGTTTTGAACATCGTCAACCAAATTATGAGGCACAATAATTCGTCGAATAGCGGTACATTTCTGACCACATTTCACAGTCATTTCTCGGGCAACTTCTTTGATAAATAAATCAAATTCTGCCGTTCCTGGCACCGCATCAGAACCTAAAACCGAAGCATTTAGCGAATCTGCCTCCATGTTGAAAGGCACAGATAAATCCGAAATATTTGGATGTGCTTTTAGCATTTTTCCTGTTTTAGCCGAACCTGTAAAGGTTACAACATCCTGAATACCAACATGATCTAAAATGCCACGAGCCGAGCCACAAATAAGTTGTAAGGCTCCTTCGGGCAAAATTTTAGAATCAACAATCTCTTTTACCATCATTTCGGTAAGGAAAGAACTTACAGTTGCAGGTTTTACGATAGCAGGAACTCCTGCCAACAAATTGACTGCAATTTTTTCGAGCATACCCCAAATTGGAAAATTGTAGGCATTGATATGTACGGCAACACCTTGTTTTGGCACACAAATATGATGACCGATAAACGAGCCACCTTTAGAAAGTGGGACGGTTTCGCCATCAACATAAAAAGGTTGATTTGGAAATTGTTTTCTCAAACTGGCATTGGCAAATAAGTTTCCAATTCCGCCTTCAATATCAATCCATGAATCTATTTTAGTCGCTCCAGTTTTTGCTGAAAGCTCATAAAAACCTTTTTTTCTTTTGATCAGATGCAGTGCTAATCTTTTGAGCATCAATCCTCTTTCTTGAAACGTCATCTGTCTCAAAACGGGGCTACCCACCTCTCTGGCATAGCGCATCATTTCTCCAAAATCTAATCCTGTACTATCAGCAATGGCTACAGTTTCGCCATGCACGGCATCCAAAAGTGCTTGTCCTGAGCCTGTTCCTTCAACCCATTCTCCTAAGGCATAATTCTTTAATTTCATTTCAGCTTAATTTTGGGTTGAAAATAGCTATTTATATTCAAACAATGGGGTTTTTGTTTACTTTTTTTGACTCATCATTTACAAAAGCTTTACTTTTGCATTTTATTGTTAATTTCATCTTCCATGCATCAATTTGATTCTTATATACATGAGTTAATGCTCAGATATACCAATTTAGTTCTTCCAAAATTTGGTAAACTGACTAAATCTGTTGATATCAAAAAGGAGAAAAAAAGAAAGCTTAATCCTTCTCAACGCTTAAAATTTACAGTAGACAATACCATTTCTGGAGATTTACTCTCTCGATATGTTGCTAAAAAAGAGCAAGTTACCTTTGAGGAAGCAAAAATACGTGTTGAGGAATACATCAGACACATTAAAGTTGAGATTTACAACAATAAAACGGTTCAACTTTCAGATTTAGGATACTTCCGATTAGATGAAGAAAATAGCAATAAGATATTTTATGCCAATCCTGATGCGATATTAGACCCCCAATTCTATGGACTTGGGAAGATCGAAAAACCTAAAACCAAACCCGCCGCGCCCGTAGTTGCCAAAGCTATCGAGCCAAAAACTCCAGCATTCGCTAACGTTTCGGAACAACCAAAAGAAAAAGAAAAAGAAGAAGACACTTCTCCTAAGCGTCGTTTTTGGTGGATTTGGGCAGTAGCGATTTTCTGTTTGGCCTTAATATTAGTTGCAAAATCAGTTTTTGATGTTTTTCCTTCTGATGAAAAACCAGTTGAAAATCAGAGCAATGGATCCATGTATGTTTTTATTGATTTATCAGACCTCAAGTGGGTCTCCTTTGAAGGTTTGGAAAACGAGCAAGAAGAAGAATTAACTTATGTATCTCCCAATAAGCATATTGAATATAAGTCTAAAAAAGGCTATATTATTGTTTTCGGAGTCTTCCAAAGTGAATCAAACGCCAAAAAACTGCAAAAACGCCTAGCTAAATCTTTTGGCTCTACAGAAATCACCGACTACAAAGCATTGAGCCGAGTAAGCTCACCTGTTATCACATCAAAAAAAGACGCAGAGACACAACTCAAAAAAGCTAAACAAGTGAACCGAGGCGCTTGGCTTCTCAAAATAGATTAAAAGAGCTTATGGAACTGAACTAGTTTCAAAAAAAATACGTGTTCTCTAACTGAATTAGCTACCTTTGTTTTTTTTTATTCAAAACTATACATGGTTATGAAAACCCAAAAAGCTAGCGTGTCGAAAACCACACTGACCGAACTTGTTTTACCCAACGATACTAACCCACTCAATAACCTGATGGGCGGTCGATTATTACATTGGATGGATATTGCAACGGCGATTTCTGCACGTCGATTTTGTAAGCGCATTGTGGTTACGGCTTCCGTAAATCACGTGTCGTTCAACAAGCCTATTCCGATGGGTTCGGTGGTAACTTTACAGGCTCAAGTTACACGTTCTTTTCGCTCGTCGATGGAGGTTATTGTTGATGTCTTTATGGAAGAAAACGTTACTGGAGAACTCATAAAATGCAACGAAGCTATTTATACCTTTGTAGCTGTAGATCAACAAGGTAAACCTATCGAAGTCTCATGTCTCGAGCCAGAAACTGAGCTCGAAAAAGAACGCTACGAAGGTGCTTTGCGCCGTCGACAATTGGCTTTGGTTTTGAGTGGACGTATGAAAGCTGAAGACGCTAGCGAGCTCAAATCACTTTTTGTTTAAAACGACGTTTTGATGGCAAAACAACCCATTCAGACTTATTTTGTAACTGGCATCGGAACTGATGTGGGGAAAACGGTAGCGAGTGCTATTTTAGTTGATGCTTTAAAGGCTGATTATTTTAAATTAATTCAGGCTGGAGATGAAGAACAGGATAGAAATACCGTGAAATCGTTAATTCGTTCTGATGCTGAAATTTTTCCTGCTGGAGTCTTACTCAAAGCACCAATGTCGCCACATGCTGCTGCCGATTTAGAAAATAAATACATTAAAAGTGAAGATTTAAAACTTCCCAAAACCACTAAGTCTCTAATTATAGAAGGTGCAGGTGGCTTAATGGTGCCAATAAATGATACTGAAACCTTATTAGATTGGTTAAAGACCCAAAAGAATTTGGAAGTTATTGTGGTGAGTAAAAATTATTTAGGGAGTATCAATCACAGTCTTTTGACTCTGGAAGTGCTTCATTATCATAATATTAAAATAAAAGGTATTATTTTTAATGGCGAACCAAATCAGGCAAGTGAGCATCGAATATTAGATCAGTTTGGTGACCATTATTTAGGTCGCATTTTGCCCGAAAAAGAACTGAATTCAAGTGCCTTAAAGCCTTATGTTGAGTATTTCAAAAAACAGTTTTAGCCTGCTTTTTCGATGAATAAATCCATTTACATCAAAGCTCACGCATCGATTTCTGCTTTAGGCCACGAACCTCTCGCGATTGCAGAAAACGGCTTCAATCATCGCGCTCAGTTTTCAACACTTGATGGATTACCTGTTGCAAAATTGCATCCTGAATCCAAAATTGCTTTAGATCAGTTCATCTCAAAGCACCGACATTTAAAACAAACAGACTTAGTGGTTCAGCAAGCTCTTTTTCTTGCGGATATATTGAACAATAAGCACAGCTTTGATAAAAATCTATTAATCAATATTGGAAGTTCTCGCGGAGCTAGTTTGAGCTTAGAGTCTCAATATCAGAATTTTACAGAAAACAATAAGCTTTCGGTTTATACATCACCACATACGACCTTGGGTTTTTTATCGACAGCCATTGGGCAATATTTAGAAGCCAAAGGTGCGCATTTTTCTCATTCGATGACCTGCAGCACCGCACTTCATAGCCTTTGTAATGCTTATGCTTGGATTCAATCTGGGTTGACAAACGCTGCACTTTGTGGAGGTTCAGAAGCTTGTATTAGTCCGTTTAGTTTGGCCATGTTTTCGAAATTAGGGATCTATCAAAAACAAACTCAACTCGATTTTCCTTGTCGACCTTTGGACAAAAACGCTGATAAAAACAGCATGGTTTTGGGCGAAGGTGCTGCGCTTTTTTATGTTGATGACAACAAAGAAGGTGCCATTGCCGAAATTGAAGGTTTAGGTTTCTCAACGGAACAAACCGAGCATTTAGCTGGTATTTCCGAAAATGGAAAGGCCTATTTTGAGAGTATGAGCGCCGCTTGCGGAAATCAAGATTTGTCTGCGATTGATTATGTGTTTTTACATGCGCCAGGTACTTTAAAAGGTGATCAAGCGGAGTTAAAAGCAATCAAAACGTTGTTTGGAAATCAACAGCCCAATCTCTATTCAACTAAATGTTTGCAAGGCCATACTTTAGGAGCATCGGGAGCTTTGAGTTTAGATTTTGCTTTACAGATCTTTAAAAATCAAACGAACATTGATTTTCCTTATCCTTCTGTAAATCAAAATACTAAGTTCAAAAAACCAATTGAACGTATTTTAATTAACGCCGCTGGCTTTGGAGGGAATTCAGTTTCTGTTTTGGTCAAAAATCTACTTTAGAACATCCCTAAACCAAAACACCCTTCTTGAAAATGAAGGGTGTTTGTTGAGCTTCGTAAATAATTGAATCTAGCTCATGGCTTGAACCGATCCTTAACATTAGTCTTTAATCTGACTCATGATTTTCTCTTCAAGCTCTAAAGCTAAATCAACATTTTCTATCAATAACTGACGTACAGCATCTCTTCCTTGACCTAGTTTGACGTCGCCGTAGCTATACCACGAGCCGCTTTTTTTAATTACCTCTAAGTCTGTTCCGATGTCGATAATTTCTCCAGTTTTGGAAATACCTTCGCCATACAGAATGTCAAATTCGGCCAAACGGAATGGTGGAGCAACTTTATTTTTTACCACTTTTACTCTGGTTTTGTTCCCTACCGCACCATCGTTGTCTTTAATCATCGTTGAGCGTCTGATGTCCAAACGTACAGAAGCGTAAAATTTCAGGGCATTACCTCCTGTTGTCGTCTCTGGATTCCCAAACATGACACCGATCTTCTCTCTCAACTGGTTGATAAAGATACAAGTACATCCTGTTTTACTGATCGACCCCGTTAGCTTCCTAAGCGCCTGAGACATCAAACGGGCATGAAGTCCCATTTTTGAATCTCCCATTTCTCCTTCAATCTCAGATTTTGGAGTCAGGGCCGCAACAGAATCAATTACAATGATGTCAATAGCTCCAGATCGAATCAGATTATCGGCAATTTCGAGTGCTTGTTCACCGTGATCTGGTTGAGAGATTAGTAGATTATCGGTATCCACACCCAAATTTTCGGCGTATACTTTATCAAACGCATGCTCGGCATCAACAAAAGCAGCAATACCGCCTTGTTTTTGAGCTTCAGCAATAGCATGAATAGCCAAGGTTGTTTTACCGGAAGATTCGGGTCCGTAGATTTCGATGATTCTTCCTTTCGGATAACCACCCACACCCAAAGCCAAATCTAAACCAACTGAACCTGATGGAATGACCTGAACATCCGCTTTTGGTCGGTCGCCTAATTTCATTACAGATCCTTTTCCATAGGTTTTATCCAATTTATCCATCGCCAATTGGAGGGCTTTTAGTTTAGCTTCTTTTTCTTTATTTTCACTCATAATTTAATTTGTTTTGATTTTGATGATACAAAAGTAATGGATTAAACTGTCAACTTATGTCAGTTCATCTAAAACTTGCTCGGCATGTGTTTTTGTTTTCACTTTTCTAAAGATGTGCTTAATGACACCATCTTCGATTAAGAAACTTGTGCGATGTACGCCATCAAAGGTTCTTCCCATAAATTTTTTTGGTCCCCAAACACCGAAGGCGTTCATCATATCATGTTCTTCATCCGACCATAACTCAAAGGGAAACTCATATTTTTTTATAAAATTTTGATGTTTTTTCGGCGAATCGGGACTAACGCCAAACATGCTTATGCCTTTTGCTTGTAGTTCTCCAAATGTATCTCTTAAACTACAAGCTGCAGCCGTACAGCCAGGCGTGTTGTCTTTTGGATAGAAAAAAACTAAAACTTTACCTTGGTTTAGATGGGTTTCCGAGCGCGCTTCTCCATCTTGATTGACACAAGAAAAGCTCGGTAGTGTATCGCCTTCATTTAACATGTTCATTTTTTTTATAAAAATAAAAAAAGTCCTCCAATTGGAGGACTTTTTTACAAGTTATTGTTCAATTCAATTACTTTACCATTAATTTATGTGAGTAGATTTCGTTTCCTTCAATCACATTAACAATGTATAGTCCTGACTGGAAGCCAGCAACAGAAATAGTGTGTGTCAAGCCTTCAACTTGGCCAGCATAAAGTTCTTGTCCAAGAGCATTAACAATAGTTATGTTCGCAGATTCGTAACCTTCAACAAGGTTGATGTTTAGCACATCAGTTGCTGGGTTTGGAGCCATTGTAAACACACCTTCGTTGGTTTCGTCCATAAAAAGAACGTCATAATCAGACAATAAGAATGAAGCTACAACGATTTCATTTTCAGTTGGCTCATGCTCTTCACCCTGTGGCGCGCGAACATGAAGACCTGGTATGATGTCTCTTTGATACATCACATAACAAACGTCATCATTAATCACAACGTTTCCATATACGGCTTCTGTCAACGTGTTTTCTTGAGCATAAATTGCTAGCATGTCTTTAGGCTCACTCCACGTTACTCCATTATCTTGAGATCTTGTAATAAATTGGTGACGACTATTGAATGCGTACTCATCTCCTAAAGCAACTTGATCTTCTGTAAGTGTATCTATAATACTTGAATAAGTTAAATAAATATCTCCATTTGATGCCACAAAAGAACTTGGCATAGAAGAAAGAGATAAGAAGTAAGTCGCAATTGCACCATTAATAGCACCATCTCCATTCAAGTCTTCTACTTGTGCAACAGTATCTAATTGCGTGAAACCATCTACTGATCCGTCTGCTGTTGCTGTTCCGTTTGCTGTAAAGCCATAAGACCCTTTCCAATGCAATAATTCAGTCATCAAACCTGGAAAAAAGTTTGACCCTTCAGAAGTGGTATCCGTATTAGCGAAAACATACGCGCCAAAGAAAGCATGCAACTCTCCTGTAGCATCATACATTAAGTTAAATGATTGATCTGCGTTTGGAAGTCCAGGATGCTCATTCCCTGGAGTAGTATTAGAATCAACAAGATCACTCATATCATCAAAGTTTTCAATAGGAAAATCCCAGATGATGTTTTTAGACCAAGTGGTTCCATTATCAGTAGAGCTCATCAAGATTACATCTCGATTTACACCTCCAACAATAAAGTCAACATTATCTCCATCAGACACTATGCTGTAAGAATCTCCTGACCAAATTCCATAGGTGGTATCTTCAATTCCTGGAATTTCGAGGCTTACAATATCCCAAGTGGTACCCAAATCCGTAGATCTAGCGTATCGCATAAAATACTCAGCATCAGAACCTTCTCCAAGGTTTTCAGCGCCAATAACATGAAGTGAGTTACCGTCAGCTCCACCAACGGCCATACGATGCCAAACTAAATCTAAGGTTTTAGATCCGTTTGTTACATCTGAAAACGCCCACGTTCCTGTACCTGCAACATCACGTTTTGCAAATTGCGATCCTCCTGCTGAGGTGTGTGCCATATATGCTTCTCCTCCACCTGGAAGTGCAACTAATGATGGCCAACCTACACGTTCAGGGTCTAAGCGCTCTGTAGGCTGTGCTCCCCATGACGTTCCGTCGTAAAAATTGTACCCAGTTCCTCTATCTGGAAAATCATCTCCATCAGAATCGTGGCTAAATGTCCAAGCCGCTGACATAGTACCATTAGCATGAACTACAAATCGAGGCTGAACTGCATTGTTTGTTTGCAAATCATAGTATGTTGTTCCAATGATGGTTTCATCTATGTTTCCATCTCCTAATGCGGCTGAAGCTGAAGAATGGTTTGATAATGGTTTTATAGCTTTTCCTACTACACCACTTGTGTTTGGGTTGGTAATTGCTGTAGGAGCCTCTACAGTTTGTGCCAAAGCTGCTCCACTTACCATCAATCCTGCAAAGAGTAATTGTATGTTCATATATTTATGTTTTAAAAGATTTCCTCAAATATACTTAAATATTGTAAGTTTTTACATATTAAAGTTATTTTTTTGAATCAAAAAACCCATTTCTATAGGATAGAAATGGGTTTAGATACTTTGTGTTGGCCTAAATAGAGGCTACACGATAAAAAACTGAATTAGTTTTTTACAATTCGTGATGTACTAGAACCTAGGTCGTTCTTTACTGTTACGAAATATACACCAGCTTCTTGAGCAGTGATATCAAGTGAAGTCGATCCTGTTGTTGCATCAGATGCAACTAATTGACCTAACATATTGTGAACAGTAATTGATGTTTCCAAGCTGTTGTTCGTATTGATGTTCAACACACCGTTTGTTGGGTTAGGGTAGATTGAAAGACCTAATTTGTCCAATTCTGGTGTTGAAATATTTAGCGACTCAACCTTCATCCAAATTGAGTAGTGCTCCCATGAGAAACCAGCTGTGTAAGCCGAAGCAGGAATAAAGTTTCCGTTCCATCCGTTTGTGTTTGTATTGTATCGAATACCTGTAGGCATTGAGTATGAATGGTTGAATGTACCGTCATAGGTCATTTCAGCATCTTCATTTTCTTCGTAAGCTGGAACTCTAAAGTAATTTTTGTTTACCAAAGTGTCACCCAAAGTATAGTCATATCCAGGGATAAAACGAACAGCTACTCCTACACGTTCTGCTGCACCTAAATTAAGATCACTTACATCTAAGCTAATAGACGCCAAACCTGTTGTGTCTTCAACGTTTAAATCTACTTCGATCACTTGGTGAACAAATGAACCAACGGTTCCTAGCTCATTAATATCTGCTGCAGGCACGTAGGCAACTTCTTGAGCAGACTCGGTACCGCCCCAAGTGTAGGTATTTGTGTTGTGTTTAAGAATGGTAACCTCCATTTTATCAGTAATTGCATCCGCTGTTGCTCTTTGGTAGATGTAGTCAATTGATATTGAGTCTAGTTTCCCTGGATTGTTCACGCCATCCATAAATTCATAATCTAAAGCTGAAGGCTCAATTACTGTAGCTACACCGTGGATATACCAACTAGCAAAACCATCAGTAAATTCAACCATCATTAAAGAGTCAGGCGTAAGAAAAGGCCCTGCATTCAAATCGAACACACCATCTTGGTTGTCTTCGTTTGGATCTAAAAGATCAATTCCTTCGTTATAATATGCTGCAGACGCCGCCCAGTTCAACCAACGAGATTCAGCTCCTGCTGCTGACTGACGTGCAGACATTACATTATTTATAGCTGTTTTGCTAATTGTAGCTGGAGCTACTTCTTTGTTTACTTTTACTTCTTGAGCTGTTGCACCGAGGGCTACAAGAGAAGCAAGACTTAATAAAACATTTTTCATTGTTGTGTGTTTTTTGTGTTATCCTACAAAAGTACTTAAATTGTTCTGTATTTGGCGTGCCGTTTTGTCTTTTTTTACATCCAAAGGTTAAAAAAGTTTATAAAGCGAAAAACCTACGATATTGTTATGATAGACTTTGTCGCCTAAGAAATTATTAGTTTGATTAAATTTTTTTGAAATTGGTGTAATAGAGTACTGAATATCAACTTGAAAATAGAGTTTTTTCACAAGTTCGGTGGCTATTGCTGCATTAAAATCAATGTTGACTTGATGAAAGTCTTCTTCTTCAAAGGCTTCGGTTTCGTCTCCAATTTTCTTATCTGCTTTAAACAAATAGGCTAGCGCCAAACCACTTCTCAACGTTGTTTTTTTGCTGATGAAATATTTCGCATAAGGCATCAGTTCGCCATAATGAAGTCTAATTTTTCGTTGGTTCAACACCTCTTCGTTAATGTCGGTATTGCTACCTTTGCCGTGGTAGAGCAACTCCATACCATAAGTCCAAGGTTTTCTTCGGCGTTTTTTGAGCTCTGTAAAGACGCCCGACCTTAAATTCGCCCTATTATAACCCGACAAATTATCTCCATCAATTTGGCTAGCTGTAAAACCTAAAAAAACGCCTCCTCTAAACTGTTGAGCTTGAGTTTTTAAACTTAAACACAGAACTAATGCAGAAAAACAGAAAAGTTTTATATTATTCAACATGTACTTCATTGACTTGCAAAACCTCTTTGGTGTCGGCATCGTAGATATAAGCGATTACCGAAAGGTTTTCAGGTACCCAATCCATACCTTCAAGGCTTGTGCTGGCATATTTTACTTTATCGTAACTCGAATCAAAAGTTAAACCTAAACCAGTTCCCCAAGCGCCATATAAATCCATATCTGGATTGTCATTTGATCTTAAGACGTGATTATGTTCGTAATCTGGTATGTTTTGGTCTGCTGTTACGCCAGATGGCGGATAATCGGTTTGCCAATTAACAATGCCGTTTTCTACAATCGCAAGCGTCAGATTCACGGGTTTGTTATAGGCTTCCAAAAACTTCACTCTGGTTTGGATACACAGTAATTTATCTTGATCTTCATTGTATTTTGCATGTATATCTACCCAAGCTACAGGAGATTGATTTAGATAAGCATCTATATTCTCTTCCCACTTTGTGTATGCTACCAATTCTACATTTCCTCCATTGCTACTTTGACGATTTAGGGTACTTGAAGGTAAACCGCTTATGCCAAATTCAGAGACATAAGCTTTTCCATGTGCCGTATTGAAATCATAAAAATACCTGTCTGCCCCAGGCGTAAATTCATTAAAATAATCTACACCTCCATGAACAGCCATTCCAATAACACGGTCGGCATAGGTTGGATTAGATAAAATTTCTTTTAATTTTATGGCTGCATCAGGACAATTTCCGCATTTATGCCCTGTAAATTCTTCAATCAAAACATTACGCTTGACGTCCGCTGGCGGCGCAGGAAATGTGAATACGTCATCAAAACATCGAGAGTCTACATTGATGTTATTGACGTAATCGTTATTCTCTACGGTGTCGCAAGAACTAAATGCTATTGCCGAAATAGTCAAAAAAAGACTTAGTTTTAGTATCGATTTCATGGTTTTAGAAATTACTTGTTAATGTAACCGTTAGTCCGTCTGAGGCTGGCACGTTGGTACAAACGCCACCAACGCAGAACAAGCCTGCACGCTGCTTACCGTAGGTAGCTCTCAATTGAGTTGAGCCTTTTGTGAACCCTGCCGACAGTGTCGGATAATTCAATTTTTCTTTCCCTTCGTAGTTATACAAATTCTGAACAGCCACAAAGTAGCCTTTGTGAGAGTATTCGGCTAAGAACATCGCCCAATTTTTTTCAAATTGTTTGGTTTGGAGGTGTTGTGCTTCTATTCTAATCGATTTTTTTGAAGCTATTTTATACTTCATTTCTGCAACAATCACTTGAGCATAAATATCTCTAGCGCCATCTTTGTTGCTTATTCCTGCATTCAAATCGGTATTATAATAGGTATACAAATAGCCTAGAGTCCCTTTTGTTTTTTTGTTTATTTTTTTACTTGCTTCGATGTAAAATTCTTCAAAAAACTTCTTTTTTTCTCCGTCGGCATACGTTCCTCTATCGAAAAAGCTGGAGGTGTGTTCTGATGCTTTTCGGATTGATGTTCCAGCTTCTGCATCAATAATAGTTACCGAATCGGTTACTGTTCTATTGATGTCGTAAGAACTTGCGTAGCTCATCGTGAGGTAGGTTCCTCCTAAAAATCCTAAGGATTTTTTAGGTACTTTGTAATTGATTTCAGCCAAAAGACCAGTTTCGCCCAAATTGACGGTTGGATAAGGAAAAAAGGTCGTCAAAGCCCAGGTATTTTGTTTGGTTAATGCGGGGTTATAATTCACTAGCAACACTTGCCCACTCTGCTCTCTATCTGATCTAAAATCCATATTATCAACATGTTTTAGAGACAATGAAGCTCCAAAACCTCGCGTTGAGTAGCTGGAGTTTATCAGTAGGCCTTTTCCTTTGCTCAACACATAGTTGTTTTGCGCAGACGGATCTTGGCTTTTCCCAACAAATTCGACATCTGCAGCTACTTTTTTGTACTGTAAGGCGGCTCTCAAGCTATAAGCTCCAACATTTAAAGGCATATTATATAGTGTGCTCGTACTTTGTTGATATTTACTCACAAAAGAAGCTCCAAGGTCTACGTTCAAATCGCAATCCTTAGCGAGCAGGTTTAGGTCATTCAGATTAAACTCTCCATCAAGTCCGCGGGTATAGCCATCGCTGTATTCCCAAAAAGTTCGTTGTTTTCCCACCATTCCTTTCAGATACACACCAGGCGTAGGGTTGTATTTTACTTGAACTCCATTCATAGCATTGTCATAACCTAAGCTACGTTCTTCATAAGATCGAAAAATAAGACCTGAACCATATTGATCGTAGAAATTTCCGAGCGTAAACTCAAATTTATCTTTTTTGAAATTCACAAATCTGGTCGCAATACCTTGTCCTTCAAATCGTCGGTCTAAATTTAGGGTTGGCGGACTATAATATTCATACCGAAGCCCTGCTCTAAAGTTCTTCCAATTATAAAAAATATCAGCATAAGCATTTGAAAGTATTCCTTCTTTGACTTCCTGAGCACCGATGGCTGTGTTTTGCTGTGAGTTTTGCAAATTTAATTGAAAACTACCTGATATATTTGCATCATTTATCTGTGCATCAGTTTTTTGAGCAAAGAAACAGCAAGCTATTAGGCTCACTGTTATCCATTTAGAGTTAATCTGTTTCATAGGTATATGGCGACTTGTGATGTTATTCCAGTAAGGCGTTTATTTTTTCATAAAGATCATCTTCATCTCCATCGGTGTAACCAGAATGTTGATAAACGATTTCTCCTTTTCCGTTAAGTAAAATGGTATGAGGCACGGTGGCGAAGCCAAGTGCGCGTTTCAAATCTGAATTTGTATCTAATAAGACATCAAAATCCCAAGCTTTTCCATTAACTAAAGGCGCTACTCTCGATACGGCTCGGCTATCATCAATAGAAACTGCGAATAATTTTACACCTGTTTCGTCTTGCCAATCTTCATACACCTCATTTATGGCGTCGAGTTCTCTTTGGCAAGGCTTACACCATGTTGCCCAAAAACTCAGCACCATTGGCTTACCGTCATTTTGAAGCGTTGATGCATCAACAACTTTTTTATCAAGCGTTTTGATGTCTACTGACGGAAGTTTTTGCTGTGCTAGTGCAAGTCCGAAAGTCATTAATAGTAAGTTTAAAAATAGTTTTTTCATCTGTGTTTGGTTTTTTATGACTAATTAGATTTTGAATAGCCAAGTTAATAATTTATTTGGGTTATTGACCTTTCAAAGCCTGTGCCAAACGTGTATTTGAATGTTCTAATTGTTAATTTTTCTTAATTACAACCGAACAAAAGACAAGGTTTTGGATTGCTTAGCATTGCTTATTTGAACAAAATAAAGTCCTGATTTTAAACTCGATACATCCAGATTAATCAACTCATCAACGGAAGATGTACGCAAGATTTCAATTCCATTTGTATTGAAAATCTTAATATTAGCATCCTTCAACAATTCTCCTACGAGCTGTAGTTCATTTAGTACTGGATTTTTATCTAGTTTTAGTTCTGTTTGTTCAATTGTTGTTAGACCAATATTTTTGAGTGTATAAAACTTTCGGCTTGTGCCTCGCTCAAACGCTATTTCGTCTAAAATAGGTTGCTGCGGCACATCGGCTTCCACCAAAAACATTCCTTCCGCAGGGCCATCGGGCGTTGCTCCAGTCAAGATGCCGTCGCCAAAAGCGTCTTCAACAAAAATCTGAAAACATCCTGAAGGATAGTCCGTAAAATCTACTGTGTGTTCGTAGAACGTATTGGGGGCATAAGGCGAATGCTCATGACTGCCTGCAACGGTATCTCCAGTGATTAACTCAATGATACGCCAAGATGTTTGTTCGGGATAATAATCTGTTTTTAGTTTAACCGTAAGGTCATAACGAATATTTTTACCTTCAGTCATTAAGCGTGTGAAGCTGTTGTTATTGTCATAATTATCAATGGAAGCATTTATACTATCGAGCTGAAAATCAAGTATATCAAACCCAGAAATATCTCTTAACCGAAGGTTTACCGTGTCAATTTCGTAGGGCAATAGATGCCCAGTCCAAAGTGTGTCTCCTCTAAGGTTATTGGCTTCGTTGACTTGTATCTTGGCTGAAAACAAGGTGTCTTCCTCGCTATAATTTTGAATATAGAACGTCGACATCATTTCTCCTAGGCAGTAATCTTGGTCTCCAAAATATCCAAAAATCTTAGCATCCAAAGCTCTATCAGATAGGGGCGAACACTGTGCCGACATAGAGGTAATGTAGGTTTCGTCATCAAAAATAGAACCATAGCGAACAGACCACAAACGGTCTGGACAAATGACAATAAACATCGGTCTGTTAGTTTGAGCTCGGTAGCTAGAAAAATTCTGAATACTGTCTACCACAGGATGTTCTATGTTGTAATCGGCTATAAAATCGGCTTCGGTGGCCGTTGTAGAATCCATGTCGATGGAAAAAATCAGGTGAGTAAAATTGCCAATTATCCCGCCACCACCAACGCTCGAATATAGGTTTTGAATGCCTGGTCTGGAGTTTATTGAGGTGATGTTGTCGGATTCGTAAAATTCTAAGACAATCGTTTTGCCTTGATCTAAATAGGCGTGCAAATCGTGATAATAGCCCTCCATGTCATGAAAAATAACGTTTGGTGCGTAGGGCGTTAATGGCTGAGCTAGAGAAGATAAGGAAGTAAAAATGAATGAAATAATAAAAACAAACGTTCTCATTGAAAATGAAATAAGATGAAACAAATCAGGATTTTAGTGTTTCAAAGGTAGTAAAAAGAATTTGTTTTGAGCTTTTTTATCCAATTAATCTATCAAAGCGCATTCTTTTGCTTCAATTCGTCTAAAACAACTCGAATGGCGTGATAAATTTTGTGAAGTTCTAGATGGGTAATAACAAAAGGCGGAAGGATGTAAATGGTCTTGCCGAGCGGGCGCAAAAACACGCCTTGCTGCATGAGTTTCTGAAACATCCACTGGCGCTTTTCTCCATAGCGATCGAGATTCAGACTGAGGTCTAAGGCAAAAATAACTCCTAATACTCGAGTAGATTCCACCAAAGTATGTGATTTTATTTGGTTTTCAAACTGTTTGTGAGTCTGATTTATCATCGTCATCTGAGCCTGAATTTCATCTGACATAAGCAAGTCGATTGATGCCGAAACTGCCGTGCATGCTGTCGGATTTGCGGAATAGGTATGGCCATGAAAAAAGCCTTTTTCAATCTTATCGTCATAAAAAGCATCAAAAACAGATGCCGTACAAGAGGTAAGCCCCATCGGAACCAATCCACCAGTAAGCGCTTTAGACAAACAGATAATATCTGGTTGATTTTTAAGATAATCGGAAGCAAACAGCTTGCCTGTTTTTCCAAAACCTGTCATCACTTCATCGGCAATACAAAGCACGTTTTGGTTCTGAAAAAAGCTTATAAGCTCATCTAGAGCGTCTGCGGCATACATTCGCATAGCAGCGGCACCTTGAACTAAAGGCTCATAAATAAATCCAGCAATACACTCATTATCAATAGATTGAACTAGACTTTTTTTGATTTGCTCAATATTTTTTTCTGATGGCACAGGTATAACAAGCGTTTCAATAGGAACGTTTTCCTCAAAAGCGCCATTGTAAACCGACAGACCCGAAACCGACATGGCTCCAAATGTATCGCCATGAAAAGCGTCTTCTAAACACACTATTATTGTGCGTTTTTTTCCTCGATTGTGATAGTATTGCAAAGCCATTTTGATAGCTACATCCACGCTAGTTGATCCATTATCAGAAAAAAACAACTTATTCTGGTTTTTAGGCAAAATCTGCATCAGTTTTTCACTCATTTCAATGGCAGGCCGATGCGTAAAACCAGCAAAAACCACGTGATCTAAAGACTGTAGTTGCGCTGTAACTTTCTGAATAATATAAGGGTTACAATGTCCGTACATACAAGTATACCACGACGCAATACCGTCTATGTATTCCACACCTTGCTCATCCCATAACGAACAGTCTTTAGCTTTTACGATAGCCAGATGTTCGTTTTGCAATTTATGTTGCGTTAGCGGATGCCAAAGGTGTTTTTTGTCGCGTTCGGCAAGCGTATTCTTAGAGTGTAATGCGTTCATTTGTCGTGTGGGTATTGTATCAGGCAGCCAATGGCTTGTGTTCGTTTGGTCTGGACCGAATCGCCTTTAAGATGAGATTCGATGGCTTGATTGAGGTAAAATTGACTAACTGTTTTTCGGCGTCTACCAAGTTTTTCCAACCAATTATCTACTTTACCTTGATAAAGAACTTCTCCTGTTTCCGAAATCAAAACGACTTCTGGAGTAACTTTTGCCTGATATGCTTTTGCAAGCTCAAAACTTTTGTCCCAAACAAAAGTCATGTTCAACTTATACCTTGATTTAAAATCGATCAATTGCTGCTTTGTGTATAAATCAGCTCCAGAAAACACAGCATAGACCTTTAGTTTTGGATAGGATGATGAAAGTTTATTAAAATTTAATGTATAATTTTCACAAAGCGGACATTCGGGATCCATAAACAACAATACAGTCAACTGATTTGAATGCTCAAGATCAATATGTTCTCCATCAACAATCTGGTTTTGGTTTGGAATACCGCAAGACATCAAGAAAAAAAGAAGCGACCAACAATAGTTTAAAGCTGACATAGGCTTAGTTTATAGTTCAAAATGGTTTTGAAACTAGGTTTTTGATGAAATAAACCAAAATGCGCCGAGCCTGAACCCGACATCGAAGCGTAGAACGCGCCTTTAGCATACAAATCCAGTTTAATTTGATTAAACTCTGGATGAGAATCCAAAAATTGAGTTTCAAAATCATTTATTAAGACCGATTTATAGGATTCAAAATCAGCTATCTCAAAATTAGACCACTCTTGTTTTGTATTGATTTTCAGATTGGAATAGGCCATTTTGGTTGAAATATGTTGATTCGGATAGATCAAAACCAACCATTTACCTTTAAGTGCTGAAGCGTCAACTGGCGTCATTTTTTCGCCTATTCCTGTAACAAACTGACAGGTATTTTCAATAAAAAAAGGACAATCGGCACCTATTATCTTAGCGTAAGTCTTTAGTTGCTCTATACTTAAACCTAAATCAAAAAGCCGATTGAGTTCCAGTAAAGCAAAGCTCGCATCCGCAGAGCCACCACCCAAACCTGCGCCTATCGGGATTTGTTTGTGTAGATGCATCGAAACATTTGGAATATCAAAATCGGTTTTCAAAAGTTGAAATGCCTGTTCGCAAGAACTTATTCCTCCATCAATTGAAATACCGGAAGAAGCATATTTAAAATCAGTAACCGAGTCTATCTTTTTTATTTCCAAGCAATCGTAAATCGGTATCGGCAAAAAGAAACTTTGTAGTTCATGATAACCTGATTCTAATTGATTATAAATATTTAGACCTAAATTTATTTTGGCATTGGGGTAGACAATCATACTAGTATCTTAGAATACAAATATATATTGGAATTTTGAAAGAGCTCTTGACTTATGAATAAAATATGAGGTCAAAAAAAATCCTTTATTCAATAGATTAATATTGGATAAAGGATTTAAGATTGGCGGCGACATACTCTCCCGCGTTAGCAGTACCATCTGCGCTAGTAGACTTAACTTCTCTGTTCGGAATGGGAAGAGGTGAGCCCTACTGCTATAACCACCATAAGAGTTATAATTTAATTGTTGTTTTGGTAATACATGCTTGTTAAGCTTGATGGATTAGTCCCTAACAATTAAAAAAGACGTATTGAAGAAAGCAAAAAGAAGAAGAATAGCTACCAAGCTTACGGGTAAT
>JBMYYR010000011.1:9193-42525 GCA_049609625.1 Flavobacteriales bacterium | reverse complement strand
TCGACTTTAGATGCCATTGGCGAAAACACCGCAACACGCCAAAAACAACATATTGAAGAAGGTGAAACCTTGAAGGCCGCTCCAAAGTTATTTAGACCACAATGCCACATTAATTTTAATAGACCTGTGATGCAAGTTTACAATCACATTAGAGGTCTGAATCCTTTTCCTGGTGCATTTGCCATCCTAAAACAAGAAGGAGAAAAAGACAGACAAGTGAAGTTCTTTGATTGCTGGTTTGAAGAAAAACAAAGCAAAGCAATAGGTTCGTGGTTTGTTGAAAATGAGGAGCTTAAAGTAGCTTGCGTGGATGGAAATATTATTTTAAAAAGTTTACAACTTGAAGGCAAGAAACGTATGAAAGCTGTTGATTTTATTCGTGGATTTAATTGTGAGGAAGGGCAGGTATTTGGCTAGGATTGTGAATGCGTCACGCCATTAATGTAGGGGCTGGACTTGTCCCTGCTCAAGGTATAATATCCCGGAATCACATCGCAATCATTCCGCAAAAATCAATACATAAACCCAAACAACCAAACAGGAATTATATTTTTAAAATTTATTTCAATAGGGCTTGAAGTCGTTAATGATTTGATTAGGTGTTGTCTGTATGACTTGTTATTTTTCTTTATTGTCCTTATTTATATTTAGTTTAAATAAAAATAGGAAATAATTAAAGTGTGTTTTACATTTGCATTTTATTAATAACATCAAACTAACAATTAGGATGCTTAAAATGAAAAATACGATTAAGATTGGAAGTATAATGCTTCTAGGAACTTTGTTGAGCTCTTGTGGAGGCGATGACAAGGATTATTCAGTGCCAAATTCGTATAACTTTTCCAATGCAAGTTATAGTGGTCAGACGGCAAGAATTAACATGCTTAAAGAACTGTCAACTTACATGAAATCAGCGGTTAGCAATGCTGAAGCTGTTTCAGAACAACAACTTCTGGACATGTATGCCAACTCAAATTACACCTGGACGAGCGCTCCTTTTTCCATCGATCAACCTACTAAACAGTTGAAAAACAAGACTTTCTCTGGTGAGGTTCAAAATATGGAGAATTTGATGAGTTCTTTAGCTTCAATTTCGACTTCAACTAGCTCAGGATCAAATGGTAATGCTGGTTTAGTTTCTTCTGCGGATGGAGCTAAAACTTACCTTTTTGATGCTAATGGTATGGAACCCGTTCAGCTTATCGAGAAAGGTTTGATGGCTTCAGTTTTCTATTATCAAGCGACATCAGTTTACCTGAGTGAGGCCAAAGTTGGAGGCGCCAACAATACCGTAAATGTGGTAGACAAGGATTATACGGCCATGCAACATTACTGGGATGAGGCTTTTGGCTATTTGGCTGCGCCGATAGATTTGAATGAGGATAACATCGAACAAAAGAAGACCGATGGCGAACTGGCGTTTTATTCTAAATATCTCCTAAAAACAGTTGCTGCAGATTTACCGACTGTAAAACACTTGATGAAACGTGGGTTTATCAATGGTCGTGCGGCTATCGACAATAAAGATTATGATAAAAGAGACGAAGCGACCGAATATGTACGAAATGCCTGGGAAATGATCAATGTAGCGGCTGGACTTCACTATTTGAATGGGGCTTTGGCTGATATTGGCGATGATGCCTTGAGAAATCATAAATTATCGGAAGCTTATGCGTTTATAAAAGCACTCAAATTTAATTCAGGAAAAACCATTACAGACACTGATATTGACGCTGCTTTAGCTGCTTTGGGAACTAATTTTTATACCATTAGCCCAAGTCAGATTGAAGAGGCTAAAACTATTCTAGGAACTGCATTCGATGTGAATCCTTCTGATTTTTAGAACATAAACATTAATTAAATGAACTCTAAAGCCATAATATTAAGTCTTTTGGTGTTTTTTTCTCTCGCTTTTTCTTGTGTCGACAACAGCAAGGATGAGCCAAAAACCAATTATAAAGACCTGTTTGAAAACCTAGCTCAACATCGGATTCGTCCGACTTATACTGCTTTTCTGACAGACTTAACGACTTTAAATCAGAAAGTAGAACAGTTTGATAATCAGCAATCTGAACAAAATCTTGAAGCCCTTAGAACCGCTTTCAAAAGCAATTATTTGCTTTGGCAGTCGGTGTCGATGTTTAATTTTGGTCCTGCCAAAGATGCCGATGTTTTGTTGGATGTACACGCCAATACTTTTCCAACAGATGTCGATTTGATAGAAGACAACATCCAAACTGGCAACACAAATTTTGATGCTGCCAACCAATATGCAGCTCAAGGTTTTCCTGCTTTAGAGTTCTTACTTTATGGAGATGGCCAGACAACAACAGAGTTGCTGGCCTCTTTTGAGGATGAAAATCGACGTGATTATCTGAAAGCCATTATCGATGTGCTGATCACTAAAGTAGAGCTTATAAACACCAGATGGGAAACTTACGAATCAACCTTTAGTTCAAATTCGGGAACAGGAAATGCCTCATCTTTGACTTTGCTTTTTAATGCCTATTTAGAACATTATGAGCATATTAAGCGTGATAAATTTGCACTTCCGGCTGGGTATGCGTCTAGTTTTGGGGTCTCTATCGACAAAGATTCTAAAAAGGTTGAAGGTTTATATTCTGAACTTTCATTTCAGTTGATGTTGGCGGCATTGGAGGCTCAGGTTGATTGTTTTCGAGGTTTAAGTTTGGATGGCGCAGAGGGTGTTGGTTTTGAGGATAAACTCATTGAACTTTCGGCGAAGTCTGATATTATTGAAGGGCCTTTGAATGAAGCTATTTTAACGCAATTGTCTTTGGCAAAGTCAGCACTTTCAAGTTATTCTAATGCGTTTGATGTTGAAATCGAGAACTCAAACTCACAACTTGAAGAAACGAATACCATTTTACAAAAAGTAGTTCCGATGTTGAAAATAGAACTGAGGAATTATTTAGAAGTGCCATTAACCAGCTCAGATTCCGACGGCGATTAAAGACCTTAGAATACAGTGAAATTGAATCTACACACCTTTCTTTTATGTTGTTTTTTCAGTCTTTTGGTTGGGAATATACATGCGCAATACAAACTTTCGGGTAAAGTTACTGATGAATATTCGGGAAAAGCACTTCCGTTTTCAACTCTAAAACTATCCGATAAGCACTTTTACACGACAGATTCTTTGGGGTTTTACGAACTCCATTTTAAGAAAAAAGGAAGCTATGAGATTCATGTTTCTAATGTGGCTTACGATTCGAAAACACTTCGACTTAGTATCCAAGAAACACATCAAAATCAAAATATAAAACTTCATCCTAAACAATACCAACTCAATGAATTAGTCTTAAAAGATGAAACATCTTCTCAGTCTAACACTAACAGTATCATCAGGTTACGATCAGTAGAAGGCACAATGTTGAATACAGGAAAAAAGAATGAAGTCATCCAACTTGATCGAACCTTGTATAACACAGCAACCAATAATGCGCGGCAAGTTTTTGCCGAAGTTCCGGGTTTAAACATCTGGGAAAGCGACCAAACCGGACTGCAATTAGAAATAGGCGCAAGAGGTTTGAGTCCGCAACGGACATCCAATTTCAATACACGCCAAAATTTGTATGACATCAGCGCGGATGCTTTGGGTTATCCCGAAAGTTATTATACGCCAGCACCTGAATCGGTGGAACGTATTCAGCTCATTCGTGGCGCAGCGTCTTTGCAATATGGACCACAATTTGGCGGTATGCTAAATTTTAAGATGAAAAAAGGCCCTGAAGACAAGAAAATGCAATGGACTCTGGGGCAAAGTGTTGGTTCTAATCACTTGTATAATACGTTTTTGAGTCTTGGCGGACAGCAAAAGGGATTGAATTATTATGGTTTTGCCCAATATAAAACAGCTCAAGGTTGGCGTCCAAATTCTAAACTTGATGCAGGAACATTTTTTGTTGGCCTCACACAAAAACTAAGTCCAGTTACGGAGCTTAGTCTAGAGCTTTCGAAATCGAATTATTTGGCAAAACAACCTGGTGGACTAACCGATGTGCAGTTTGAAACCGACCCAAGTCAGTCGAATAGAAGTGGAAATTGGTTCCGCATTAATTGGAATGTATTGGCTTTAAAACTCACACATCAGTTCTCTGAAAACAGTCATTTGAGTGCTCAATTTTTTGGTTTGTATGCACAAAGAGATGCTTTGGGTTACCTTCAAGATATTTCTTGGGACGAGTCTAATTTTCCTTTTAACAGGGATTTGATTTTATCGACGTTTAGCAATTGGGGCAACGAAACGAAGTTTATTAAACGCTATGAGTTCCGAAAACACACCTCTGTTCTATTGTTGGGCGGGCGTTATTATCACGGACAGACCAAAAAAGAACAAGGCTTTGGAAAAAGAGGTCAATCTCCTGATTTTGAATTAGATAATAAAGAGACTCAATCAGGTTCGTTTGTCGATTTTCCGAGTCAAAATGTGGCATTTTTTGCTGAAAACAGCTTTCGTTTTTCTGAAAAATTTTCTGTTACACCTGGCCTAAGGTTTGAACATATCGAAACCTCTGCCGATGGTCTTATTCAGCAAGTTGATCCAAATGATGAACACAACATTCTCATCAGCGAAGCTAAAAAACAATCTAACAGACAGGTTTTTCTATATGGTTTGGGCTTGACTTATAGTCCAAATGACAAGCTAGAATGGTATTCTAATTTCTCAAAAAACTATCGAGCCATCAATTTCAATGACCTCTATACCATCAATCCAAATATTGTGATTGACTCGAATTTGACCGACGAACGTGGTTATACGATTGATTTAGGCTGGCGAGGCACATTCAAAGACCTCATCCAGTTTGATGCCAGTTTATTTTATTTGAATTATCAAGATAGAATCGGTTTTGTGAGTAAATTTCATCCAGAAACCTTCAAAACCTATCGATTGAAAACCAATATTTCTCGATCGATTACCAAAGGTTTGGAGGCTTACGTTTCAGTCAATTTAACGAATTTATATTCAAAAGAAAAAAAATATAAATTACTGTGGTTCAACAATATAACTTTTCAAGATGGACGCTATGTCAATTCATCAGAACAATCTATCGACAATAAAAAAGTAGAATTAGTTCCTCAAATGATCTACAAAACGGGACTAAGTTTTAGTAAAGCTAAGGTTTCAGCTCAGCTGATGTATTCTTATGTTTCTGAACAATTTTCCGACGCTGAAAATTCCACAATTGTCGATCAAAGAGCGATTTACGGTCGTATTCCTGCTTATCAAATTATGGATTTCAGCCTGAAATATAAGCGAAACTCTAAATGGGAATTTAGCGCTGGAGCTAATAATGTGCTAAACGCCTCGTATTTTACGCGTCGGGCATCGGGTTATCCAGGCCCAGGTATTGTGCCTTCGCCTACTCGCAACTTTTATTTATCAATCAAAACGGTTTTATAAACATGAAAAAACTTATCATTTTACTCTCAAGTCTATTTGTTTTTCAGGCTTGCCAAGAACAGACATCACAACCAAAAGCTATTGAAAAATCAACAGCAGGCGAGTTGAATATTTATTCTCATCGATTTTATGATGCGGATAAACAGCTGATTCAACAATTTGAAAATCAAACAGGTATAAAAGTGAATGTCAAAAAAGACAAAGCCGATAAGCTTATTGCTTTACTGGAAGCCGAAGGCAAAACGACAGATGCAGATTTGCTCATCACGGTAGATGCTGGGCGATTAGGTTTTGCAAAATCACTTCATTTATTACAGCCTTTTGAGTCGTCGTTTATAGAAAAAACAGTTCCAAAACATTTAAAAGACAGCGAGAATTTCTGGGTAGCGCTTACGCAAAGAGCTAGAGTAATTGCCTATGATACGGCTTTGGTAGATCCATCGGAATTATCAACTTATGAAGACTTAACTTCCGAAAAATGGAAAGGAGAAATCAATGTGCGCTCTTCTCAAAACCTTTATAATCAGTCGCTTTTGGCTTCTGTAATTGCACATCAGGGCGAAGAAAAAGCTTTGGGTTGGGCAAAAGGCATCGTAGCTAATATGGCGAGAGCACCAAAAGGGAACGACAGAGATCAGGTGAAACAAGTGGCTTTGGGCGAAGGCAAATTAGCGATAATAAACACCTATTATTTGGGGAAATTACTAAATTCTCCAAACCAAATGGAAGTTGAGGCAGCAAATCGTGTCGCCCTGTTTTTCCCGAACCAAAACACCACAGGAACTCACATAAACGTTTCTGGAGTTGGTATCACGGCTCATGCTCCAAATAAAGCTAATGCATTGAAATTCATTGAGTTTCTGCTTTCTGAAAAGGCTCAAAGCGTCTATGCCGAAAGTAATTACGAATACCCTGTAAATCCAAAAGTAAAACCTTCTGCTTTGTTGCAATCTTGGGGCGAATTTAAGGCTGACACCTTAGATTTATCAAAGCTTTCGGAGCATAATGCACAGGCGGTTTCGGTGTTTGAAAAAGCGGCTTGGAATTAAAGTCTGATGTTGTTCTTCTGATTAACTCATTCATCAGAAAACTCAACCAGTTTACGTCTGTAGGCATTGAATAATTTAGATCTAGAAACAAAACCAAGATAGACGCCGGAATGTGTGATGGCAATATTCCAAACGCCTGTTTTGTTGAAACAATCAATCACTTCTTCCATGTGGCAAGAGACGTCTAGTTGGGCTTGCGCCGGATTCATTAAATCTGAAACTTGGATGCGTTCATATTGTTCTTTATCGAACATGATCTGGCGAATGTCATCGAGCAAAATGACGCCTACAATATGTTTGTTGTCATCCAAAACTGGAAAAATATTGCGCTTTGAAAGTCGAACAATGTCAACCAATTGCCCTAAGGTCATATTGAGGTGCGCAGGCAGAAAATCTTTCTCTATTAATTTATTGATTTTCAGTCTATTGATGACTGATTTGTCTTTGTTGTGCGAAAGGTGTTCGCCTTTGGTTTCGAGAATTTTGGTGTAGATGGAATGGCGTTCTACGTATTTACTAATCAGGTATGCGATGGCGGAAGAAAGCATCAGCGGAACAAACAATTGATAACCGCCAGTGAGTTCGGCAATCAAGAAAATACCCGTTAAAGGCGCATGAAGCATACCCGAAACCAAAGCCGACATACCTAAAAGACTAAGTTGCCCGTTGGTGGTTTCTAAACCAAAAAACCGAAGAGATTCTGAGAAAAAATAACCTAAAGAAGCGCCCATAAATAAGCTTGGCGCAAAGATACCGCCCACTCCACCAGCCTGAACGGTAACACAACAGGCCATGGCTTTTAGGAAAATAACGCAGGCAATCAAGAGGAGGAATACACTCTTGTTTTCGGTTTGGAAAATAGAGAGTTTGATGGTTTCGCCAGACAACATGGCGTTTATGGCATCAAAACCTTCGCCAAACAAAACGGGAAACAAAAAAATCATCACACTCAAAACCAAAGCACCAACCAACATTTTGTATCGGTATTTTTTGAGTTTATCGAACTGTTGTTGAACAAAAAAATAGAGTCGGTTGAAAAAAGCAGAAAATAAACCAGCCACGATTCCTAAAAGTAAAATAATAGGTAAATCACTGAGGTTGAAAGCGTCCTGAAGTTGATAGCGAAAAGAAAGTTCGGGCGAAGAAATAAAATAGGACGTGATAGATGCGCTGGCACTCGAGAGCAACAAAGGAACAATGGAAGCGGTAGTTAAATCGAGCATAAAGACTTCCAAAGCAAAAACCAAAGCCGCAATTGGCGCGTTGAAAATAGCAGAAAGTGTAGCTGTGGCCGCGCAGCCAATCATCAACATACGGGTTTTGTAGTTGAGATGAAAAAATCGAGAAAGGTTGCTGGAAAATACTGAGGCTGAATGAGCTGCAGGGGCTTCGAGCCCGACTGAACCTCCAAAACCAACCGTAAGAACTGAACCAAAAAAGGAGGAAAACAAGGTGCTTGTTTTCATAAATCCATTGGTTTTGGTAATGGATTCTAAAATAGCAGAAATGCCCAATTCGGGTCTGGATTTAAAGAAAAGCCGAATCAGTAAATAACTCAGGAAAATACCTAAAATCGGAAAAATAATATAAGCCCAATCTAGCCAACGGTCTGTGTTGAGCGACTGGAGATGCTCGCCAATAAAATAGGTGGAATTTTTGAGTGCAACAGCCAAAAAACCCGAAAATATACCCAGGCAAACACTCAAAATCAGAATAAAATTCTTTTGACTGATGCGCCGAATGCGCCAGCTATGAAATTGTTTATAAAGTTTACGGAAATCCAATGCGTCCATACTTTGGGTCAATACGTTGAGTCTATTCGTTTGCTGCGGCAAAGATAGGGTTTTTACTTGGCTGTCGGCTAATAAAAAAAACACATACAACAGTCTGTTAGTCAAGTTGAAAAATTAAATTTGAGTTAAACTTCCTTTCAAAACATAAAATGGTTAGAGAGGCTCATATTTTTTTTTAACTTCGCAGGTATAAATTTTTCGACCTATGAACACTGAGTTTTTCAATAAATGGAACCGTATTATCGGTTGGCTTGTATTTGCCATAGCCACATTTACTTACGTATCGACCGTAGAGCCAACCACAAGTTTGTGGGACTGTGGAGAGTATATTGCCACAGCTTATAAATTAGAAATTGGTCATCCACCAGGCGCACCTTTATTCCTTATTATAGCCAATGTATTTTCTAATTTGGCTGCCGGAGATGCAACGCAAGCAGCGTATTATGTCAATATTATGTCGGCGCTTTGTAGTTCCTTTACAATTTTGTTTTTGTTCTGGACCATTTCAGCTTTTGTGAAAAAAGTGGCTGTCAAAACTCAAGGCGAACTCAGTACACAAGCCATAATTATGGTCTTATCGAGTGCCGCCGTTGGAGCTTTGTGTTATACCTTTTCAGATTCATTCTGGTTTTCGTCGGGAGAAGGTGAAGTTTACGCTATGTCTTCGTTCTTTACAGCCGTTGTGTTTTGGGCGATGATGAAATGGGAAGAAGGCTTCGGAACGTACAGAAACGATAAATGGATTGTACTTATTGCTTTCCTTATTGGTTTGTCGATGGGTGTTCACATGTTGAACTTATTGACCATTCCGGCAATGACTTACATCTATTATTTCAAAACAAAAGAAAACGTTACACTGAAAGGCTTTTTGTTGACAGGCGTACTTTCTATTGTGATTCTTGGTTTTGTTTATGGTGTATTTATTCCTCAGGTTGTAAACCTTTCAGGAAAAACTGAGCTTTTGTTTGTCAATGACTTTGGTTTACCGTTCAATAGTGGAATTATTTTCTTTTTCACTATACTTATAGGTGCATTAGTTTTTGGATTAAACAAAACCGCAAAGCTGGGTAAATATATGATGAACACCATTTTACTGAGCTTTACCTTTATGTTGATGGGCTTTTCTTTGTTTGTTATTCTTGTTATTCGTTCGAATGCCGATACCCCAATCGATCAAAACAATCCTGAAGATGCTGTAGGTTTATATTCTTACCTAAAACGGGAACAATATGGCTCTTCGCCAATTATTTCTGGACAACACTGGAACTCTAGAGTGGTGAAGCTAGAAGACGGATCGCCGATTTACAAAAAAGACAAAGAAGCAGGAAAGTACATCATCAAAGACAAAAGAGAGGCAACAGTAAAAGTGTATCATGAAAATGATTTGACTCTTTTTCCGAGATTATACAACAACACCCGCGACGATTATATTAGAAATTATAAGCGTTGGTCAGGCTATGAAGGCGACGGCGATGAATTGCCAACGATGAGAGATAATTTGCAGTTTTTCTTCAAATATCAAATCGGACACATGTATTGGCGCTATTTTATGTGGAATTTTGTTGGTCGACAAAACGATTTTCAAGCTCGGGACAATAAAATGCACGGTCAATGGATTTCGGGAATCGATTTTATAGACGAATCTCGTGTTGGTCCAGCAGACAATATGCCAGAATATTTGGCTCAAAACAAAGGTAGAAACACCTATTATTTCCTACCTTTAATTTTTGGTTTGATAGGGCTGTTTTTTCATTATAAATCAGATGAAAAAAGTGCTTGGGTTATTTCTTTGTTATTTTTCTTTACAGGAATTGCCATTCTGATTTACCTAAATCCGCCAGCGCACCAGCCTCGTGAGCGAGATTATGCCTTTGTTGGCTCGTTCTATGCCTTTGCAATATGGGTCGGCATGGGTGTCTTTGCCATTTGGTCTATGTTGAACAAAATGATTAAAACACCAGCCCTTTCGGTTGCCGTAACCCTTGTTTCGCTCTTAGCGGTTCCGGTACTTATGGCAAGTGAAAACTGGGATGATCACGACCGCTCTGGGCGCTATACTGCTTTGGCAGCAGGAAAAAATTACCTTAATTCTTGTGAGCCCAACGCCCTGATTTTTACCATGGGAGACAACGATACTTTCCCGCTTTGGTACCTCCAAGAAGTGGAAGGCTACCGAACAGATGTTCGAGTGGTGAACCTCAGTTTGTTGAATACCGACTGGTATATTCATCAGCTCAAGCGTGATGCGTATTTAGGAAAAGCCATTCCAGGTACCATGACTTACGATCAATACCAGATGGGAACTCGAGATTTTGCTTTATACCGAGAAGATCCTCGATTGAAAGACATCAGATTGAGTGCCGAACAATTGAATAGATTCATTCAATCGGACAATAAACAATCAAAAGTGAAGCTAAACAGCGGAAAAATGATTGATTATTTCCCAACTAAAAAACTGTATATACCAGTTGATGTTGAAAAAGTGAAAGCCTCGGGACTTGTAGAGCCAGAAGATTATGATGCCATTTTAGATACTTTAGAATGGGATATCAATACAACTCAGCTCCAAAAAAGAGAAATGATTATTCTTGATTTGATTGCCAACAACAATTGGGAACGCCCCATTCAGTTTGCTATCACCATCAGCAACAGCTCTAGAGATTATATGTTTTTGGACAAATATTTTCAGGTTGAAGGGATGACCTTCAAACTTGTGCCTATCCAGAAAAAAAGTAGAGATCAAAACAAAGGCTTCATTAACTCTAGACACCTGTATGAAAACCTGATGGGCAACAAACCTGATGGAACACCAAAATTTGAATGGGCAAACATGAATGACGCGTCCTTATATTTTGATGAAGCTACGCGCCGATTGGTTATGAATTACCGAAATGTATTTGCACGTTTGGCCAATGCTTTAATTCGGGATAAAAAGTATGATCAAGCGATTGAAGTATTGGACAAAGCTACCGAAATGACGGTGCATTCTAATTTAGAACACAATTTCTATTCTTTAGCTTTGGCTGAGGCTTATTATTTGGCTGGTGCCGATGAAAAAGGTCGAGCGCTTTCGTTGAGTATTTTAAAGCAATTTGGAGATGAATATGCTTATATGAGTAAGTTTCCGAAACACTTAAAAGCAAATCAAAGCCTAGAAATGAGAAGAAATCAACAATTACTTAGAGCTACTCAAGGCATCTTGAGCAAATACGACCCACAAGCTAACTAATACCCACAACGTATTCATTTATAACCATCAAGCCCTTTCTAATCAAAGGGCTTGATGACTTAATACCAAAATCTTATGAACTGGACAAGCCTAGAAGCCATTTCGCCAATTGATGGTCGATACGAATCGAAAACATCAAATTTAAAAGCTTTTTTCTCAGAAAAAGCCTTAATACAGTATCGAGTTCGCATCGAAATTGAATATTTCATTGCCCTTTCAGAATCAGAAATCACTCAAGTACCTTCATTTTCGGAGGAAGATTGTGCCTTTCTACGTTCCTTATATTTAGACTTGTCTATGGCAGATGCCGAGCGTGTGAAAGCCATCGAATCTGTAACGAACCACGATGTAAAAGCGGTTGAGTATTTCATTAAAGAAAAATTGGAAGGCTCAATATTCGAGGCGCATTTAGAGTTTATCCATTTCGGATTAACCTCACAGGACATCAACAACACAGCAACGCCATTGATGCTCAAAGAAGCTTATCAAGATGTGTTTTTGCCAGGTTTGAATCAGTTGATTGATAAACTTTCTAAACTGTCAAAAGATTGGGCAAACATCCCGATGTTGGCAAAAACACATGGACAGCCCGCTTCGCCGACCCGTTTAGGAAAAGAAATTGAGGTCTTCGTGGTAAGACTTCAAGCCCAGAAAGCACAATTGGATTCGATTCCGTTTTCTGCTAAATTTGGTGGTGCAACAGGAAATTTCAATGCTCATCATTTGGCGTTTCCCAACCAAGATTGGAAAGCATTTGGGACGCATTTTGTTGAGCAATGTCTTGGTTTGTCCTACTCATTCCCAACAACTCAAATTGAACATTACGATAATCTGGCTGCCTTTTTTGATGCTTGCAAGCGCATAAATACCATTTTGATTGATTTATGTCGAGATGTATGGACGTATGTGTCAATGGATTATTTCAAACAAAAAATAAAAGCTGGCGAAGTTGGTTCTTCGGCCATGCCACACAAAGTAAATCCGATTGATTTTGAAAATGGAGAAGGAAATTTAGGTTTGGCAAACGCTCTTTTTGAGCATTTAGCAGCTAAATTGCCTATATCGAGACTCCAAAGAGACCTAACAGACTCTACGGTACTCAGAAATATTGGTGTGCCTTTGGCGCATACCACCTTGGCTTTTCAGTCGATTGAAAAAGGTTTATCGAAATTATTGTTGAACGAATCAGCTTTAGAAGCTGATTTAGAGAAAAATTGGGCGGTAGTTGCCGAGGCTATCCAAACCATTTTGAGAAGAGAAGCCTATCCGCAACCTTATGAGGCACTCAAAGCTTTGACGAGAACAAACTCAGAAATTAATCAACACTCTATATGGGCGTTTATCGATACGTTAGACGTTAGCGATGCCTTGAAAGTTGAATTAAAAGCGATTAGTCCTCAGAATTATACGGGAATTTAGATGCCTAACTTGACTGAATGAAGCGTAATTTTTAACGATAAGGTGCTGAAAATCAGTCTTAAATAGGTTTTTTGAAAAGTTTGATTTCAACATCAAAATTTTTCTCAAAAAATATACCAAATCATTTTTATCTTCAAGTAGAATAAGCTTATATTTGCACAGCAAAAAAAAACGGCGTGGTAGCTCAGTTGGTTAGAGCGCTTGATTCATACTCAAGAGGTCGGCGGTTCGAATCCGCCTCACGCTACATTCTACCTTAATAGTGCAATTTAGCAACGATCTAAATTATGCAATTTCAAAACATTAAAGAGAGTACTAATCCTTAGTATTCTCTTTTTTTATGTCTTTTAATGACCTCGACTTTTGTAATTTCTGGTCTTACCTTTGTGGCTGAACTGCTTTTGTGTTTGTTTCGATTTTTTTAGCATTTAGACAATGCTATTCTATGCAATCTAAATTGAAATTTGGCTATGGTTATCTGTTTTTTCTCTATTTTTGAAAAAAACAAATTAACAAACTTCACTTATGAGTTCAAATAAAATAAATGCCAATGAGGCGCCAGAGCCAGTAGGATTATACCCACATGCCAGACGAGTGGGGAATTTACTCTTTTTGTCGGGTGTGGGACCGAGAGAAAAAGGAACTAAAAAAATCCCAGGTGTAGACTTGGATGATGAAGGTAATATTCGTTCTTATGATATTGAAAAACAATGTCATTCGGTGTTTAAGAATGTAAAACTGATTGTTGAAGCTTCGGGTGCTGAGTGGAAAAATGTGGTGGATGTTACGGTGTTTTTAACCAATATGAAAGCCGATTTTAAGACTTACAATCGGATTTATGCCGAATATTTTAAAGACAATCAGCCTTGCCGAACAACGGTAGAAATCAAAAGTTTGCCAACGCCCATTGGCATCGAATTGAAATGTATTGCAACGATCGATTAAGTTAAATCCAAAATCATAAGTCCTATGTTTAGTCCAGAAATTCTAGAGTTTTTAGTTCAATTAGAGCAAAATAATAATCGAGATTGGTTTCACGAAAACAAAAAACATTACGAAAAAGTAGTGAAAAAACCGTGGGCAAATTTCACTCAGGAATTGATTGGGCGTATTGTGGGCGAGGAGGCTTTTGTAAACCAGCTCCAGCCAAAAGATTGTATTTTTAGAATCAATCGGGATATTCGATTTTCGAAAGATAAAAGCCCGTATAAAACAACTTTAGGAACGGTTATTAGCCCAAAAGGCAGAAAAGATAAAACAAGTCCAGGAATGTATATTGAGTTGTCTGCCAATCACTTGCGTTTATATTCTGGTGTGTATTTCTTGGAAAAAGAGCCGCTGATCAAGATGCGGACCCATCTGTTAGAACATCAAGAAAAATTTCTAAAACTGATTAAAGCTAAAGCCTTTAAAAACACGTTTGGAGAAATCAGAGGCGAACGAAATAAACGGATCCCGAAGCCTTTTTCGGAGGTTCAGGAAAGCTTCCCTTATATTCTAAATAAGTCTTTTTACTTTTTCAAAACCTATGATCCTCAACTGATTTTAGACCCTAAAGTTTGTGATATTTTGGAAGCTGATTATCAGCATGCTTTGCCTTTAAATACCTTTCTAAAAACAGGATTAGAACTCTAAACATACCATCTTTTCAATATGGAAAATCCAAAAGAAAAACTCTTTCTTCTCGATGCTTTTGCACTTATTTACCGTTCCTTTTTTGCCTTTGCAAAAAATCCTCGAATCAATTCTAAAGGCGAAAATACCTCGGCTGTTTTTGGTTTTATGAACACGCTTTTGGACGTCATCGAAAAAGAAAAACCAAAATATTTGGCTGTTGTTTTTGATACCTCAGAACCTACCTTCCGACACATCGAATACAAAGAATATAAAGCGCAGCGAGAAGCTATGCCCGAAGGTATTTCGACGGCTTTGCCTTATATTTTTCAGCTTTTGGAGGCCATGCAAATTCAGATTGTGAAAAGTCCAGGTTTTGAAGCCGATGATGTAATTGGCACCTTGGCTTGGCAATTGGCTAACGATGATTTGGATGTTTATATGATGACGCCCGATAAGGATTATGCGCAGCTAGTTCGCCCGAATGTGATGATGTATAAGCCCTCGCGGATGGGGAAAGGCGTTGAAATTTGGGGTGTTGAGGAAGTAAAAGCCAAATTTGAAGTCGATACGCCACTTCGCGTGATCGATTATTTGGGTATGATGGGCGATGCGTCGGATAATATTCCGGGTATTCCGGGCGTTGGCGACAAAACAGCGAAGAAATTCCTGAAAGCCTATGGTAGTATGGAAGGGCTTTATGAAAACCTCGATCAGCTAAAAGGAAAGCAAAAAGAGAAAGTAACAGCGAGTAAAGACTTGGCTTTTCTTTCCAGATCTTTGGCGACCATAAAAACCGATGTGCCGAATGAATTAACAATCGAACAGCTTGAACGTCAGGCTTATAATCAAGAGGCTTTAATTCCCTTGTTCAAACAATTAGAATTTTATTCGAGTGCCAAGCGTTTGAATATCAGCTTGTCGGATATTAAAGATCAAAATTTTTCAGCTTCTGATGCTGAAAAACGACCTCAGAATCAGATTCCAGATTTGTTTTCTCAGTTTGAAAACCCTGAAACTACCGAGCCGCAAACCTTTGTTTCGGAAGGTGAAATGCAGTATAAAACCATTGAAAATGACAGCGAACTCAATCAAATGATTGAAGTGCTGTTTCGCTATCCAGCTTTGGCTTTTAGTTTGGTTACCAGCAGTCAAAATCCTTTGGATGCCGAGCTTTTGGCAATTTGTTTTTCTGGTCAAAAAAATGAAGGGTTTTACTTCCAATTACCTGATAATGAACAAGATAAAAAAACGTATTTACAGCGATTAAAACCTTTATTGACTTATAATCACTTCTATCGTGTGTCTGATCGCATGAAATATTCGATTCAGGTGTTGAGTCGTTATGATATCGATTTAGGCGACCGTTTATTCGATTTAGAATTAGCGCATTACCTGCTCGAACCCGATATGAAGCACGAACTTTTGCGTTTGTCTGAACTCTATTTGCAACGCTCTATTTTGACTTTGGAAGATTTGGCGGAAAAAAAGTCATTTTCGGATATCAATATGGCGGAAGTAGAGCAAGAAAAGTTAAAAACGTATCATTTTGATGCTTGTGATGTGATCTTGCAATTGTTTACTGTTTTGGATGAAAAAATAAAAGATCAAGGTCTAAAACCTCTTTTTGAAGACATCGAAATGCCTTTGTGTGCTGTATTGGCTGAGGTAGAAATGCAGGGTGTCCGATTGGATAAAGATGCCCTAAAAACACAATCTGAAACCTTGACTAAAGAACTTCAAGCTATTGAAAATCAGATTCATGAACTGGCAGGGAAGGCGTTTAACATCAGCTCGCCAAAACAATTAGGTTTTGTGTTGTTTGATGATTTGGAACTTGATGCCAAAGCCAAAAAAACCAAGTCTGGACAATACTCAACATCTGAACCTGTTTTACTCAAACTCAAAGACAAACATCCCATTATTGACTTAGTGTTGAGTTTCCGTGGGATTCAAAAATTACTTTCAACCTATGTGGATGCTTTACCAAAAATGGTGCATCCCAAAACGGAACATATTCATACCAATTACCGCCAAGCTGTGGCGGCAACTGGGCGTTTGAGTTCCACCAATCCCAACCTTCAAAACATCCCAATCCGAACCGAAAATGGAAGAAAAGTCCGCGAAGCTTTTGTGCCACGTGCGGCTGATTATTGCCTTTTGGCTGCCGATTATTCTCAGGTTGAACTACGCTTGATTGCTCACATGAGTGGCGACCAGAATATGATTGATGCCTTTAATCAAGGTTCTGATTTTCATGCCGCTACAGCTTGTAAATTATTTAATTTAGAAGAATCTGAAGTTACCAGAACCTACCGTTCGTATGCCAAAACGGTCAATTTTGGAATTATTTATGGCGTTTCGGCTTTTGGTTTAAGCCAACAAACGGATTTGAGCCGAACAGAATCTAAAGCTTTGATTGAAAATTATTACCAAACCTATCCTCGACTTAAAGCTTATATGGATGAGCAAGTGGAAACAGCGCGCCAAAATGGATATGTGGAAACGCTGTTCAATCGCCGACGAATTTTGAGAGATATTCATTCTCGAAACGCTGTTGTGCGCCAACACGCCGAGCGAAATGCCGTCAACGCACCTGTGCAAGGTTCTGCCGCTGATTTAATTAAAGTAGCGATGGTTAATATTCATAAAAACCTAAAAAACAACAATTTAGATGCGAAAATGATTCTCCAAGTTCATGATGAATTAGTGTTCGATTGCGCCAAATCGGATGCCGAAAAACTCAAAACTATGGTCATCAAAGAAATGGAAGCGGCGTTAAGTTTAGCTGTTCCTCTTTTGGTAGATGTGAATATTGGGGAGAATTGGTTGGAGGCGCATTAAGAAGATTTAGATTTTTGTGAGCTTTAGTTCTAAATAAATTTTACCAAAGACTTTCTAAACCAATTTATTAGCCAGTTGGCCACAAGCGGCATCAATATCCTTTCCTCTACTTCTTCTTACGTTGACAATCAGTTTGTTGGACTCTAAATACCTTACAAAAGCATTGACATTTTTCTCCTCTGCTTGTTCAAAATCGCCATCGTCAATGGGATTATATTCTATGATGTTGATTTTGCAAGGAAATTGTTTGGCAAAAACATGTAGGTCTTGAGCATCCTCAATTTTATCATTAAAATCTTTAAAAATAATATACTCTAAAGTAATCTGATTTCCTGTTTTTTCATAAAAATTTGTCAACGCTTCCGAAAGTACATCGAGGGAATTTGTTTCGTTAATTTCCATGATTTTTGTTCGCTTTTGGTCATTGGCGGCGTGCAAAGACAAGGCCAAAGGAAAGCGAACGTTGTCGTTTGCAAGTTTGTTGATCATTTTTGCCACACCAGCCGTTGAAACAGTAATTCGGCGAGCTGCCATGTGTAAACCTTCCTCAGACGTAATTTTTTCGATGCCTTTTAACAGATGTCCATAATTGAGCAAAGGTTCGCCCATACCCATAAAAACAATGTTCGACAAATCCTGTTGATAGTAGTTTTGAGCCACCTGATTGAGTAAAAATACTTGATCATAAATTTCAGGAAAATTCAGATTTCGCTCACGCTTTAGCCGTCCAGTAGCACAAAATGCACAAGCCAAGCTACAGCCAACCTGAGAAGAAACACAAGCTGTCATACGGTCTCCAGCAGGAATTAGAACGCCTTCGCAAATGAAGCCATCTGCTAATTTGAAGGCTAGCTTTACCGTGCCATCTGCACTTTTTTGTTCATCAGAAATCTGAACAACATCTAGCACATAGCCAGCTTTTAGCTTTTCTCTAAGTTCCAAAGATAAATTTGTCATGTCGTCGATTTCTCGAGCGCCTTTCACCCAAAGCCATTCCATAATTTGCTTTGCTCTAAATGGTTTTTCGCCTAAAGTTTTAAGCTCAGTTTTGATGTCGTCGACAGAAAGAAGTCGTAAATTTTTCTTTGTAGGTATGGTCTTCATAGCGCAAAGGTATTGTTTTTTTACTCAAATTTCTCAATTCTGTTTTAGCATAATAGATTCGTTCTAGATTAAGGTCAAAAGTAGCTTTAGACAGAATAAAACCAGAGGTAAAAACGTTGAAATTAAGTCGATTGGAAATCCCTAAACGCTTTCTATTAGTTCATTTAAGTCATTATTTAATCGCTCAAACAACTAGTTAGAATTATGAAAATACACGCAAAAATACACGCAAAAACACGTATATTTGTGAGCCTAAAATTAATACAAAATATATGCTCAATACTCAATTTTTTAATCGTTCAGGTCGTTTTTTTTTACTCGCTGGCCCTTGTGCAATAGAAGGGGAGGAGATGGCTTTTGAGATTGCCACTAAACTCAAATCCATAAGTCAAAAATTAGATATTAACCTGATTTTCAAAGGTTCATACCGAAAAGCCAATCGGAGTCGGCTCGACTCTTTTACGGGTATTGGCGACCAAAAGGCACTTGAAATTCTAAAAAAAGTAGGTCAAACCTTAGATTTACCAACCGTAACCGACATTCATACTGCCGACGAAGCGGCTATGGCGGCGCAATATGTAGATGTGCTTCAAATACCTGCGTTTTTATGTCGTCAAACGGACCTTTTGGTGGCTGCTGCCAAAACAGGTAAATGGGTCAACATCAAAAAAGGACAGTTTTTGGCTGCCGAAAGCATGAAATTTGCTCTCGACAAAGTGAAAGAGTCTGGAAATCAAAATGTTTTATTGACTGACCGAGGCACCATGTTTGGCTATCAGGATTTAGTTGTCGACTATCGAGCCATTCCGACCATGCAGGCTTTTGGCGCACCAACTATTTTGGATATTACACATTCTTTGCAACAACCCAATCAACAATCTGGTGTAACTGGTGGCAAACCAGAATTGATTGAAACTATTGCTAAAGCTGGAATTGCCGTTGGGGTTGATGGTTTGTTTTTGGAAACTCACCCCAATCCGTCGCTTGCCAAATCTGATGGGGCAAATATGCTCAAACTCGACTTGGTGGAAGGCTTGCTAAGCAAATTAATGGCTATTAAAAAGGTCTTATAAGCCTATTGTTTTGACTCTATTCTGAGTGATATGCTTATGGCTAATCAAACTCCAAGAAAAACCTTAGCGTCTGTTTTCTTTTTTCCTAAAGATGTTTGCAATTCTTGTAAAAAGACTTCGTTTTTTAGGTTTTCTATCTGATTCATGAATAACAACACCTAATATCATGTTGCTATCTTCTAATTCAACATCCAAACTTGTTTGATTTTGAAGTTCTGAAGTTTTGAAAGTCAACACTTTTCTTTGCATACCAACAAACGAAAATTCGACATTAAACTCTTCACCAACTTTACTTCTATCAAATCTAATAATATAATTTCCATCAAAATCAGCTGATACGCCTCGAATAACGTAAGATTTACCATCTTTTTTTGTTTTTTTAATAACGATATTTGACATTGGTAAAGCCTTACCCTTCTCATCCAAAACTCGTCCTTTAATTTCCAAAGTATCACCAACAACTTCATTCACAACTTGCTCTTTTTCAGATGAAATATCAACCTGTTCTTGACTTGTTTCAACAGGAAAGGTTTGAGCAAAAACAGGCATAGAAAACGAAAGCAAGCCAGAAAGTCCTAATAAAAATCCGAATTTTGATGCTCTGCTGTCTTCTCTGTAAGCAAGTTCTACATTCAATTGCTCAGGTCTGAATTTCCCGCAAAGAGGCTCTTTTTTTCTTAAAGATTTGGCTAATTCTCGATTGCTTTTAGAAGTAAAATCAATCACTTCTTTTTGGCAATTAGAACAAAATGCGCCTTTTTCTGTTGGCGTCATGTTGTTCCAATTTTCGTGGCAAGGTTTGGGAATACTGATGCTGTATTTCATGATTTGAGCTTCTTTTTTAGTTTCGAGATGGAAATTAACATCAAATAACATACCAAATAGTAAGCTGAAATTCATCAAAACTAAACTCATAAAAAAACAGTATCTTGCCAGCTCTAAAAACACAACACTTATGCAGATTATTAAATTAAGTTTAATCGGATTTATTTTGCTCACCCTTGGTTCTTGTTCTGAAAAAGAAACGAAAGGCGCTTGTTATGTTTGCTTAAAACCAAATTCAACAAACTCAATATTAATTACTTACTGCGACAACGGCGATGGTACCATGGAGGTAACAAAAGGAAATGTAACTATTACCAAAAGCTTGAACGATGTTAGTTTTGAAGAATTTATTTTAGGAACAGAAATTTCTGGATCCGATTGTACAGAACAATAAGTTCAAATTACCGAAAATTAGCCAAACAGGCTTCAAGTCAAAAGTATTGAATACATTTACTTTTGGTAAAATCGAAAGAATAAACATCTAATACTCTGAAAATCTTTCTGTTAGATATAAACCGCTATTCGATTCATCACAATTTATGCAAAAAGAAAAAAAAATAGCCATTGTAGGTGGCGGAAGTTGGGCAACGGCTTTGGCTTATATCCTATGTAAAAATGGCCAAGAAGTGCTTTGGTGGATGCGAAATCCGGATAATATTTCCGATTTTGTGAAACAAGGACACAATCCAAATTATATTACCGACGCTAATTTTGATACCAACAAAATCGAATTTAGTACCGACATTCGCTCTGTTGTTCTTCAGGCTGATGTTATTATTTTGGCGATTCCATCGGCATTTTTACATCAGGCGATGGATGGAAAAAACTTGGATTTTAAAGGTAAGTTTGTCTTTTCTGCCATCAAAGGTATCGTACCCGAAACCACACAGATTATTGGCGAATATTTGATCGAAAATTATGGCATCAAAACCAGTCAAATTGGTATTATTTCTGGCCCATGTCACGCCGAAGAAGTCGCTTTAGAGCGTCTGTCATATCTCACCATAGCTTCCGAAAACGAAGAAGAGCGCGAACATTTGGCCTCGGCACTTAATTGTAGTTTTATAAAAACCACCTTGTCGGATGATATTTATGGAACTGAAATCAGCGCTGTTCTCAAAAACGTGATGACTATTGTGGCGGGAATTGCCCACGGTATCGGTTATGGCGATAATTTTATTGCTGTTTTAATTTCAAATGCCATCCGAGAAATAAAACGCTTTGTAGATGCCTATCATCCAATAAATAGAGACATCAACGATTCGGCTTATTTAGGTGATTTATTGGTAACGTCTTACTCCAAATTTTCTCGAAACAGAGTCTTTGGAATGATGCTCGGAAAAGGCTATTCAGTATCCGCTTCTCAACTGGAAATGAACATGATAGCAGAAGGTTATTATGCTATTAAATGTATTCATTTGCTCAATGAAAAATACAAGGTTGATATGCCAATAACCGAAACGGCTTACAATATTATTTATAGAAAAATATCGCCAAAAGTTGAACTTAGGCTTTTAAGCGATTTACTCGATTAGTTATGAGTTTTCCTATTGAAAAAGTCAGAAAAGACTTCCCTATTTTAGAAGAAAAAGTGAATGGAAAACCACTCATTTACCTCGATAATGCAGCAACCACTCAAAAGCCTCGGCAGATGATTGAGGCCTTGACGAACTACTATTCAAGTACAAATTCGAATGTGCATCGTGGCGTTCATCACCTGAGTCAGAAAGCAACGGATGCCTTTGAAGCGGGAAGAGAAACTGTCCAACATTTTATTGGTGCTCAATCGCCAAAGGAACTTATTTTTACGAGCGGCACAACAGATGCTATTAATCTGATTTCGAGTGTTGTTGGCGAAGCTTATATCCAAAAAGGAGATCGGATTTTTGTTGCCGAAAGTGAACATCATTCCAATATTGTACCTTGGCAATTTGTTTGTCAACAACGTGGAGCTGAATTGGTTAGTATTCCATTTAATGGAAAAGCTTTAGATTTTGATGTGTTTAGAACCGAAATAGAAAAAGGTTGTAAAGTACTTTCTATGGCAATGGTTTCTAACGCTTTGGGAATAGAAAACGACTATGAGAAATTTTCGGCATTAGCCAAAAAGAAAGGTGCTTTAGTGATTTTGGATGCCGCCCAGAGTTTGGCGCATCAAACCATTGATGTAAAAACATTGGATTGCGATGTCTTGATTTTTTCGGCTCACAAAGTCTATGGCCCAACTGGTTTGGGTGTACTTTGGGGGAAACAAGCGCTTTTAGAAGCTCTTCCGCCTTATCGAGGTGGTGGCGAAATGATTGATCAAGTGCAAATGCAACACTCAACTTACGCGGGTTTACCACATAAATTTGAGGCCGGAACGCCCAATATTGCTGGCGTGGTGGCTTTTAAGGCAAGTTTAGATTACCTGAGTACATTAGGTTTGGATGAAATAAAAGCTTACGAAAACAGCCTAATTCAATATGCTTATCAGGAATTAGAGAAAATCGAAAATATTGAACTTTATGGCTCTGCCGAGCATTGTGCAGGTGCTATTTCTTTTAATCACAAATCGATTCACAGTTACGATATTGGTACTTTGCTCGATCAACAAGGCATTGCAGTTCGAACAGGAAATCATTGTGCACAACCTTTGATGGCTTGTCTCAATATTTCGGGAACTATTCGTGCTTCTTTTGCGCTTTACAACACCAAAGAAGAAGTTGATAGTTTAGTGAACGCATTAAAAAAGTCCATTCTTTTATTGAGTTAAAAACAACATTATGTATCTCTACATCAAAGCTTTACATATTATTTTTATTGTTACTTGGTTTGCAGGTTTGTTCTACATTGTTCGCCTGTTTATCTACCACGCCGAAGCTTCAGAAAAATCTGAAGAGGCACAAAAACACCTCATTCCACAATATCAATTGATGGCAAAACGACTTTGGACCATCATTACTTGGCCGTCTTTGATTCTTACCTTAATTTTGGGTTCGAGTTTATTGATTATCAATCCTTCTTGGCTCAGTAAAGATTGGATGAAACTCAAACTTTTTGCTGTGCTCCTTTTGGTGATTTACCATTTTTATTGTCATCATATCTACAAAAAACTACAGCAAAACGAAGTTTTGTGGACTGGTCAGTTTTTGAGAATTTTTAATGAAGTCGCTACACTTTTACTCTTTGCTATAGTCTTTTTGGTTGTTCTTAAATCCTTTTTGTCCATGTGGTTAGGTCTGGGCGGATTTATTGGCTTGGCCATTTTGTTGATGCTCGGTATAAAATTATATAAATCCATCCGAAACAAAAATGACTAGACCAACTCTTCTTTTTTTACTTCTTTCTTTTAGCTTGATGGTTTCCTGTTCCGATGCTGTCAAAACACCAAAAAAAGAAGCTCAAACAGGTGTGATTTCTACCAATTTTGGAACAATAAAGTTTCATCTACATCCCGAAACCAAAAACCACAAAGCAGCATTTATCAAGCTGGCAAATGAAAAACATTACGATCAATTTCATTTCAATCGGGTCATAAAAGACTTTGTAATTCAAGGTGGTTGCCCAGATTTACCTGAATATTTTGAGAACTCTCCTCATCTGCTCAATCCCGAATTTTTACCACAATACAAACACCAATACGGCGCCGTAGGTATGGGCAGAGACAACAATCCCGAAAAACAATCGAACGCTTGCCAGCTCTATATTGTGAGCAACAAAAGTGGACTCCCACGTTTGGATGGCGATTATATGATTTTCGCTCAAGTTTTTGAAGGTTTTGATGTTCTGGAGCAAATTCAGAATCTAGAAACCGATAGTTTAGATCAGCCTTTGGAACACGTTGATATGCGAGTTTGGGTGGAGTAGGAGGGCTTATTCTTCCACGAGTAGAATTGGCAAATAGCGGAAAATTTTAAATTCCCAGATTAATAGTTTGGCATTACAGCATCCATTTGCAAACCTTTAAAAGAATAGAGGATTACGTTGCGCAAGCTTCTGCTTTTGTAAGTCCTGTAAAATGGCTTGAACTCAAACTCATTTTATAAATATGAAAATCATTCAAAGTGATGAAAAAAAGCAGTTTTCGATTCAAAAATCACCAAAAATAAAAGTGTGAATTTGCCCTGACCTACAGACTGGCTACGCTTAGGAAAGTATTGATAATAGCGTAAATTTGTAGACCACACACGCTGTAAACGCATGTTAGCAACAAGGAAAATAAATGTGCTTGAACTTGCCTTGGCTTATTTCGTAAATCTGATTTGTAAGTTCAATTTGAAATATAATTCTCCGTTTTCTTCGTAAATAGTTCCAAAATCGTGTCTGCTTGAACTTGCTGTGTCTAATTTTGTATTATTAAATAAGTAATCTTCAAATTCATTTCGGTTGTAAATGTGATAACATAAAATGTCTCCACTTTCCTTAACAATCAAATATCCACCAGTTGCATCATATTGTCCTGTCCAAACTTTCGAAGGCATCATTCCTAAAGCTACGTCTGTTAAAAAACGTTTAATTTTGTATTCGTAAAACTTATGTTCATTCGAAATATCAAAATTTAATGGATTTTTAGAATTAATATTTGCTGTCAAATCGGAAATATTAGATTTTTTACTAGAATAAAATTCATATATTATTTGAGATAATAGTTCTGGTAACCTACTATCAATAAGGACTAGATTGTTTGAAAATATTTGTTTTTCAGTTTTTATAAATTCAAATTTTCCTTTCGCATCAAGAATTGAATTAATCCTGTCCATTATTTTACTTCTCGAATCTATAGAATTTATCTTGTTAATTTCTGTTTCGCTTAACTTTAAATTTGAAATTTTAAAAACAAAGTTGGTCGTTTTTCCTGCGTTAAGAAGAGTAGAAGGACTTCCTAATTGTGATTTTATACTAAAACCTAAATCTTTGGATTTTTCAAAAAAATGCGTATTTGAAACGTGAACTTTATTAGTCCAGTTTGAAATAATAGTTTCGTTCTTTAATGTTTTGTAAGAGTATATATTCAAACTCATTTTATAAATTTGTCATAAGAATCGGTTTTCATTATATCAATTTTAAATTCAGATTTTTCGTTTTTAGTAATAATTACACTATCAAAACCTAATTTATCTAATTTTTCAATTGTTGCTAATTCACCTTCTTCTAATTGTAATATTTTTCTTAGAAGCCAGTCGGATAGAGCTTTATTAGGGTTTGTCATTAAAGCTTTAGAATTTTCTTGACAGACTTTTGCTTCAAAGACTTCTCATTCTTTTATTTTAAGACTAAACATAATTTTCAATGATATATCCCAATCCCTCTTGGTGTTCATTAAGAATCATTTTGGATACAAGAAACTCAACTTTGTTTTCAATATCATTTTCACTTTCAAGGTTATTTAAAAAATCCAAATTATTCTCATTTTCGAAAAAGTAAAAATATATCTCGTCTTTCATCATATCTCCATAGTTTTCGTTTTTTATAGAAATATAATCTTTAAAATGTTTTATTTTATTATTTAAACTCAGCATATTTCTTTTTCTAAATGATATTCAACCGAAATTGTTGAAGGAATATTTCTTTTTTTAAAAGATAAATTTTTTATTGGATTTTCAATTGTTTTAAAAATTGGTATGTCATTTAAGTTTAAAACTAATGTGACTATGTAATCATCTTTATATTCTAGTGCTTTTTTGTATTCGTTTTCAGTTAATCTAAATCTACCTTTATTAGCCCTAATTCCTTTTATTTCTGCTAAATACGAACTTTCATTAACATCTACTTGAAAATCATAGCCATCGCCAAATAATCTTGCATCTTCAAGTTTCCCATTTTTAAAAGCAGGAATTAAATTAAAATTATTCATAAAATACAATTCTGCTTCTAAACCTGTTTCTTGAAGTTTTTTAAACCTTGATTTTACTATAGGTTTCACGTCAACAAATGTTTCTTTTAACTTTTGATTTTCTTTTAAAAATAACTTTACAATATCAGCATATTCTTTTACATTTTCATTTCCAAACAAGCTATCTATTAATAATTTTCTATGAATATATGTGTCTCCTTTTTGCCACCAGCCCTTCCTGCCATTATCTGGGAAAAAATTATCAAACAAGTCCATTCTATTTTTTACTGTTCCTGTAGTTTTAGCAATATTATTTTCTACAAAAAACTCATAAAAAGAAGTTTTGGTTGTAAATCCAAATTCCTTAATAAAATCGCTGTTAAATTTTGACAGACCATATCCAATCAAATTTAGGATTTCATAATTTTTATGTTTATTATTCTTTGTTTTCATAATTTTAAGAAGCCTGCATATATAATTTACTGTTTGCAAGGTTTGGTAAAATATAATTTTGAGGATAACCTTGAAAAGAAAAACATTCTCTTGGTGTTAATTTTCTAATTCCATAATTGTCTTTTATTAAAGGAACATTGTGTCCTCCAGTTCCCATATTTGCAGTTAGTGTAGGGCAGACGTTACTTTTATTCTCTCTAACATAAACTCTTCTCCATTGATAAACAGTGTCTTTTGAAGTCATTGTTTTTTCCAATTCAGGATAATATTTATGGTCTTTAGGATAATAATATTTATTTTCTTGTTTTCCTTTTTCTAATATATCGTGAATGTTTTTCGTGAGTTCTACTTTTTTCTCTGGAAATTTAAAGTTAGAATGATTTTCAACTTGTTGTGGGTCAAAAGCAACAATAAAAATTCGTTCTCTATTTTGTGGAATATTTGCGTGAGTCATTGAGTTTAAAACAGAACTATAAGTTTTGTAGCCTAATTTTTGTTCTAAAATTTCAATGATTGTTTTAAATGTTTTTCCTTTATCGTGAGAAACTAAGTTTTTTACATTTTCAAGAAAAACAACTTTTGGTCTGTGTTTTTCTATAATTTGCTCTACATCAAAAAATAAAGTTCCTCTTGTATCAGCAAATCCTTTTCTGTTTCCAGCAATTGAAAATGCTTGACAAGGAAAACCTGCACACAAAACATCAAATCCGTCAGGAATATAATTTTTCGTGCTTTCTTTTGTTATATCTCCAAATGGAATTTCTCCAAAATTTGCTTGATAAGTTTGCTTTGAATATTTATCCCATTCACTTGTATAAACACATTTTCCTTTCAAGTTTTGAAAAGCTAACCTAAATCCGCCAATTCCAGCAAATAAGTCAATAAACTTAAAATCAGGTTTTTGTGGTGCGGGAAAAGGAATGTTTTCTTGTTGAAAAAGTAATTGTTGTAAGGCTTCTTCAGCTACTAAATTTGAAACGTTTTCTTCTGGGAATTTGTATTCAAATAAATTTTTAACGTGTTCAATTGCATCAGGTTTAAAGAACTGAGAAACTCCATTTTTGTGGTTATGTAAATAATGCGTAAATGCAGCCTTAGTATCTTTTTCAGATTCTATGAGTTTGATTTTGAATTTCTTATCTTCAAAATGCTCAATCGATATTTTTTCTTTTAGAAGCACTTACGTTTGTTTTGTTTTTACAGTTGCAAGTTATGAAAAAAATCTCACTCAGTAGCGGGAAGAAAGTAAGGCGTGCGATGGTATTCTTAGTTTTTGTGTAACTGGCGTTTCGTATAAGGTGGATAGTGTATTAACGTCCATTAATTCAAGTCTTTACTAATAAGCTCAGGTAAAAACAAAGAAGCATCGCCTTGATTTTTCAAAATATCGCGGACGATGGTTGAAGAAATAGAGGCAAATTCAGGGCTTGTATTTACTAAAATGGTTTCTATTTTTGGATTGAGTTTGGCATTCATCTGTGCAATGCTTTTTTCGTACTCATAATCATTAGAATTTCGCAAACCACGCACAATATAATTTGCTCCAAGTTTGGAACAAAAATCAATAGTAAGTCCTTTGTAATCAATGACTTTTATGTTGCTCTGGTTTTGGAAAACAGCTGAAATCCACGCTTTTCTTTGTTCTAAACTAAAGCGATAGGTTTTAGCGCTATTACTACCAATGGCGATAATAAATTCATCAAATAAAGGGTGTAATCTAGCTACAACGTCTTCATGACCTTTGGTAAAAGGATCGAAAGAACCTGGAAAAACAGCAATACGTTTTGGTTGATTTGGCATAATGAAAAAGGATTAATCCGAATAGGCTTCGATTAAGATTTCTAAAATTTCTGAGGCGGCTTGGGCAATGACAGTTCCTGGACCAAAGACGCCCACAACGCCAGTTTCAAACAGAAAATCATAATCTTGTGGCGGAATCACGCCGCCAACAATGACCATAATATCTGGTCTGCCTTGGTGTTTTAGTTCTGCGATAAGTTCAGGAATCAAGGTTTTATGTCCGGCAGCTAAGGAAGAAACACCCAAAATATGCACGTCATTTTCAACGGCTTGTTTGGCGGCTTCGGCAGGCGTTTGGAATAAAGGGCCAATATCAACATCAAAACCAATATCGGCAAAGCTTGTCGAGATAACTTTTGCGCCTCTATCGTGTCCGTCCTGACCCATTTTGGCAACCATAATCCGAGGTCGTCTACCGTCAATTTCGGCAAAGGTATGACTGAGTTCTAAGGCTTTTTTGAATACTTTATCGTCTTTAACTTCTTTCATGTAAACACCTTTAATAGATTGAATTTGAGCTTTGTATCTTCCAAAAACAGTTTCTAAAGCATCTGAAATTTCGCCTAAACTTGCTCGGCACCGAGCCGCTTCTACGGCGGCTTCCAAAAGATTTCCTTTTCCTGTTTTTGCCGCTGAGGTTAATTGCTCAAGAGCTTTTTGTGTAGCTTTAGAATCTCGATTTGCTTTCAAGTGTTTAAGTTGTTCCACTTGTGCTTCTCGAACAGTTGTGTTGTCAATTTCTAAAGTGTCCAAAGGGGCTTCTTCAGCCAATCGGTTGGTGTTTACGCCAATAATTTGATCTTTTCCACTATCGATTCTAGCTTGTTTTTTGGCGGCTGCTTCCTCGATTCTAGCTTTTGGTAAACCAGTTTCAATAGCTTTTGCCATACCACCCAAAGCTTCAATTTCTTCGATGTGTGCCCAAGCTTTGTCGGCAATATCTTTGGTGAGGTTTTCAACAAAATAAGAACCTGCCCAAGGGTCAATATGACGACAAATGTCGGTTTCTTTTTGGATGAAAATTTGAGTATTTCGAGCAATTCGAGCTGAAAAATCGGTTGGTAAAGCAATGGCTTCATCCAAGGCATTGGTGTGCAAAGATTGTGTGCCACCAAACACCGCCGACATGGCTTCAATGAGTGTTCTGCCGATGTTGTTAAACGGATCTTGCTCGGTCAAACTCCAGCCTGAAGTCTGGCAATGCGTTCTGAGAGCTAGGCTTTTAGGGTTCTTTGGATTAAATTGACTGACCAATTTTGCCCACAACATTCTGGCGGCTCGCAGTTTAGCAATTTCTGTAAAATGATTCATCCCGATGCCCCAAAAGAAAGACAATCGAGGTGCAAAAGTATCGATGTCCATACCTGCTTTTAGTCCAGTTCGGATGTATTCTAAACCATCGGCGAGGGTGTAAGCCAATTCGATGTCGCAGGTTGCGCCAGCTTCTTGCATGTGGTAACCCGAAATGCTTATCGAGTTGAATTTGGGCATATTTTTGGACGTGTATTCAAAAATATCTGAGATGATTTTCATCGATTGTTTTGGTGGATAGATATAGGTGTTTCTCACCATAAATTCCTTCAAAATATCATTCTGAATGGTTCCAGAAAGCAAAGCTTTGTCGACACCTTGTTCTTCGGCGGCAACAATATAGAAGGCCAAAATGGGCAAAACGGCGCCATTCATCGTCATCGAAACCGACATTTTATCTAATGGAATACCTTCAAAAAGGCGTTTCATGTCCAAAATAGAATCGATGGCAACACCAGCTTTTCCTACATCTCCAGTTACTCTCGGATGATCGGAATCGTAACCGCGGTGCGTGGCTAAATCGAAAGCGACCGAAAGTCCTTTTTGTCCTGCGGCAAGGTTTCGTCTATAAAACGCATTGGATTCTTCGGCAGTCGAAAATCCAGCGTATTGTCGGATTGTCCAAGGTCTTTTGACGTACATTGTAGAATAGGGCCCGCGAAGATTTGGAGCTAATCCGGCAACAAAATCAAGATGTTCGAGTTCGTTTTCATCCTCTTTCTGATAAACAGATTTGATGTCGATGCCTTCTGGACTTGTCCAAATTGGTTCTGATGAGGATTTTGAATTTAGGTTGGTTTTTCGATACTCAATAGCCGAAAAAGAAAGTGGTTTAGTGATCATAATTAAGATTCTTTGGCTAGTCTTTGGTTTTCGTAATGAGCTGATAATCTTTTTGTTGAAAGAAAATAATCTTGATAAGGATGCAGCTCGTGTTCAAGTTCAGTTTTCATCTGTTCTTCCTGATTTGGATATAGATTTGAGCCTAAAAGTTCGATTTTGTTCTGCTCAACATCTTCTAAATCTTGATTTTGCTGGTTTTCAAGCTCTGTTTTCAATGTTCCAGAACTTAAATACTCCTCAAAACCAAAGCTATCAATCATTTGAAATTTGGAATAGCTCTCTTTTTCTAAAACTTCAACCAAATGTTCTACATAATATGAACCTGCGCTCGGATCTGCAAAATGCTCGATATAACTTTCGCCTTTGAGCAAAAGTTGCTGATTTCTGGCGATGCGAGAAGAAAACGCATTTGACTCTTTATAAATATGATCAAAAGCTTGGGTGTGAACCGCATCAGCGCCAGCTAAAATAGCCGAAAAAGTCTCTGAGCACGTTCTCAAAACATTGACATAAGGATCGTAAAGTGTTTTATTTCTTTGGCTGGTACTTGCCGAAATCCAAAGTTTGGACGTTTCGCCATATTGCTCGGCATAAAACGCCCAAAGCGCACGTAAAGTCTTAAGTTTTGCAAGCTCAAAAAAGAAATTTGAACTTGTAGAACTAAAACAAGACATCGACTGAAAAACCAGTTTAGAACCCCAATGTTTTACAAAATATTGGGCGATAGACAAGGCATAAGCCAATTGCTGACTACAAGTTGCGCCTGCCAGTTCGAGGTAACGTAAATCGATTGCTCCAAATCGAAATGTTTCAAACGAATGGGCTTCGGCAATGGATTTTAATTGATTTAAAAACGTATCGAGCTTTGGGTCGATTTCTCCAGATTTATAATAAGAGTGAAAAACATCATAACTTAAACTAAAGTTAAGTGTATTTAGGTCGTAATTCGCTTTGGCATAGTCCAAAAATGAAGCTAAAAGATCCAATTGATGGCAGTCAATATGCATGATAAGTGTAATGCAATTCAATCGAACGTCTTTAAACAGCAAGTCGAAATTCACTTCCGATTTTGAAGAAAAATCAAGTTCTAGAGCATCAACTCCACAAGCCAAAACCTCTAAAAAGGCCTTGTTGTTTTTACTTTCATCAGAAATTGTAATGTGTTCAATAATAGACCATTGCCCACTTTTTTTATAAGAAATGCTGTCGTTTGGTCTATCTTCTTTGGTGTAGAAAGGAGCGAGCGTAAAGCCTTCTTTGGTCTTCCAGTTTAGTGTGTCAAAAGACGCGCCTTTGAGGTCTGTTTCTATTTTTTTTCGCCAAGATTCGGCAGATTGTTTTTCGAACTGTTCAAACATTTTATTTTTTTACGATTTGAATAGACTAATAATAGGCTAAAATAGTTAATTTTACGCTTCATTTGCCTAGTTTTTCTTTTATTAAAAGCATTTAAAGTAATTTTGCGTTTAGATTTTCATCCAAAATCATCGACAATTATCAAACAACTCCTCTTATGACTAAATTTATTTTTTCTTGTGTTTTTGCCTTACTCTTTGTTTTTGAGGGCTTTAGCCAGTATCAAATCCGACATCAATTTACCTTAGGTTTGAATTCGACAAACTTATATGCGAGGTCATTAGACACGGATGAAATTCGAGTTAATTACGAAATTGATGATCAAGACAAAGAAAAATATCGAGCAAATACACAAAACACATTATTAGATTTTGAGACCGAAGCAACACAAAATTGGTTTATTGGCTATCGATTGACCTTAGATTTCAACCAACGTTATAGTATAGATTTGGGCGCCATTGTTTCTAAATGGGGCTATACCACTAAGATAAGTAAGGAGCATTGGGGCGATCTCGAATGGGATGAAATTTATACGGCATTAGCCTATTTTCCACTCAAAAAAAGAGATTATCGATACGATGAAGATTTTGAGGATTATAGAATAGAAATTCCTGTATTGTTCAAAAAGAACATTAATTCATTTGTTGCGGCCTACGCAGGATTCAACGGAAGTGTGAGTCTGAAATCAAGCGATGAATTTAAGCCTATCGGTACAAGAAGTATTTCTGATAATAATATTAATGTTGAACAATATATTACCGACAACGACGTCAGTGTTGGTCTTGTGGGTGGCTTAGATGCCTTGTTTGGTCAACGTTTTTCAATCTTCGCTCAAGGCGAATATAGCTTGCGAAGTATAGATCAACACCGAGAATCTAAGATTAGATTTGTGGCAGTCAAAATAGGTTTAAACTACGTTTTTCTAAAAAGATAATTAATAACAAAAAAAAACATAACATTATGATTCACAATAAAATAGAAGAGGCTTTAAACAATCAAGTAAAAAGCGAAGCAGCGTCATCACAACTATATTTAGCAATGGCATCTTGGTGCGAAGGTCAAGGTATGGAAGGGTCGGCAGATTTTTTCTACTCACATTCAGATGAAGAGCGTATGCACATGCTCAAATTGTTTAAATACATCAACGAAAGAGGCGGACAAGCTCTTGTGCCAGCTTTAGAACAACCCCGATTGGAGTTTGATAGCTTGAGCCAAGTATGTGAAATTTTATTGCAACACGAAATTCAAGTTAGCGAAAGCATCAATCATTTGGTTTTTCTTTGTTTAGAAAATAAAGATTACACCACTCACAATTTCTTGCAATGGTTTGTCTCTGAGCAAATTGAAGAAGAAGCTTTAGCAAGATCTATTCTCGACAA
>JBMYYR010000011.1:0-9094 GCA_049609625.1 Flavobacteriales bacterium | reverse complement strand
ACTTAAGCTTATCGGAGAAGACAAAGGCGGATTGTATTTGTTTGATCGAGACATTGCTCAATACACCGTAACTTCAGCGGCTCAAAATGAAGAAGTTTAAAATATTTTAAGCTAAAAAAGTTAATTTTTAATTTGAAAAACATTGGTAATCAGTTAATTAAACTTGATTTCTGATGTTTTTTAACGCAACAACTTATGGAATTAGAAGCGCAATATAATGCCAAAACCATTGAAGGCAAATGGTATGAATTCTGGACAGAACACAAGCTTTTTGAATCTAAACCAAACGAAAAAGAAGCCTTTACTATTGTCATTCCACCGCCAAACGTAACGGGCGTTTTACACATGGGACACATGTTGAATAACACCATTCAAGATGTGTTGATCCGACGTGCACGGATGATGGGAAAGAACGCGTGCTGGGTGCCCGGAACAGATCATGCTTCTATTGCCACTGAGTCAAAAGTTGTTGCCAAATTGGCAAAAGAAGGCATTAAAAAATCGGATTTGACACGAGCTGAGTTTTTAGATCATGCCTTTGAATGGAAAGACAAACACGGCGGTATTATCCTCGAACAACTCAAAAAATTGGGTGCCTCTTGCGATTGGTCTCGGACAAGTTTTACGATGGATCCGGACTATTCAAAGGAAGTGATTAACACTTTTGTAGATTTATACAACAAAGGCTATATCTACCGAGGAACACGGATGGTAAACTGGGATCCGGCGGCACTTACGGCTTTGTCTGACGAAGAAGTTATCCATACCGAAGAACAATCGAAACTGTATTATATAAAGTATAAGATTGAAAATTCGACCGATTTTGTGGAGATTGCAACCACACGTCCTGAAACCCTTTTGGGTGATACGGCTGTTTGTATTCATCCTGAAGATGAGCGATTTACGCACCTAAATGGTAAAAAAGCCATCGTGCCGCTCATCAATCGATCTATCCCGATTATTGAAGATACTTATGTTGATATCGAATTTGGAACAGGTTGTCTAAAAGTAACTCCAGCTCATGATTTGAATGATTATGAACTTGGAAAAACACATAATTTGGAGCAAATCAACATCTTGAATGCTGATGGAACCTTGAATGCTGATGCTCAACTTTTTGTTGGATTAGATCGTTTTGAAGCCCGAGAACAGATTGTTGAAGCTTTGAAAGAAGCTGGCTTGCTCATCAAAATTGAAGACATCGAAAATAAAGTTGGTCGATCAGAGCGTTCAAATGCTGTGGTTGAACCAAGATTGTCGATGCAATGGTTTTGTGCGATGGAAAAATTGGCAAAACCAGCTTTGGAAAACGTGATGAATAACACGATTCAGTTTCATCCCGAAAATCAAAAAAACACCTATCGCCATTGGATGGAAAACATCAAAGATTGGTGTATTTCGAGACAATTGTGGTGGGGGCATCAAATTCCGGCGTTCTATTATGGTACGGCAGAAAACGATTTTGTGGTTGCCAACACCAAAGAAGAAGCTTTGGAATTAGCTAAAGCAAAATCTGGAAATTCGGAACTGAAACTCAATCAACTTTGTCAGGATGAGGATGCTTTGGATACCTGGTTTTCGTCTTGGCTGTGGCCGATGGCGGTGTTCGGGAAAGACGAGCAGGACTATTATTATCCAGGAGAAGCGATTGTAACTGGACCAGATATTATCTTTTTCTGGATTGCCAGAATGATTATGGCAGGCTATGAATATAAAAAGGAACTGCCTTTCAAACATGTGTATTTCACAGGTTTGATTAGAGATGGTTTAGGAAGAAAAATGAGTAAATCGCTCGGAAATTCTCCTGACGCACTCGAACTCATCGAACGCTATGGTGCGGATGGTGTGCGTTCTGGTTTGTTACTAACCTCGGCCGCAGGAAATGACCTGAAATTTGAATCCCAAACCAAAGATGATGGGGAAGTGGTGTATCCGCTTTGTGAGCAAGGTAGAAACTTCAATACCAAACTTTGGAATGCCTTGAGATTAACCAAATCTTGGGAAGTTGCAGACAAAGACCTGCCAATTTCGAGCAAAATAGCTATAGAATGGTTTGAAGCTCAATTGAATGATATTGTATTGAAAGTCAATGGTTTGTTTGATGAATTTAAAATCTCTGAAGCCTTAATGGAGATTTATAAATTGATTTGGAACGACTTCTGTTCGTTGTATTTAGAATCTATAAAACCAAACTATCAAGATTCAATCGATAAACAAACCTATCAACAAACCCTAAGCTTTTTCGATCGTTTGATGGAAGTATTACATCCTTTTATGCCTTTTATTTCGGAAGAAATTTGGCATAATTTATCTGACGGAAGAGAGGAAAAAAGCATCATGTCGAGTGAATGGATGAAAGGGGAGAAGGCAAATCCAGAATTTTTAAAAGCCATGGATCATGCCTTTCAAGTGGTGTCGAATATTCGATCGGTAAGAGCTCAAAAAGGCATTTCTCCACGCGAAAAACTTAAATGTTTTGCCATCGGCGCGCGTTCAATTGAAGCTTATGCGCCTTTGATCATCAAATTAGCTCAACTTTCGGAAATTGAATTTACAAACGAAAAGCCAAAACAAGCCTTTTCATTCCGCATAGAATCTTGTCAGTATTTTATTCCAGCTCAGGGTAACATCAACATCGAAGAGGAATTAGCGAAACTAAATGAGGAACTCAAACGGACTCAAAATAGCTTAAAAGGCGTTCAGAAAAAATTAGCTAACGAGCGTTTTGTTGCCAATGCACCCGAACAAGTTGTTGCCACCGAAAAGAAAAAGCAACAAGATATGGAAGCTAAACTTAGTGCTTTAGAAACTCAAATTGAGGAGCTTAGTTAACTGATAATTGTAAACCAAAACTGGCTTATAGATTTCAAAATCTATAAGCCAGTTTTTGGTTTTGTGAGCTTGAGAGATGTTAGGTTTAGTTGTATGAGATTTTATTTATAAAATAAACCTTACGTTTTTCTTTAGAGTTTTTGTTTCTGATTTTAGCAGTGCCATGTGCAATGAAATAGTTTCCGTACCAGTAGTCCATCATTGCTTTAGTTTGGGTTCTTGTTTGATCTTCACCATCTCCGGTATCAATATCTTTAAAGAATAACAAATCTATTGTGTTACCATAGAAATCAAAAGTTTGAGCACTAATTGATTCTCTACCTGAATAGACAAGTTTAATTTGGTTATCATCTGTAAATGAATGGGTTACGAATTTTTTTGGTTTAAAAGGTTTATAGTCTGGGTACATATAGAAAGATTCGTCCCATTGTTTATTACCCGATTTATCAAAACTCGCTAGGACAGCATTTGTGTATTGATAGCCATCAAACACATATGTTGTATATGATTGGCCATTTGGACCAAATGCTGTTGTAGGCCTAGTAGTAGCATGATATACTTCACCTAAAAAGAAATATTGGTTATTTCGTTCTACAATATTATGAATATCAATCAGATAGCTTCTTTCTAATTCCTTTCCTTTTTTCTCTTTACGAGCTTTTTTTCTTTTTATTTTTCGCTGTTCTCTAAACGGTAAATGAGTAGCGAAATAATCAAATTCTAAGAAGTTATAAAACTTAATAAAATTTGTTTTGTTATTTGTTATTTTAGAAATAAATACTCCAGTAGAAAGGTTGTTTTTTTTGTGTGAATACGTTCCTGTAACAAGATAACCTCCCTTACCAATACATGTTGAAGTTGCTGATACAATATGCTTATCTTTCTCCCTTTTAAGTTTTATTTGACCTTTTTGATTGCCATGTTCATCTAACCGAACAATATAATACTCATTTTCAAATCCTAATTCAACTTGAAAATAAATTAAGGCTTCATTTACATCATTTATTATCTGAATATCTTTTACCTGATTAAGGTAAGGTCTATAGTTTTCGAGTATAATTTTTAACTTCTTAAGAATTCCTGTTTCTAAATCTACTAAAATCACTAATTCTGACCCTGTTATATAAGCAGTATTGTTTAATATTTTAAGGTCTTTCAGATCAAAGGAAGAAGGAACTTTTCCAGTAGTTGTTTTGTATTCTAAAGTTTCAATATCAATCGAAAAAAGTTCAAACTTCCCGTTATTTTTGGCGAATAACATAAATAATTGGTTTTCAGTTTCGTATGTTAATTCGAGTTTACGATACTTTGTTTCAATTTCTATTGTGTTCTTAAGTTCAAGTTCGGTTGAATACGCATCAATTTTCCATGTCTTAGAACCCATAGAAGTTTCTTTAGCATAAGAAATAATGCCAGTTTCAAAGGTCTTTATGTCGTGCTTTTTCCATCCATCTTTAAGCTCAAACTCAACACGGTTTACAGGCTCACTTTCTTGAGTATTTAATCGATCATTAAGCACTTTTTCAACCTGTTTTTCTTTTTCTGTTTGTGCGCCAAGCTGAGTAGTAAAAGAAAAAAGAAGTAGAATGATGTTGCTTAGAGTTATTATTTTTTTCATGATATTTTTTTGATTTATTAGTACAATATACAATGTTTTTTACTTCCCAGCAAACATCTCCACATCTTCTTTAGTAATTTCAGTTCCCGATAAAATAATCAGGCGTTCAACTACATTTCTTAATTCTCTAATATTCCCAGACCAGCTGTAAGCTTTCAAAGTTTCTAAAGCATCTGGTTGAATATTTTTTTCTGCAATACCTTGTTCTCCACAAAGTTGAGTGAGAAAATGTTCGACCAACAAAGGAATATCTTCTTTTCGGTCGTCCAAAGACGGATTGTGAATCAGGATGACACCCAAACGGTGATATAAATCTTCTCGGAATCTTCCTGCGGCAATTTCATCTTTTAGATTTTTATTGGTTGCAGCCAAAACCCGAACGTTTACTTTGATGCTTTTGTCGCCGCCAACACGTGTCAGTTTGTGTTCTTGCAAAACTCGTAAGACTTTGGCTTGCGCCGAAAGGCTCATGTCGCCAACTTCATCTAGAAAAAGTGTACCGCCATTAGCAATCTCAAACTGACCTTTTCGTTGTTTGTTTGCCGAAGTAAAAGCGCCTTTTTCATGTCCAAAAAGCTCACTTTCAATAAGTTCTGAGGGAATGGCAGCGCAATTTACTTCAATCATTGGAGCTTTACAACGGTTTGATTTTTCATGAATCCAATGCGCAATCAATTCTTTTCCAGTTCCGTTGTCTCCCGTAATCAAAACGCGCGCTTCGGTTGGAGCTACTTTCTCAATCATCGATTGAATCTTAGCAATAGCTGGCGAATCGCCAATCATTTCATATTTTTTGTTGACTTTACGCTTCAGGCGTTTGTTCTCAACAATCAGGTGCTTTCTGTCGAGTCCATTTCTGATGGTATTCATCAAATGGTTGAGGTCTGGCGGTTTTGAGATAAAATCAAAAGCACCTTTTTTCATACAATCTACAGCTGTACTGATGTCGCCATGACCAGAAATCATCACAATAGTCGTTTCTGGATTGAGTTTCATACATTTTTCTAAAAACTCGACGCCATCCATTTTTGGCATTTTGATGTCGCACAAAATAAGGTCAAAATTGTCTTTTTGTACCATCGCAAAAGCATCAAAACCATTTTCGGCTTCGCTGATTTGATAAGAACTATTCTCTGCGCTTATAATTTTTTTAAGCACATTTCGAATCGCAATTTCGTCTTCAACAAGTAATATTTTTGACATAACATATTGTTTTTTAGGGCATTAAATTTTCGTCTGCCATACTCAAATACCTGTTGTCATAAAAAATCAAATGATCTAGTAATTGGATGTCAAACAAAACAGCAGCGTCCTTTATTTTTTTTGTAATGTTCAGGTCGGCTTGGCTTGCTTTTGCCGAACCCGAGGGGTGATTGTGAGCCAAAATAAGTCCGCTACACTGATGCAAAAGGGCTTTTTTGAACAAAATCTTTAAATCAATTACCGTTGAAGAAAGTCCGCCTTTGCTCAAATTTTCGACCGAAATAACAGCATTAGATCGTGATAAAAACAAAATCCAAACCTCTTCATGCACCAAGCCATTGAGGTAGGTGTAAAGCACATCAAAAGCGGTTTTAGAACTCGTGATTTTGATTTTATTGAGGTGAACTTGTTCAGTTTTTTGACGTCTTCCGAGCTCAAAACAAGCTTTTAGACTTACGGCTTTGGCAGGACCAATACCTTTGTATTGGCAAAGTTCTTTGACAGAGAGCTTGGCAAGGCTAGATAGCTGATTAGCTTGATCATCGAGCATAAATTGCGCTAAGCCAACCGCCGAAAGTTCTTTATTTCCCGAGCCTAAAAGAATGGCAACAAGTTCCGAATTTGATAAGGCTTTTTCGCCTTTATGCATGAGTTTCTCCCGAGGCATATCGTCCTCAGCCCATTGCTTTATCGATTTCTTTCCTTGCTGATCCGTCATTCTAATTAAGTTCCATGCCTGCTACATTCAGTTTGTGCGCCATTATGGTTTTGATGTGTTGCAACAAATGAGGTTCTTTGATGTTTTCCAAAGCTTCATTCGCAAAAGCGTAAATCAACATAGCAGTAGCTTCTTTTTTCGGAATTCCTCTTTGTTGGAGGTAAAAAACAGCTTGCTCGTCCATTTGTCCAACCGTACAACCGTGAGAACATTTCACATCATCAGCAAAAATTTCTAATTGCGGTTTCGTGTCGATTGAAGCTTGTTTTGAACGTACAATATTGTTGTTTTGTTGAAACGCATTTGTTTTCTGAGCATCTTTTCTCACCATAATCCGACCATTGAACACACCATGCGATTGCTCGTCGTAGATGCCTTTGTAGAGTTGGTTAGAAAATCCATTAGCTTGGGCATGATCAACCAAAGTAGAATGATCGATATGCGAACGTTTATCGCCAATACTAATGGCTCTTAAATGGGATTCAAGATGTTCTCCTAAGTGAAAGAAGTTCAGGTTGTTACGAATTAATTTTCCTCCAAAACTAAAGGTGTCAACTTGGGCATAAGATTGTTCATCTTGATTCACCCAACAATGATCAATGAGGTTAAATTGCTCATCTTCATTCTGGATTTTACACATGTTAAAACGTGCGTGTTTCGCCACATGAACTTCCGTTAAGGCGTTGGTAAACTGCTCTGTTTTAGATAAATTAATGTGTCTTTCGGTGATGAATATTTCCGCATTTTCATCTAAAATAAAGAAGTTTCTTGGCAAAGACAACTGCTTTTCATCTGATTGATAAACAAACAATAATTCGATGTTTTGCTCAAGCGTTTCACTCTTTTTGAGGTGAATAAACAAACCATCCTGAAATAAAGCTTTGTTGAGTTCCAACAAGCTTTCTTTGTTGTTTGTTGCAATTTTTCCAAAGTCCTTTGGGTAGTGTTCTAAAGAAGATAAAGTCCTGATTTCGAAACTTGTAGGAAAAGCATCCGAATGTGTTTCAGAAAACCGACCGTTGATAAACACAAACTGCAAGGCGTTTGGATTTATTTTTTTGGGAAGCCTGTTTGCATCTACGTTTGATGCTGTTGAAAGTCTCCAATCCTCATCAATAAATTTCTTAAGATTGGTGTATTTCCAAGCTTCGTTTTTTCGTGTTGGCAAGCCTAGTTCAGAAAAACGATTGAAGGCATTTTTGCGTTCCAATTGTTCCGAAACAGGAAAGTCAAGTTCCTGAATATTAAGATGTTCTGTCCAATTCATAACGCTAGTTTAGTTTGATGAATCAATCCAATCGTAACCTTTAGCTTCAAGCTCGTGAGCCAGTTCTTTTGTTCCCGATTTTACAATTTTTCCATCTGCCAAAACATGTACAAAGTCTGGTACGATATAATCTAACAAACGCTGATAATGCGTAATGATTAAGACCGCATTATCCTGACTTTTAAGCTGATTCACACCTTTGGCAACCACTTTTAGTGCATCAATGTCAAGTCCAGAATCGGTTTCGTCAAGAATAGCGAGTTTTGGTTCGAGCATGGCCATCTGGAAAATTTCATTTCGTTTCTTTTCTCCGCCCGAAAAACCTTCGTTCATTGAGCGACTAAGAAATTTTGGAGACATCCCTAAAAGCGCCTGATTGGCTTTCATTTTTTTCAATAAGTCTTTGGCTGGCATGGCATCCAAACCTTGTGCTTTTCGATTTTCGTTTACCGCTGTTTTCACAAAATTAGAAACCGAAATCCCCGGAATTTCAACAGGATATTGAAAAGAAAGAAAAACGCCTTTGTGCGCGCGCTCTTCAGGTTCTAGATCGAGCAAATCTGCTCCATCCAACTCTACAGAGCCTTCAGTTACTTCATAATCATCGCGCCCAGCGATAACAGAAGAAAGTGTCGATTTTCCGGCGCCGTTTGGACCCATAATAGCGTGAACTTCTCCGGGTTTTATTTCTAAATCTATGCCTTTGAGGATGTCAAAAGCTTCTATTTTGGCGTGTAAATTCTTTATTTTTAACATGATGTTTTTTTTAGTTTGATGTTGGACTAACCAACTGATCCTTCAAGAGATAGGCTTAATAATTTTCGAGCTTCAACCGCAAATTCCATGGGGAGTTTGTCTAAAACCGAATGGCAATAGCCATTGACAATAAGCCCGATGGCTTCGTTGGTCGGAATACCTCTTTGTTTGCAATAAAACAGTTGGTCTTCTCCAATTTTTGATGTACTGGCTTCGTGTTCTATTTGCGCCGTTTCGTTCCCCACTTCGATGTAAGGGAAGGTGTGCGAACCACAGGTGTCGCTCATCAAAAGTGAATCGCATTCAGAAAAATTTCGAGCGTTTTCAGCCGATTTATTGATTTTCACAAGTCCACGGTACGAACCATTGCTTTTTCCCGCCGAAATCCCTTTTGAGATAATTGTTGAGCTGGTGTTTTTTCCAACGTGAATCATTTTTGTTCCCGTATCAGCTTGTTGGTGGTGGTTGGTTACGGCAACCGAAAAGAACTCGCCAACCGAATCATCACCCAATAAAATACACGAAGGATATTTCCACGTTACGGCAGAACCTGTTTCCACTTGAGTCCAAGAAATTTTAGAACGCTTATGGCAAATTCCTCTTTTGGTTACAAAGTTGAATACGCCACCTTTTCCGTCTTTATCACCTGGATACCAGTTCTGAACCGTCGAATATTTGATTTCGGCGTCGTCCATTGCAA
>JBMYYR010000010.1:0-44135 GCA_049609625.1 Flavobacteriales bacterium | reverse complement strand
GTTTTTTTTTAGAGCAAAGCCAACGCAATAAATCAGAACCAAAAAAACGGGCTAAAAAAAGAGATTTTTTTAAGAGTTTTTAGAACTTGTTGCTCTAGGTTTAAGTTTTTCTATCGCAGTTTTATTTTCAGTGAAAACTCTATTTGCTACAGCAATTTCTGAAGTGAGCAGTGGACCAAAAGTTACTTCTCATGCTTGGATTCGTTTCGATAGGAAATAACAACGTCTTGGCTTTGTGCTTCTTTTATGGCTTTTGAATGTCGTTTTTTATCGAAAATCAGTGCGCCTGTCATAATCAGACTAGTTGCAATGATGACAAAAAGCAGGATACCTGGCTCAAAGTTGGCTATTTCGGCTTCGACGGGAATATTGTAGAACAAGAGTATTGTGATGAGCCCTCGAGGGGCGATGAAGACTTGTGGTAGAATGTCTTTGCCCAAAAACACGCGTAGAAGCACATAACGTATGATGTAAATAGAAAGAATAATCATTAGACTAACTAAAACAACCGAACTGCTAAAGAGTGAGCTTATGGAGATGGTAATTCCGAAAATGACGAAGAAAAACGTCCGGACTACAAAGGCTGTTTCGGCAGTGATGGTATGGAGTTCATTGTAGATGTGGTGAGCTTTTTTGAAATCCAAAAATTTGGATAATGGTCCTCGAAAAAACAAACGCATATTGGCAATAACCAATCCAAAAATAAGAATGATAATTAGAGAAGAAAGGTGTTGTATTTTTCCGATGCCGTAGAGCAACAGCAAAACAGCTATAAGTAGAAAGAGTTTCACGTTTGACTTAATGCGCTGAAAGACAACTATTATCAGGTAGCTAGCCAAAACTGAAACTAGCATCGTTAGTAGAAATGATCCTGAAAATTCGACAAAACCATGACTACTTTCTACGTCAAGTTTTGCTGTCAGGAAATAGAATAATATGATTCCCAAAATGTCGGAAAATGTACTTTCGTAAATATGAAATTCCCTTTTATCTTCTTTGAGTGTTTGCACACTCGGAATGATTATAGCGCTCGACAGGATGGATAGTGGTGTAGCGTAGAGCCAGGCCGAAATTAGGGTCATTTCGGGAATAAAATAAAGCAAAATCTGGCTGGCTATATACGCCGAAGCCAGCAAGCTAAGCAGTGCTATTGTTAAGGATTTGAGAATGGGTAATAGCTTTTCTTTTTTGAGCTCGAGCTCTAGTGCGGCTTCCAAAACAATCATAATTAGACCCACTACGCCCAAGACTTCGAGTATTGGAAAAAAGTTGAGTTCTTGATCAGTGTTTGAAAGAATAATATAGCGAATACCTAAGCCTAACGCAATAAGCATCAAGACAGAAGGGATATTTGTTTTTTTCGATATGCCGTTGAAAAGGAATGATAAAATGATGATTGAAGACACTATTATTAATAGCATTTCTGGTTTTAGTAGTCCCATAATATATTAGTTTAATGATCTAATGTGAGTTGTATTTCTGGATAAAATTCCTCAAAAAATTGAAAAAAAGCAGCTTGACTACATCCAGATTCTAATCTGATTTTCAGCAAACGTTGGTTGGTTTTGTTTGGCTGAGAACAATCAGGCTTTTTAGAATAATCGACAAAAGGACAGTGAAAAAGCGCATCGAGAATGTCCTGATTTGAGGCTATGCTTTGTATTAAAAAATGTTGAGTACTGGTTTTGGCTGCGCTATATTTAATCTGAAAACCTGTTTTGTCGAGCTGAGAATAAGGGACATATTGCGCGCCTAAATTGTTTCGTAGAATAAATCCGAAGGGCAAAAATTTATCAATTTTACCCGTCGTTTCACCTAGGTTAATTTGCTCTCCTTTTTTAACCAACAAATTGATTTTAAACACTATACCACTCAGATAATTTTTAATGTAAGTGTAAGAAAACAAGGCAAGAACTAAAAATAATATGCCATGAACCAAGACGTCTATTGAAATAACAGCGACTAGCATAGCAACAATAGAGAGCGGCTTTAGCAACACCTTGAAACCTTTCAGAACGTTCAGAATAGGATCTTTATAGGGATTGTTTTGCAAGGCAAAGGGAAGAAGCCTAAGCAACATCTTTAACAAAAGATAAAAGGCCGCCAAAAACAAAAACAGTTTTAGAGCAAAGAACCATGTAAATCCCTGATTGTAGGTTAGATCAGTCATTTTTTGATTGGTTTAAAAACAGTTCAACTTCGGTAATAACCAGCGGATTGATATTGTATTGACCACGCTTGCTTTCTAAAACGACTTTAAGTCCCAAAAGTTGCTGCAAGCTAGCATAAAACTGGTGCTGTTGAGCTTTCGGAAAAACAGCCTGCAAGCCTGAACTTCTGACAACTCTATTCAAATATATCTGCTTGATTATCAGCAATTCATAAAAAGAAAATAGATTAGAAAATGATTTTGACTCAGAATCTAAAATGACCTCAGCAGAGTGTTTTATTCGGGTTTGATAGGTCCATATTTGGAGTGTTTGCCCGATGTTGTGTTTTGCCTGTTCTGCAAAATTAGAAACTGAATTTTTGATTTTAGAAGGCGTAAATTCTTCTCCAGTTTTGGTTCTTAAGAGTTTGTGAGAGGCGCCATGACGAATTTGAACTGCCTGAACAATAGCTTCTAATGAAGATTTGGATGTATCGAGCAAGGTTGTAAACTGATGTTTGAGTTCAAATCTTGAATCTAAACGACTAAAAGTCATGTCGTTGACCGACACTACAAAAAACCAATCCTGTTGTTTGTTCAGCATCACGTTTAGCAGCGCTTTAATGTTGCTACTAAGTGCTTTGCTTCCCTCCGACCAACGTTCGATATCATCAATATGAATTCTCAATTTTTGATTAGAAAGACTATGTTCTTCCATCCATTTGAGGCTCGCAAGTAGATTTCGCTTAACTTGAAATGTTTTGTTTCCTATTCTAATCGTAGAAAAGGGCGTCAACTCAATTAACTGACCATCAGACTCTTGATTAGAAAAAAAGTGCATTAATGTTGATTTTCCGCTCAAGCGATTTCCATACAAAAGTATGGATTGAAAAAAGCCCTGAGACCATAATTCTAAGGCTTGGTTATAGCGATTTTGAAGCTCAAGTCTAGGCACAATAAACAAATCACCAATAAAATTTTTATTCAGAAAAAGAGCATCATATTGTTCATCTTCACCACTAGACTGCCGCTCAGAAATAAGTCCTAAAGCTTGTTCTTTAGCCGATGTTTCGATGATATGCGAAGTATCAAATAAACGATCTTTCCAGGTTTTATAAATGGTTTTCAATCGTATTAGCAATTGGTTGCGTCTGTAGCCAATGCTATGTTTCAGTGGAATGTCGAATTGAACTGAAAATCTATAATAACTCGATAAGCTCAACTTTTGATTTAGCTCAGTTTCTATTTTCGGAATAAAAGATAAAAACTTTGTGCGCTTCTCGCCGATTTGCATTTTTAGCTGATTCAAACTTGATTCAACCAGTTCATAATCAATATCTTCACTTCTTTTTCCCTGAACTTTTATATGATTAACTATATGTCTTACCTGAAGTTTAACATACTGATCGACACCATCTTGAAGCAACCAAATATCAAAAAACTTAGCTAAAATCTCAAAATCTAACCACTTTTTGAGCACGTTTGAAAGCTCAAAGCGTTTAAACTCCAGCTTGCCCTGCCTATACGACATCGGCACTTCAAGCGTTTGGAGCCTTGTCATTTTAGTTTCCAAATCTTGAGAAAAAACGTGATGTTGTTGGCTTTCTTCCTCAGAAATTTCGAGCTCTTGTTCCAACTGAGTCAGCAGATCAGTTGATTTAAAATTGACCAATAAATTAGAGATAAATTGTTCTTTTTCAGAAAAATAAACCTCTATGTCTTGAATAGATTGATTGATATAGCGCTTGATGTCTTGAAAAACAAGAGCTTGCTTTTGGGCTTTTTCAACCGTTTTTGATAATATCTCTACTTGCTTTTGGGTAGATTGAAAATGATTTTTATAAACATCCCATGGGTTGGCCTGATGCTGTGTGCGCTCTGCAGCATCAATAGCCCACGTGCGAATTAATGCTTCGGGCTCTAGAAAGCGCTTTAGAGCCTCAATGTCTTCCAAAAGTTGTGTTTTTATTGGCTCTATGGCCGATTGCTCTTGGGTGCGTTGAGCGTTTTCCAAAAGTTCAATCCGTATTTTTGAAAGCTGATAGTATGCCGAAACAGCATTAATAAAAAAGATATTTAACGACTTGACAATCAAGTAGTTGAATAAATACAATTCTTGAGGCTCAGCAGGCTCTTTCCTCTTCTCTAGGTCGCCCAAAGCAATCATCAATTGACTAAAATTGAGCACTTTTACTTCAATAAATGTGCATAAATCTTCACATGTTGACTGATGCTCTAAGTCTGCTCCAAGAGCTAAAAGCATTTCAGAGAATTGCTTAAAGCTTTGACTGTCTTTTAGCTGTTTTGGTTTCGCAAATGTGCTACGCATACGTTTGTTGGTTTCGGGATGCACAATTTACAAATCAAAATCAGTATAGCACAAAAAAAGTATATTTTTTTTGTGAAACACGCCCAAAGCACCATTCTGCTATGGTTATGTGTTAGGGTTTTTATGATAGGTTTCTGTTGGCCTACGGCCGTCTTCCAGGATCTATTCTTTTGGCGGATAAGCCTCTATAAGTCGCTGTACCTCATGCTGTGCCGAGCAATAGAACATTCCAAACGCATACCGCTTTGGAAAGGTTTTATTTTTGACAGAACTTTTAATCTCAACCGCAGGCGTATCAGAACCTCCCACTTTGTTTTCCAAAGTTCGATGAAGGTAGTCATAGTCAACTTTGTTGAGGTTATTGAGTTTGATTCTCAGGTGAAAAGGAGGTGTTTCTTCTTCTTCCAAAATCCATGGATTTACCACAACCATACTATCAATAAAAGCGTCAAAGAACACGTCGTCAAACAAAGAATTATAAAAATTTGGATTATCGTAATTGTCCTCGAGCAATTCGCCGTCTAAAAACGTTTGAAAGTAGAAAAAATCCGACACTGTACTATCTTGGGTCATCGAATACATAATATAGTAGCCGCTCTCGTCGTCAAAAAATGATTTCTCAAAATCTAAAAACACCGAATCCATTTTTGGGCAATGCCGTTCGATGGTCGATACGGCCTCAAAGTCTTGCTCTATACCATCCAATTCAGCTTTTATATTAAGCTTGTAAGACGTTCCCATTTCTGCTTTCAGGGTGTTGGTTTCATACACTCCAGCTTCGGTTGCCGACTCAACATATAGATATACCGCACTGGTTGTCAGGTCGGTAACACTAACCGTTGCTCCACTCAGGCTTGGCACTTGGTTGGGGTCAGAAAAATAACTCTTTGATGTTGTTAATCTGATGGATTGATAAGTACTGTCGGGGTTGTTTTCATAAAAAAATACGCCACCTTCAACCACTAATCGCGTTTCAGATTGTCCTTCAATATCTACATCAATAACTCTGGTGCAACTCGCTAAAGCTAAGATAATTAGCACCAATTGTATACTTAATTTCTTCATCTTGTTTAAAATTTAAAATTCCAGGTTACACTCGGAATGATTCCAAAATAGGTTGTGCTCTCTACTTGATTTTCGCCCGTTTCTTCGTCCTGCACAAAAGCCAAACCAGCGGTATTATAGCGGTTGTAAGCATTATAAACGCCAAAAATCCATTCCGTTTCGTAATTCGGATTTTTATGTTTTTTACCTTTCAAGGTCGCCCCCAAATCTACACGATGGTAGACAGGCATTCGATCCTGATTTCTGTAGCCGTTGTATGCGGCATGGGTTATGCCTCCAAATTGGAACGAGCTTGACGGGAAGTTGGCCGGAAGTCCTGTTGCAAATACAAAATTTGCCGACACACTCAGCCTGTCGCTTAGTTCATAAATTCCTGTAATCGATAAGTCATGCGTTTTATCAAAAGCCGACGGATACCAATTACCTTTGTTGATTCCAGTTTCGTTTGTTCCTCCAAATCCTTCGATTCTCGTTTCAGTTCGGGCAAGCGTATAGCTCAACCAACCTGTAAGTTTGCCTTGGGTCTTCTTTAGCGAAAGTTCCAAACCGAAAGCTCTTCCATTTCCAGCTAAAATTTCAGCTTCAATGTATGGATTCTGATCTAAGTTAGGCAAATCCTTATAGTCAATCAGGTTTGAATAATATTTATAATAAAGCTCGGTGGAAAGCTCGTATTTATTGTTGTCAAAATTTCGGAAATATCCTGCCGACATTTGATCTACCATCTCTGGATCGATATATCTATCGTTTGGCAACCAGATATTTAGAGGATTTGATGATGTGGCGTTAGAAATTAAGTGTAAATTCTGCATCATCCTATTATAACCAACTTTCAGCGACGATTCGTCATCCAAAGCATAGCGCAAACGCAACCTCGGCAACAGCCGAATATCGTAATTTATTAGATCATTTTTGCCGTAATGCTTGAAGCCATTTGGCAATCTCGAAATATACTCTTCTCGCTCTTCATCCCAATAAATAGGCTTGTTGTCGGTGTATTGCGCAACCTCTTGCTCGCCAACATTAAAATATCCTGCCAAACGCAAACCGTATTCGATGTCAAAACGTGGATTAACATTCAATTTATGACTAACATAAACCGCTGGTTCTATACCAAGGCGCTTACCCAAGAGGGTGTCTTCATTGGTCAGCAACACATCAATTTCGCCTAGATTTATATTGTATTTTTTGGCCGTAAACCCGAATTTAAAACTGTTTTTGTCATTTTTAAAGTACTGATAATCATTAGTCAACGACCAAGAATTGATTTCAGACCTCCAATTAAAAATATCAGCAATTCCTAATTCATAATTGTATTTAGAATAGATTAAACTGGTGTTGGAAAACAATTTTGGACTAAACAAATGGTTCCATCTCAAGGTAAAGTTAGTGTTGCCCCAATCGACTCCAAAATTATCATCAAACTTAAACACGTCTCGACCAAAATAGCCTGATAAAAAGAGTCTGTTTTTATCATTAATGATGTAGTTTCCTTTGGCATTCAAGTCATAAAAATAGAGTTTAGATTCTCTAAGTTCTTTCTTTTTTGATAATTTCAGAAACAAATCGCCATAAGACCGACGACCCGCAACCATAAACGAACCTTTATCTTTTTCGAAAGGCCCTTCGAGCATCAAACGTGCCGAAAGTGCGCCAATTCCTCCCGTTCCATGAAACGCTTTCATGTTGCCTTCTTTTTGTCGGATGTCGAGCACAGAAGATAAACGCCCACCGTAATAAGCAGGGATTCCACCTTTATACATCGTAGCGTCTTTGATGGCATCGGAATTGAAAACGGAGAAAAAACCGAGTAAATGTGAAGAGCTGAACACAGCCGATTCGTCCAACAAAATTAGGTTCTGATCTTCTTTTCCGCCTCGAACATTGAATCCACTTGCTCCTTCTCTCGCCGTGGTAATGCCTGGCTGAAGTGTGAATGATTTTATGATGTCTTGCTCTCCTAAAACTACAGGCACTTTTTTCATCTGTTTAGGATCTATACGTACGGTTGATATTTCGACAGATTTGATGTTTTCATCCGCTTTTTTGTCAGAAAGAACAACAGCACTCAGGCTTTGAGAACGTTCTTCTAAATCAAAATTCATAGTCATGTTTTGTTGCAAATCAACACGAACTACTTTTGAGTTGTAACCTATAAAACTGATTTTTATGTCGTGCGTTCCTTTTGGCAAAGACAGCGAATAGAAGCCATACACATTAGCACTAACGCCTTTTGTTAGCTCAACAACCGATACGTTGGCAGCGATAAGCTCTTCGCCCGTTTTGGCGTCTTTAATGTAGCCACTCAAAGAATAGTCTTGCGCCGACACAAGTGTTGCGAACGCTAAGCATATTAGAATCAGGCTTTTTTGAAGTGATAACATGATCTGTGTTTTTGAATAAAATGCTTGCAATTATACTTTAAAACATTGAATTAGATTCTCTTCATTGTGTTAAAACATTCACAACTTTAAGGTTATATTCCAGCAAAGCGTCAGAAAAAAATCATGAACTATCATGGATTAAAAATTTATAAAATAAATACAATCAAATACTTACGAAATAAAAATAATTTCAAAAAATACTCAAATCTCTAATTCCACGTCAGGTGTTCGATCATATATTTTATACTTTCGAGATATTCTGAATGGACTGGTTGAATGGAATCGGCATTTGGGACACTGTTGAAGTAGAGCGCGCCTCTAATGATGTGATTTGTGCTGTCGGTAGAAATAAATTGGATAGACGACGGCACATCGCCTTCTACTTCATACAGTATAGAATATACTCTTTTCTGTGGGTTTTCAAACACCATATCTTTGATGCCATCAGCAACTTTGGTGTGGTGCTGAAAGGTAACTTTTGAATAATAGGCAATCAGTTCGGCCAAATTATCGTGGATTGGGCTATAGGTTAAATGAAGAGTCGAGTTGTAATAATCGGAATGTAGGTTGAGCCAACAATCTTCATTCTGAACCAATTCAACATGATAATAATCAGGTATTTGAATTGTGTACGGACAATGCTCAGGCTTCAAGCTTTGATACTGTTTTTCGAGCGGTTGGATTCTGAAATAGCCGTTTGGTTTGGGCTGATAATCATCTTCGCAAGCACAAAACGCCAACATTATGGAACAAAACATCAATAGTCTAACGATCATTTCGGCTTACTTTGAGTTGATTGATGCGATAGCCCGAAAGGTCAAGCACTTTGAAGGTCATGTTTTGAAATTCAATCTGTTCTTTTGGTTTCGGAAACCTGCCTAGGCATTCGAGTACAAGGCCGGCCAAGGTTTCTGACTCTCCTTTTCTGGCATCAAAAGGCTGACGGTCTATGTCTAAAATATCACAAAATTCATGAATCAGCGTTTTTCCTGAAAATAGATAGAGGTTTTCATTGATTTTTTCATATTCAACTTCTTCGTCATCGTGCTCATTGGAAATATTTCCTACTATTTCCTCCAAAACATCTTCTAAGGTTACCAAGCCCGATACACCACCGTATTCATCAACCACAACAGCTAAGTGTTTTTTCATGCTCTGAAACTCAACCAGCAAGTCGTTTATTTTTTTTGATTCTGGAATAAAATAGACGTCTTTCATAAAGGATTGCCAACGAAAGTTGTCTTGATGATGGATGTATTGAATAAGATCTTTGACGTAAATGGCGCCTTCTATATGGTCGATATTTTCTTTGTATACAGGTATTCTAGAGTATTTTTCGGTGTTTATGAGAACTTTTAGTTCGTCGAAGCCCATCGAAATGCTTACCGCTACCATATCTACCCGAGAGGTCATGATTTGTTTGGCTTCTGTTTTTCCAAATTCGGCAATTCCATGTAGCAATTTATGTTCTTCTTCGTCTTCTACTCCAGTTGAAGTCATTTGAACAGCCGCAGACAAGTCTCCAACCGAAATATTAAAATTCTGAGACTTTCCTCTATCGATCACTTCGCTGGTTGCGGTAAGAAATCTGCTCAAAAAACCAAAAACATATTGATAGGCCAACATAGGTTTGAGCATCATTTTAGCAAATTTCTCAGGTTTGTTGCTGGCATAAACTTTTGGCAAAACTTCTCCAAACAGCAACAGAATAGATGTTACTAAAACAATCTTAATAATCCACTCGGCAAGTGTTCCCAACCTATCAAATCTTAAGGTTATGTTGAGAAACATTTCGGTAAGAATAATAATGGCAATATTGACTATATTATTAACAATCAGTATTGTTGCCAAAAGTTTTTTGGGTTTATTTAATAACCTAAAAAGAGCAATGTTTTTCCGCCATTTCTTTTCTTTCGGATTGAGAGAAAAGAAGGCAACTTCGGACCCTGAAATTAACGCCGAATTGATTATTAACAATAGTATAACGATGCCAAAAGCAAGAGCTTGGAACGAAAAGGGATAGAAATAACTTGCTATCTGACTAAAAAAAACTAGACTTTGGGGTTCTGGGTCCACTCAGATGGGTTTTGATTTATATCTTTTTTTATGTTTTTTGTCATCAAAAAAAACAGAGCGTCAAAATTAAACTTTTTTATTCAAATTAAGAATTTCAGAAGCGCATTAAGCTTCTTTTCTTTCTTTCTTTTGTAATACATTTAACGCTTCGGCCAGAATCTCGAAGCTATATTTGGTAACTTTGGTTTCGGGATCTTCCCATGAGCGCTGTCTGATTTTACCTTCAACATAAACCATATCGCCTTTTTTGAGCAGATTATTTGCTATGTCTGCCAATCCGCCCCACGACACAACACTGTGCCACTCGGTATGCTCTACGCGGTCGCCGCCTTTTGTTGTGTATTTTTCGGAAGTGGCGATAGAAAATCGACAGAGTTTGGTGCCCGAATCTAAGGTTTTGAAATCAGGATCAGCACCAAGGTGTCCTATTAAAATTACTTTGTTTACAGAATTTGCCATAATGTTAAAATGTTTTATAATTATACTATTTCAATTAGGTTTTGATGACTATCAAAACAAATCTAACTGATTATCAGATTGTAAATATACATTTTTTTTAATTAGCTACCGTATTCTATCCACCGAAGACACCAAAGCTTCGTCTTTTTTGATTGCCGAACTCGCAAATGCAAGCATCACATAAGCTAAAGCCAAGGCATAAATACCAAAGCCTTCTTTGGCAATCTGGTCTTGGATTTGGTACATTGAATATATCAACCAGGCGCAATTGGCAATAATTAGAATTTTATTCGCCAAACAGAGCTTGATTTGTAGTTTTCGATTTTTGAATAAAAAAATGGTCATTAAGCTCAAGCCTATACTCAAACTTCCTATCGCCAACAGCAAAACATTGTTCATAGCCAAAAAAGCAAGACCTTCTTTATCAACATAATAAGGCATTACAAAAAGATAGCAGGCTGCCAAAAATGCGGATAGAAATAAAAATAAGCTTTGTTTTCTTTGAATCATTTTTTTTGTTTTTTTTGAGGTTATAATTTGAATTGTTCGGCTCTCGATCTCAATAAAAGTTCAAGATCTTTGGGCGTATCTATCGAGGGTGTTTCTTCTTCCGTAACCAACATTTTGATGCGATAGCTATTGTCTAACCAAGTGAGTTGCTCCAAAGATTCGGCCATTTCGTGGTTAGTTATGTTTAGGCATTCTATTTCGGTCAAAATATCGAATCTAAAGCCATAAATACCAATATGTTTGAAAAAATCAACGTGATTCATCCATTGGTCTTGAGGATAATCGCGGACGTAAGGTATGATGGATCTGGAAAAATAATGTGCAAAATTTCGGTTGTCGCAAACGACTTTGACGGTGTTTGGACTCAAAAGCTGTGGCAGATGTTCTATTTTCTTTCTCAGACTCGCAATTTGTGTTTCTTTATCTTGAAAAGCCGTCAGCAACAAACTGATGTGTTTTTTGCTAATAAAAGGCTCGTCGCCTTGAATATTAATCACAATATCTGTTGGCTTGAGCGTTTTGAGTTGTTTTGAAGCTTGAATAATGCGCTCTGTTCCTGTTTTGATAGTGTTGCTGGTCTCTATATAAGGTATCGATTTCGATTTTAAGACCTCTACAATGCGTTCGTCATCGGTAGCAACCCATACTTCGTCTAGCAAATTTGATGCTTTTACGCTTTCGTAAACCCGCTGTATCATTGGTTTTCCAAAAATATCAACCAAGGGTTTTCCCGGAAATCGGGTTGAGGCATAGCGTGCCGGAATAATACCTATTGTTCTCATCAGACTAGAGTTTCAGATTGGCTTGAAGGCTAAATACTCGTGGCGCACCCAAAAGCCCTGGGCGAACCTGATATTCTCTATTAAACACATTTTCTACAGCAAACATCACCCGAACTTCATCCGATACATCGTAGGCCAATCGGAGGTCAAAAAACCAATCGCCGTTTTGGTGTCGTTCTCTAGAATTTTTAATTTGCAGATCTTGAACATGCAAGTCGGTTTCGGAAGAAAATGCCGAAACATTTGAAAATACATCCGAAACCTCTTGATTGAAAACATAGCTCTCAAATAAGTTATCAACGTTTTTCATAAAACTATTGTAACGCACATTTACACTCGGGTGAAAACGTTTGTAATGGGCTTGAAGATCTAAATTTAACAGAAACTTATGTCGATATTTTAATATCGATGGGTCGGAGCTGGTATTCATATAGGTGATATCGCCAATAGATTCCACAAAAGCTTCAATAAACGCTTGGGTTAGTGGCTCGTCAGAAATATCTGCCGCAATTTCCCCGGACTTATCTTTGTAGCTTTCATAGATATAATCTTTGTCTCCAATAATCGGGTTCATAAAGGTATAACCAAAATCGACATCAAGACCTACATCGCCCACATCTCCTGATGCTCGAACGTCAACTTCTATTCCAGAAACTTCAGATTTTCCAATATTAACAGCCTTAAAACCAATACCTAAGGGATTCAGTCGCCTATCAACATCGCCGCCCCAAACACCGAAGCTCAATTCGGTCATATTGTCAAATCTCATCAAAAAACCTGTTAATTCTGTAGATACGTGCCATGAACCTATTCTAGCCGTCCTCAAAATTCCCAATTCGGCTGTCCAACCTGTTTCTGCTTTCAGGTCTGGGTTGGGCAGAAAGGTAATTTCTCCAGAATTTCGCTGAAAATACAACTCTAGCAACGACGGAAACCGTACCGCTTCGCCATAAGATCCTTTTAGAAACGTGGTTTCATTGAGCGCATAATTGAGTGCCAAACGCTTTACGGGTTCAGCTTTTTCTCTTCCATTTTCGTTGTTATATTCATATCGAGCCCCTAAAGTCGTTGTCAAATTTTTCCATTTATACTCCAGCTGAGCATACGCGCCTGCATTGTATTGCTTGGCTTTATAATTTGAAGCTTCCGATTGGCCGTCAGTAAAACTTCCGCTAAATCCAGTAGAAAAGGTATAATGTTTCCCTCGGCGCTGAGCCAAATAATTCCCATAATACAAGTTCGAATAATTGTTTACCGAATCGATGTAGTTTACTTTATAATATTGTCCGTTGATGTTGTGCGTCCAATCCGTAGAATCGTTCCCAAATTCAATAAACGGACGTATAGCAAATTCCTGAGCATGCAGGTCATAGGTTATCAAATCATAAGATCTGTAAGGGTCCTGATCGCCATTGAACAGAAACGTTTCTCCTCTCAAATTATCGATATAAGTTGCTGATAGTCCGTAATATACTTTATTTTCCTCTTTTAAATCATGAGCAATTTTTGCAAAAGCTCGGAGGCGTTTATTCTCTTTGTTGTTTTGGATGTAGTATTGTTCTCTGAAGTGATTGAAACTTCCTGAAAGTTCTAAGTTTCCGATTTTTTGATCATGATAAATGGTGTAGTTTGAAAACATCAAAGGCAAATTGCTTTTCGCATTCCAATCCACCAAATCTGGGCCATCAGAATTGGAACTCCCAACACGATCAGGTTTGTCATACATACCATGGAGCATACTAATTGATGTATAAGGTGTTTTTTGAGGCGTTCTGGTAATCACGTTTATTGTTCCATTCAAAGCATTGGCGCCATACAGCACCGACGACGCTCCTTTTACCATTTCTATTTGCTGAGTTGCTTCGGGTTCTATAGCATGCCATTGGATGCCGCTTTCGGCGCCTTCCATCATCGGTACACCATCCTGCAAAAGCAGCACCCGACTTCCCGCACCATAGGTCCAGCCGGCACCTCCTCGAATGTTAATTTGATCTCCAATCATGTGAACGCTAGGCAATTGCTCAATGGCTTTCTGAACATTGATGGGCGATTTGGTTTGGAGTGTTTTTAGACCAATAACATCAATCGAAATAGCCGAATGTTCGTATTTCTGACTATATCTGCTATCCGAAACTACCAAAGTTTTTAGCATATTTTCAGATGGTTTTAGATAAAATGTAAACACCTCATTAGGCTGTGCTACAACAATCGTAGTCTTCAAGGTTTCGAGCCCAATGAAAGACACATTTAAGCTGTGTTCGCCAGGTTCTAAACTTATCTCATATTTTCCTTTAGTATCTGATATTCCAGTTATTAGACTATCAATCTGAATGTGAGCAGAAGGCAAGCCAAGCTTTTCTTCCTCGTCTAAAATATGAAACTCGATCTCTATTTTTTCTTGAGCTATGAGTGGAAAAACCAACAAAAGACCAAAAATCATTAAAAAAATGGTAGAGAAATGGTTTTGGATAGTCATATCTTTGTATTTTTAGGCAAAATAATACTTTTTTAATGTAACTGACTATAAATTTTGGAGAAAGATTTACTTTATAAAATAGCCCTAACGATGATTCCGAAAGTAGGGCCGATGCTTGCCAAGCAATTGATTTCGTTTTGTGGAAGCCCCGAAGCCGTGTTCAAAGAGCAGATGTCGGGCTTGATGAAAATTCCACAAATTGGCAGAATGACCGCCGAAACCATCGTCAAACAAGAAGTGTTGTCGGCAGCCGAATTTGAACTAAAATTTATGGAACAGGAAGGCATTAGGGCGCATTATTTTAAAGACGAAAGCTATCCCTTTCGGCTCAAGCAATGCGTTGACAGTCCTATTTTGCTATTCCAAAGAGGTGATTGCCAGCTTAATGGAAGAAAAGTCATTAGTATTGTTGGCACCCGAAGCTCAACCGATTATGGCGAAGATTGGCTCAAAGAATTTGTAAAAGAGCTTGCCAAACATCAAGTTATCATTGTGTCCGGACTGGCCTATGGCATTGACATTACAGCCCATAAAGCAGCTTTAGAAAACAACATTCCCACTATTGCCGTTTTGGGTCATGGTTTAGATCGGATTTATCCGGCCAAACATACAGATGTAGCGCGCGACATGCTTCAAAATGGCGCTTTGTTGAGCGAATTTTTTTCAGGATCGAAACCTGCAAAAGAAAATTTTCCGCGCCGCAATCGGATTGTTGCTGGCATGTGCGACGCCCTGATAGTTGCCGAAGCCAAACGCAGAGGTGGCGCACTGATTACTGCCGATTTGGCCAATCAATACAATAGAGATGTGTTTGCCTTGGCAGGAAATTACTACCAAAGCTCTTCCGAAGGATGTAACCAGCTCATCAAAAGCAACAAAGCCCATTTGATCGAATCGATTGCTGATTTGGAATACATCATGCAATGGGACACCGAACCTGAGCAGCAAGCTACCCACCAAAATGAACTCTTTATCCAATTGTCAAAAGACGAAGAGGAGCTTCTGGGGCATCTGCAAATAAAAGCACAACCTATTGATTTACTTGCAGTAAAAACAAAAATGCCCATTTCAAAATTAATCCAAACCTTGTTGCAACTCGAACTCAAAAATTTGGTAAAGAATTTACCTGGAAACCAATACAAACGCCTATAAACTGATGCTAAATTCTCTCTCTTTTATGGCTTGTGTTTGGATGCTGGTTTTTGGAACTACAACACTTGTGGCTCAGCATTTTCCGAACATCAACTATATATTAAAATATAAAGCCATGGCCTTGTCCGAAATGCGATCGGCTAAAATTCCGGCAAGCATTACCCTGGCTCAAGGTATTTTAGAATCCGAAAATGGCAGAAGTTTTTTGGCCACCGAAGGTTATAATCACTTCGGAATAAAATGCAAAAGCCATTATGTTGGCAAAGCCATATTCAGAACCGATGATGCCGAAAATGAATGCTTTAGAGTCTACGAAAGTGTACGCGGCTCCTACCGAGACCATTCCAATTTTTTAGTCAAAAATCAACGCTATGCCTTTTTGTTTGATTACAAATTGACCGATTATAAAGCATGGGCAAAAGGACTCAAAAAAGCAGGCTATGCTACCAACCCAAGATATGCTGATATTTTGATACGAATTATCCACACAAATGCCTTACACTTACTGGATGTTTCAGAAAAAAAATGGAAAGAAAAATTTATTGAATCTTCTGACAATCAATACACTAACCTAGACCTCGACTCTATTCCGAGGGCAAACGAAGTGCCCGAAATTGTAATCGTAAAGACAAAAGATCAACTTGAAAAAGAAGCACTTAGAAAAGCCAACAAAGTCTACGTCAATCCGAATGGCTCGAAGTATATTTTTGCTCTAAAAAACGAGGATTTTGAAGCCATTTCTAATCGTTACGATATTTGGGTTGCGGAGCTAAATACATTCAATGATTTTGATGAAACTACTATTTTTGAAGGTGGAGAGAAAATTTATGTCCGCCCCAAAAAGAATAAAGGTTCAAAAAAGACGTATCGTGTTCGGGAAAACGGAGAAAACATATATACCATCTCTCAGAAATTTGGCATAAAACTGTCTAAATTACTGAAACGCAACAAAAGCCTCAACATAAAATCGGTGCTTCAAAAAGGAAACGTGATAAAATTAAGATAAGCTATGACGATCATCGGAAAAAATTTACGCTACATCAGAAAACAAAACAAACTGAGCCAAACCGAGTTTGCACAACTTTTTGGACTTACCAGAGCAAGTGTGGGCGCTTATGAAGAATTTCGGGCAAAGCCAAAGGATGAGCTCATTGGGCGTGTTGCTAAGTTTTTTAATGTCGAAGCTAAGGCTTTGGAATTTAGTGAGCTCAACACCGAGGTGGCCTACAAACCAACGGTCATAGAGCCTCCAAAAACAGAACAGAAACGGCCGTCTATTCAGGTCAAAAACTTGTTTCAACACCAGATAGAACAAGCCAACGAACCTACTCAACACCTTGACAATCAGAAAAAAAACCACACACTAGAAAAGAAAAATACACCCGAAAAAAAAGTCAAACCATGGCCCTATTTTAGCCAAGGGATAGAAGAGCAACGTAGCGCCGACCAGTTTCCTTTTCTTAAATCTTGCGATGCTGTTTTTGAGCTCAGTCCGTTTATTGAGCGCGAAAAAAGTCAATTTCAGGATGGCTCCGTACTTTTTGGTTATAAATTGAGTCAAATTGGACACTATCAGGGCATTTTTATTGTGAAAGAAAATCAGCGTTGGTTTCTGAAAGAAGGCGAATTTTTCTTACAAATGCCTTCTACCGAAGCTTGGCGCATTACCTACATTTTAGACTCCATAAACTCTTATTAAATGTTTGATTTAAAATCATTTATCTCTATTTTAAAACCCATGAGTTCGTCCTACAAAACTCAGAAATGGGAACGCAAAAAATGGCTAGAATTTACCGAAACAGAACGACCAATCAATTTTGAAAAAAATGAGGTGCTCGATTGGTTTTCGGAGTATTTGGAAGAACAACCCGAAGAAGCGCAAGCAGAGTCCGTTTTGAAAACCGCCAACTTTATCCATCAGTTTTTTGAAGCCGAACAAAACAAAGTGTGCTTTAGCCCCGGAGAAGCTTGCAGAGAGCTAATTATCAATCAAATAAAACAAGCCAAAGAGCAAATTTATATTTGTGTTTTTACCCTTTCGGACAATCAGATTAGCGATGCTTTGCTTGATGTTTATGAGTCTAAATCTATCGACATCAAAATTATAACCGACGACGACAAAAGCTATGATCGAGGCTCGGATATCCACTATTTAATCAAAAAAGGCGTCAACATCCGTTTTGACGACGCACGACACCACATGCATCATAAATTTGCTATTTTCGATTCAAAACGTGTTTTGACAGGCTCATACAATTGGACAAGATCGGCGGCGGCCTATAATCAAGAAAATATTATCCTCAACAACTCCAAAGGCGTTGCCAAAGCCTATAAAACTGAATTTAAACGCCTTTGGAATTCTTTCGACAATTAACTAAAAATCAGACTCTTACAGCACACAACATTCTACTTCCAATAACCTGTTTGTGGCTTGAGCTTTGGACTCAAAACAAACATGATTTTACTCTGGTAAGCTATTGAAAAACAAAACAATAGAGATTGAAAAATAAATATGCTTGAACCTTACGCTAGCTAATCCGCTATTGCTTTCGGATTAATATTATATTTTTTAAACAAGAAATCATTTCTCTCTTCTAACGAATCTGTCGTTAGTAAATAATTCTTTTCATTTTCATTTAAATTGCAAACCCCAAAATCTTTGACGTAATTTTTGGCTAAAGCAAAATAGTTACCAGAATATGGCTTACTTGTTTTTTTAATGTAATACCAAAACACTTTAGATTCCAAAATTCTTTTTAACACTTTCAATTCTCTTTCAGAATCGAAGTAAACAGCATATCCTGCATAAAGTAATAAGTCATCTTGGTCAGTATAAACAAAGTAAGGCTGTCCAGCCATATAAGGAAATAGTAACTTTTTGCCTAAATCATTCAATGCTTGGGTTCTTCCAAATTCAAACCATTTATATTTTGCGTTTTTCCCTTTATCTCTATTTAATAGTTGAACCTTGTTTCCTTCTAAGTATTTATATGCGTTAGGGAAATTAGTCTTAAAGTAATCCTCCTCAAATGCTATTTTCTTGTTTGATTTATAGTCAAAACGATTGGCTTGTGCATTTTCTTGATAGTATGGAAAAATAATTTGTTCTTTTAATGTCGGAATTTCGGATTCAGTTTTAAGTCTGTTTGGTTTAATAACATCTCTACAAATTCCTTTTTCTATTTTATGTAGTTTTCCATTCTGATGATAGAAATAATCCTCATCTTCATTGACTGGCTTAAATATAAAAACATCATTACTTAAAGTTGCTAAACCATTTCTTATTGGAAATTTATCGCCTAATGGAATCCCAATACTTTCAATTTTATTAATATTTTCTAAAACGTCAGGTTTATTTAAAATCCAACCTTTTTTGGTATTTAATAGCTTATAATTGATTCGAGTGAAATCTGCTATTTTTTTATTCAGAAAATCCTTAGCTGTTATTTTTTGATATTTAACTTCATTAGACTCTTGCTTTTCGATAAATACAATACAGGTATAAGTTGACTTATTTGCAAAAATTTGTGAACTACCAAAATCCAGAATTTTTAAATCAAATAGATTCGTTTTAAAGTATTCTCTAAGATTTCTAGCATTAACACTTCTCTTGAAAGTGTTAACGGTTATATAACCAAGAACTCCACTTGTTTTTAGATATTTAAGACCTATTTCAAAAAACGGAATATATAAATCAGGATTACCAGTTTTTGTAACTTCCCAATTTGATAAAAGTGATTTAGTTTCTTCGCTTAAATTTTTAGCTCGCACATAAGGAGGATTGCCAATAACTATATCGAAACCTTTGAATTGATTTATTTGATTATTCCAATCAAAATTTAAGGCATTACCGACTAACAAATTAAATTCAAATTCCTTTTCATCTTCTCCGTTTGTGATTGCTAAAAGGGAAAGTAAAATTTTTGCTCTTGTAATTGTATAATCAGAGATGTCAAGACCGTAAATATTTTGTTTAAAAATATCAAAATAACTCCTGTTTGTTTTTTGCTTTATTTCTTGAGCTACAGTGTATAAAAAAGCTCCAGTTCCGCAAGCAATGTCCGACACTTTAATGGTTGGTAAATTTGAATCTTTTATTTTGCAAAGTGTCTCTTTAACTATGTAGTCTTTTATATAACTTGGTGTGTAAACAGCTCCATTTACAGAAATATCTTTTGAAGGGATACTTGTTTCGAATAAGTGAATAACATCTTCAAAATCGAATTTACCGTTCTTTAGCTCTATTAGTTTAATAAATGTATTAATGGTTTTTACATCATTACCTTCAATGCAAGAAAGGATTAATTTATTGTTCTTTACCTTGATTTTGTTAAATTGAAGATAGGCACCAACAATGAGCTTATTGACAATTAATAAATCATCAGAAAGTTCATTTAGAAATTTGGATATGTCTTTATTAATCATAGTCTATCAAGTATTTCTAAGCGGTTAATATTTCTTCCTCTTTCATTGAAAAAGGAAATTTGGTCAACAGTTAAATCATAAAGTTGATAAACTTTGCTGTCAAGATTTGTCCAACATTCACTTAAAGTTGCTTTTAAGACTGTCTTTTGTCTTGGAGAAGAGTGCTTGTATTGCTCTTGTGTTTGCTGAATAGTTTGTGCTAAAACTGAAATCTCAGTTACTAATCCGATATTCGAATTGAAATTTTCCTTTGGAAAAGGTAACGGTTCGATAAATTGTTTATTGAATTTAAAATAACCGCCAGATTGAGGATTGGCAACAGGTCTAGCTAAAACAGAGAAGATTGTAGAATTAATTATTCCAGCAACAGCAAATAAATTTATATCTGTTTTATCTGGAAGGTCAATAAAATACATATTGGCATTATCACAATAATTAAGTGGATTTTTTGTGATAGTTGCATAAGTATCATTGGATGTCATTGGTAAAAGAACTTTGTCAAAGGTTCTTTCGTGACTGTTTTCTCTTGTGTAGAGATGCCAATTATCATCAGGTTTGGTTTGTACTTTATCTTTTATTAATGTTTCTTGTCTTTTTAAATATGCTCCAACCAAAGGATAACGATTTTCATATTCGTCAAATGGAATTTGAATTTTTTCTCCATCAATGATGTCATACGGGAAAATCACATAGGTATGAGTTGTATCATCACGGAATGGATAAAATCCTTCGTTGGTTATTAAAGGACGACACGCATCAATTTCTAATGTTATATTTTCTTCTAAATGTGTATTTCCTGATAAAGTTCCATTATCGTTTAGAGAGATAACATTTATGTGGTAAGCTCTATTCCATAAGGCTTGAATTCCACCTCTTACTACAGCAAAATCTCCAAACTTACTATGCTTTTTTAGTAGGTTTATATTTACATCTAAAACTTCTGCATCTTCAATTTGCCATAAATCTGAACTCAAATCAGAAGATTGTATTTGAGTGAAGTTTCGACTTTCCTTTTCTACTTCAGGAATGGAATTTAATTCAAAAGGTAACTCAGAAACATCAGATGAAGCATTGTAGCAATTTATTATGTCCGGCTTACTTTTATCTAAAATCATTAAGGCAACATAGGTGATTCTGCCTTTGAAAATTTTCGTTGAGTTGAAATTTATAACTTGTGATAAAAGGTTGTTTGAACATATAAATTCTCTAATATCATAGCCGTAATTGGTTTTAAAAAACCTCTTTTGAATAATCAAACCTATCTTACCTTTTTCATTAAGAATTGAAACACCTTTTTCTATAAATGCGACAGACAAGTCTATCTTATCTTTTTTTGTGGTTTCATATTCAGCCTTTATGTATTGATGCATAAAGGGATATTCTAGATTATAATTTTTTACTTCGACATAAGGAGGATTACCAACTATGTAATCAAAACCACCTTTGCTACTGAATATTTCAGAAAACCCGTTTAAGCTATTGTAGTCAAAAGCATTTGTTCTAAAAAGCTGTTCTTGGTCAGAATTTAATTGTGGATATTTCGTGGTTATATCTGTTGAAACGAGCGTATTTCCACATTTGATGTTGTTGCCAACATTGTTTAAAATTTGATTACCAAAAATTCCAATTTCTTGATAATTTTCAAAGAACTCAGAACTATCTACAACTTTAAGAGATAAAGACATTCTAGCAACTTCGACCGCTTCTGGGTCAATGTCAACTCCAAAAATACATTTTGAGATTATATGTCTTTTTCCAGCTATCGTTAATGTGGTTAAATCTGAATTTTGAAAAAAGAAATGGCTAAATTCCTGAGATGGGTTTTCTTTGTAGTAATTGATGAATACATCTTGTAAATAATCAAAAGTTTCAATTAGAAAAATTCCGCTACCACAAGCAAAGTCTAAGATTTTTGTATCAGAAACACTTTCAAGACCTCTTTCAATTAAATCTTCTTTTATAATGGTTCTTTTAAGTAAATCTTGAACTAAATATTGAGGCGTACTAATAGCACCATTTGTTTTGATGTATTCTAATTTTAGTTTTTCGGATACTTCTCCATTTTCAATTATTAGTTTTTTAGACAAGAAAATTTCATAAATATCACTCAATAACTTTGTTGGAATTACCTCAAATCTATACGGAGAGGGATAATAGAGTAAATCTATCAATTCCATAATGACATCATTGTCAATTTCTAGTTCTTGAATATTATTAATTCTATTGAAAAGTGGTCCGTCATAATGCTCAAAAAAATCATTGTAAGATGAATTTTTGAATTCAGCCCAAAACCCATTTTCCAGAAAGGTTAATAGCAAGCCATCTCTTTCAATTCTTCTAGCCTCACAAATTCTAATAAATATTATACGATTTATAATTACTTGCGTGAGATATGCTAGTAACTCTGCATTATTGCTTATCAGGTCGCTATTATTTTCTACAATGTTTTTAGCAAGAGATAAACGAAAGTTAGAAAGTTGCTCAGCAAATACTAAATCAGGAGAAAGTTTTTGAACACTTCCTACATTTTCAAGAGTGTCTGAATAAAGCTTTTCAAGAGTTCCATTTAAGATATTAGATTTTAGAAGATGTTTCTCTAAAACATCAAAATTGTCAATGTAATCATCTATTTTAAAATAAGTTCTGCCAAGATTTGCTGATTGTGATTCATTTGGAATATAAGTACAATCATAGATTGCAAATTCCTCAAAATTGGTTAAAAATGAACAAGGAGCTAGAATTGACCAGCCATAAGACTTAATTTGAAAGGCAGAAGAAGTACTTGTTTCAATACTTACCGAAACCGCTTTAGCATCAAGAAAAGTAAGTTTTTGATTACCTATTTTAAAAGTGTAATCTGGTCGAGTAGAGGTTGAATCAATTTCCTCTAACCTTTCCTTTTCTTCTAGTGACAATACTTTTTCTTGCAGTATTTGGGACGTGTCCATAACGTTCCAATCAAAAATTGCAAGAAGTTCATTTATCCAAGTTCTTATAGTTCCCTCAGAACTTAAACCTAAACGCCCTTCTCTTTTGAAGACCTGGTATCTTTCTACCAATTCGGTTAATTGTTGTTTCCTTTGAGACATTTATAATTTAAGTTTTCCTTGTTCTACATTATGTTCTCTATAGTATTTTACTTTTTCTTCTGCAACATTAAGAACTTCTGTAGAGCAATTGGTTTGGTATATTTTTTTAGCGAAGAGTTCACTAAAGAATTCAGTTTTTAATTTTTCAATATCAAGTTCAAAAACCGAGGCTAACAACTCAAGTCTTTTTTCATCAAACTCTCTTTTTCCATTTTCGATTTTGCTAAGATTTGCAGAATCTAAATCAAGTTTCGCTCCTAATTGAGTTAATGTAAAACCTTTTCCTGTTCTTAGATTTTTTATGTACTCTCCAAAATATTGTTTCATTTGACTTGAATATTTAGACTTGTCATTGATTGACAAAAATAATAAACATTTTGAAATTCAGCCATACTAAATTTAATTTTCATTTTAGTCGGGTGGTGGTAAAAAAAACGCAAATAAGCTCTGGGTTTTAGTCCATTCGGAAAATTTGAAAACGCGACTGTTGCCAACAGTAATTTTTCACGCTATAAAATGTGTCAAAATATTTATCTGTCTGAGTCATTCCGAACTTATGCACTCCAAAATGGTGAATTCTAATTAAGTCGCCTTTTGCTGCATTACTTAACTTATAATTTGCCATTAAATTAGAGACTTTGATTCCGCTAAAATTTGATTTTTATTTAGATTTGTAAATCCGCTATTTTCAGCTTTTTCCAATTTAGAACTTGCCCAGTCAATTTGTTTTTGCTGTTTTCTAGCTTGCCTTATCAAGTCATTTACAAGCTCACTTTTACTTGAATATTCTTTGCTGTCAACTTGATTTTTCAACCACTCGTCATTTGGCTGCGTGAATGAGATACTTTGTCTTGCCATAGCTTTGTTTTCTGGTGCTAAATTACACCAAAAATGTTAATTCAGCAAATTTATGTCTGATTTAAGCTGGCTCAGTTTTTATAGCCCCATCTTTTTTTCTTAGCACAAAACAAACAGCAACAAAACCCGCAAGCAAGGCTGGGGCTTTAACTAAGCTTGTCTTCAGGTTTAGATCATTCGGGCGATTTGAGGGCTTGGTTGTTGGCGCTCAAAAAAAATATAGCCAAAGAGACTTAGGTGCAGACAAAAACAGACCAAAATTAGGGCGATGGACGATCAAATTAATATAGCTACCCCGAAAAAATACTCAGTTAAAACCTTCGATAATTCGCCTAATGAATTTCGCTATGTCATCGAATCAAAAATAAAAGGAGCTTCAAAATAAATTGAAGCTCCTTTTTTATAATTCAGAAAAAACTATGAATGTCTTCTTCCTCTACGTTCTCTAGATTGTGGATTGTCTCGGCGCGAGCCTAAGCTACGTCTTTTGCCAGACCAGTCTCCGCCGCCTCCGCCACCAGAGCGTCTTCGGCCGCCGCCGCTGTCATTGCGTCTTCGGCCACCGCCTCCACCACCTTTTCCGTGACGTCGGTCTTGTTTGGTTTCTTCGATGTTTACGGTTGTACCGTCGTAATTTTGTCCGTGTACACGTTCAAGAATTAAATCTGAATGCGATTGATGAACCGTGAAAAAAGCGAATTTATTCATCACATCAACACGTTGTAAATCATCTTGACCTAAGCCTGTTTGTTCACGGATGTAGTCTTTCATACTCATCCAGTCGAAACCATGATTTTCTCCAAGGTTGATAAAATAACGCTTCTGATCTCTTCGGCCACCACGTTCTCTGTCGCCGTCTTTACCTGAATGGTTGATGTTTTCGTTTTTAACTTTCGATAAAAACTTCTCCATTTCTTTGGTAATCAATCTTTTGAGAATATCTTCTTTCGAAACATCTTCAAACACTTCATTGAAATACGGTAAGAAATTCTCGGCTAATTCGTCATTAATTTCAAGATCTTTCCATTTAGCTGCAATGCTGATCAATTTCTTGTCGGCTACATCTTTGGCAGAAGGCAAGTCTGTTGGTTCAAACTTCTTTTTGATAATCCCTTCAATTCGACGAATTTTACCTTTGTCTTTTGGTGTAATGATGGCGTAAGAAATTCCTGTATTTCCTGCTCTACCTGTTCTACCAGAACGGTGTGTGTAGGCTTCAACATCTTCGGGAAGTTGATAATTAATAACGTGTGTTACATTATTAACATCAATTCCACGAGCCGCCACATCGGTGGCAACCAAAAAGTGAATGTGTTTTTTTCTGAAATGTCCCATAACCACATCTCTCTGGTTTTGAGACAAATCGCCGTGTAATGCGCCTGCATTATAGCCATCGGCAATCAAACGTTCGGCAACATCTTGTGTTTCGTGACGTGTTCTACAAAAGACAATCCCGAACATATCTGGCTCAAAATCGATTAATCTTTTGAGTGCCGCATAGCGGTTGAAAGGTTTGACGATAGAATATTGATGAGTTACCGAACTTGCACCTTGGTTTTTAGTTCCACAGGTAATTTCGATCGGATTTTGCATGTAATTCTTTGCAATGCGGGCTACTTCTCTTGGCATGGTTGCCGAGAATAGCCACGTGCTTCTTTCGTCTGGGCAATACGACAAGATTTCATCTAAATCGTCTTTGAAACCCATGTTAAGCATCTCATCTGCTTCATCCAAAACACACGTTTCGATGTGTTCTAGAGAGATAAATCTACGATTGATCATGTCTTTTAGACGACCAGGCGTAGCTACAACGATTTGAGCACCACGCTTTATGGCTTTAGATTGTTCGAAGATGTTCGCTCCACCATAGACGGTTGCTACTTTGATTCGTTTCAGGTACTTTGAATAGTCCTGAATGTCTCGTGCGATTTGAATTGCCAATTCGCGTGTTGGGGATAAAATAAGTGCCTGAACATGAGCGTCGCTCGGCTTTATCCGTTCTAGTAATGGCAAAGAAAACGCTGCAGTTTTACCTGTTCCTGTCTGTGCTAAAGCAACGATGTCAGATTGTTCTTCCAACAACAATGGGATTGCTTTTTCCTGTATTTCAGAAGGTTTCTCAAAACCTAAATCAACTACTGCGGCAACGATGTCCTCGCTCAACCCTAGATCCATAAAAGGGTGTTCCATATAAATAAATTTTAATCGGCAAAGTTACAACTAATTTATGGAGTTGGTTTGCTGTTTGTTGAAAACCTATTTTTTGAACCTTTAATCTTTCGAATCTTCCGCCTCTTTTTCAAGTTGAAGCCAAACCCAAACCACTCCAGTGGCTAAAGCAAAGGCAGAAACATAACCAAATTTGGTCAACTTTTCTCGCGCTATTTGGTTTTTTCGGACGGCATCCAGTCTACTGTAGCTCGTTAGAATTTCCGAAACCCAAAATTGATGTTGAACAACAGAAAACCGCTCGTGAGCTTCATTACAAAAATAAAGATAAGATTGATGAAAATTCAAGGAATCGGAAGCCATATAGCTGTGCCGTTTGTGGCTTCCATAGTCCGTTTTGATTTTTTCTGTATTCGGTCCAGATTTTAGGTTTTGATAGCCTGGGACCGATGCCTTGCCCAGTATTCTACTAACCTTTGAATGGGGCGGAATGTAAATACGTTTTTCTGGCGCAGACACTCTGTAAGTAAAGTTGTTTCTTTCAGCCTTTTTGTTTTTGCCCTTCAATAAAGCCGATTTTTCCCAGTCAATATAAATCAGCTGATTTGTTTTATTTTGAATATTGAGATGCAGATCTCCAGAATAAACATAACTATAGCTAATGGCAAGACTGTCGTTTTCGTAAACAAATTCGCCATTTTTTTCTTGAGCCAAAGTGCTGGAAACCGAATAATATTGATATTTTGTACAGCTAGAAAGTAGAGCGATGAGCGAAATGTAGAGAAGTAATTTTGTGTTCATGGCTCAAAAAAACAGCAAAAATTATACCGTATCTTCAAATCGAAACTAAAGATAGGAGTTGCTAAAGAGACTGTTTAGCGAAATATCCTTACCTTTGGTCTTATGAAAATTTTTATAGACACCGCTGCTTTGGAAGACATCCAAGAGGCTGAAAATTTAGGTATTTTAGACGGCGTAACGACCAATCCATCTTTGATGGCAAAACTAAACATCCAGGGCGAAGAAGCCATACATCGGCATTATCAGTCCATTTGTGCTATTTGCCCTGGCAAACCTGTAAGTGCCGAAGTGCTTTCAACAAAATATGAAGAAATGATTCGGGAAGGCGAGCAACTTTTTGAACTCAACAAAGCGCAAATTGTAGTTAAAATTCCGATGACCGAAGATGGATTGAAAGCCTTGGTCTATTTCAAGAAAAAGAACATTCCGACGAATTGCACACTCATTTTCTCCTCAGCTCAGGCACTTTTGGCTGCCAAAGCGGGCGCAACCTATGTGTCGCCTTTCATCGGCAGACTCGACGACATAGCACATAATGGCATCGAAGTCATTCAAGATATTCGAACTATTTTTGATAACTATCAGATTGACACACAGATTCTTGCCGCTTCCATTCGTCATGTCCAGCATGTGGTTCAGAGTGCTTTGGCTGGCGCCGATGTATCGACCACGCCGCTGGCTGCAATCAAAAAATTAATCCACCACCCACTGACCGACAAAGGGTTAGCTCAGTTTGTTGCCGACAGTAAAAACTTACATTAAATGTTTCTCAAACTCTACGAAAATAACCCGAATGAAAAACACATCCAACAAGTGGTTGATGTGCTAAAACGCGGTGGCATCATCATTTATCCTACCGATACCGTTTATGCTTTAGGTTGCGATTTAAAAAATCCGAAGGCTTTAGACAAACTTGCCAAACTAAAAGGCATCAAACTCGAAAAAGCAAATTTTTCAATTATTTGTTACGACCTCAGTCACCTTTCAGATTATACCAAACCTATCGAAAATTGGGCGTTTAAACTTCTAAAACGAAAACTTCCAGGTGCTTATACGTTTATTTTGGAAGCCAACAATATTGTGCCACGTTTGTTTAAATCTAAAAAGAAAACACTCGGAATTCGTGTTCCCAACAATCAAATCATAAGAGAAATTGTACGTGTTTTAGACTCCCCTATCGTCAGTACTTCGCTCAAAGACGACGATGATGTGATTGAATACACCACCGATCCTGAATTGATTTTCGAGAAATATCAACACGAAGTTGACCTTGTTATTGATGGTGGTTTTGGAGGAAATATTGGTTCTACGGTTGTCGATTTATCTAATGGCGAGATTGAGCTTATCCGTGAAGGGAAAGGCGATTTAGATTTTTAGATCTATGTGATTTGGAACTCCGCACAGAAAAAATATTCTTCAATAAAACATGTTTTTAATGGTACTACTGTTCACATAATGCAATAAAAAAGCCAAGAACTTGATAAATTCTTGGCTTTTTTGGCTTGGGATTTCTTATTCCTTTTTAGTTTTTTTCTCTTTTTTCTCTTTTTTCTCTTTCGGTTCTTTCTTTTTCTTCTTCTCTTTTTTCTTTTTATCAGATGCTTTTGTATCTTTTTCCTTGTCTTTCTTCTCGTCTTTCTTCTCCTTCTTTTTCACCTCCAATTCCTCCTCTTTGTCTTCCTCAGGATTCTGCTTTTTGTCTTTCTTTTTATAAGCTAAGAAATTGATTCCGAATGAAGTATCAAGTGTTTTTGAGCGCCCAGGGTAAAACGCACCAACGACATTTTCGGTAATGACAAAAAGCTGCAAAGGACCAAGCTTAAGAGAAGCTCCAAGTCCAAATTGAGTTTCGATAGAATTCATGTTTACCGAAGCTATAAATTGCAAAGGGCGTGTGAGTTGTGTGAAATATTTCAAAGAAACTGAAGAGTAGTCATAATGTTCAGCCGAAGTTAGTCGATAGACTCCAATTAAGCTATGTTTTTTATGAAAGTTATACTGAGCGGACACATAGGTATGGCTTGGCAAAATGCTCGTATAACTTGTATTCACACGTTGCTCATCAAAATTTAATGCATCTGCCACATCTTCTTTGAGTTCTTCGATAGCTTCGTTAAACGAATCTTCGTCATTCAAATCAATATCCAATCCATCAAACTCAAATGTTCCGTTTGCCGAATGGACTTTAACATCATTTGACCATTTGATTTTTGCGCCCATATCTAAAACGCTGGCAGAAAAACTCAATTTGTCATTCAATTTAAAACTAGCTCCAAAATCAAGGGAAGTCCCCGTATTGTTTCCCGAAAGTAAATTCATCGGATCGCCATGTTCAATTTCATAAGCTCCAGAGGTGTTTAAAACGACATCTGTTGTGATATTAAGTTGCTGATTACTAATACGATCTATGTTAAAAATAAATTTTTCGGTCTGAAAATTCACCAGACCTTTATAGTACTTAAACCGTAGACCAAGAGAAAGTCTATCGTCCAAAAATTGGTTTTGATAACCTGCATGAAAGGTTTGATAGTTCGTAAAAGAAGAATGTTGATGGTCTAGCGACATGCTTTGTCCAATATACGTGTCATCAACAGCTCGGACTACTTTTAGCAATTCGGAAGGAATGTTGTAAAACATATTCATGTGGTTGTAGGTACCGAATGAAAAGTTTCCGATCTTAGTATTAAAACCAAAATAAAGGTTGCTTACCTGTGCATTGAGCATCAAATAATCTTCATTGGTTAAATTTCTAAGCACTTTATCAACATCTTGGTTGATGTCGGACCCTTTTTTGAATATTTCATCGAGACTAAAACCTGTGTTTCTCAAACTCAATTGAGCGTCGCTAAATCCTGGTAGCGAAAAGAAAAAACGGCTTTGCTGTACTGTGGCGGGGTTAGAGAGCAAGGATTGTGGTATGGCCGTAAACCCATAAACTCCACTTTGGCCTTGAGCCAAAACGCTGGTTGATCCTATTAAAGTAAGTATGCAACTAAGGAATAGTAATGTCTTTTTCATGGCTTAGTCGTTTTTAAGTTTATATTCTCCTTCTATCGCCATACCAATCAAGATGTTGTAGGTTGAAAGTAATTTAACCTCAACCTTGCCTTCTTCGCTGGTTTGAAGACGCCCCCTAAAGTTGAGATGTCGAGTGTTTTTGAGTGCTTGAATTAATGGATTATCAAGCTCGACTTCAAATTCATAAATTTTTGGTGTTGTGATAACTCCCGAGGCCTCTACCGTTCCCGACTCTAAAAGTGGTAAACTTAGACTGTCTAAGGCTTGTTTATTTTCATCTAAAAAATCAAGTATGATTTCGGCATCTAATGGAAACTTGTTTTCGCATGTAAATTTGAGTTTAACAGCGTTGAACTCATCATTTTCGCCCAAAATTTCAACATCTTCAATCAAATAATCGTAAACTAAATTGCTAATTTTGAAATCCATTGGGATGTCAATTTCAATATCGCCAGAAAGCTTCGTGTCGTTTGCAATAAAGTTTTCTATACTGGAGTTTAATGGGTTCAGTGTTGCTTTGCCTGAATAGCTTATGGTACTTGGAAAGGACTCAAAAAAGTCTGAAAGATTTGATGAATTATTATCAATAGTATTGGTTTCATTGATTTGATCGCCTGGGTTTGGAGCTTGAGAAATCATCAGGTTGTCGACGTCCAAGTTTCTAATTATTCCTTCTCGTTCTCCTTCAAAATCAACATCAAGACCAAAACTCACGCCCAATTGATTTGAAGTATACAGGTTAATTTTCGGATCAGAAAATCTAAGTCCATCAATAAAGTTATCGAATTGCTCGATGCCAAGTTCAAACTCTCCTTCTGGAATATCAACTTCTAATTGCCCGAAATGCCCTGTTAGCGTTTCGACGCCCACATCCGATAATTCAATTTTAATATCATACCCTTGCCCTAATTGAGCTATGCTAGAGTTGATGGAAAATTTGAATTTAAGGCTATTTTCGACAGAACCAGGAGTTGTGAAATCGAACATCACATCCTCTAGGCTGAACTCATGCTCTTCGCTGCTACTGGTAGATGTAAATGACATGTCAAAGGGGTTACCATTTTTAGTCGCATTTCCGATACCGACAGAAACAGCAACAGGATCCGCTGTAGCCAAAGTGTTGATTGTGAATTTAATACCTCCACTCCCTAAGCGTAAGGTATTGAACGTAAGGTCATCAAATCCATCTATTTCTTTTTCAAATTCAATGTCTATGTTTCCAATAATTAGGCTCTCATCAAAGATCGTTTGATCTTCTACGCTTGCTAAATCTGGTAACTCGAACTCGAAAGCGTTTTCTTCACGATAGTTGATAGACATTTCGCCATTTTGAGCCACTACAATAAATTGAGTGTTTTCCGAAATGAATTTATCAAGATTTAGCTCGGCTTGAATAATAGGAAGATCTAAGCCCACGTTGAGTTCAAAATCTTCAGTTTTATCGAAATCCAAATCATCGACGCAAGAGCTAAACATCAAGCCGGTACAAAAAAGTGCAATTAAGTTTTTCATAAAAAAGAATTTAAAATTAGTGTTCGAATATACAACAATTAGCTGTAAATAAGTTCACTACGTATTATTTTTTCATCAAAAACATACTCGAGCTTGTGCTCCAAATCAAAACTTTCAGCTTAGTTCGCTCTATTTTCTTAAACCTTAGAAACTGCCCAAATTGATGCCAAGCCCGAACAACTCATTAGTTTGAGCCAAACTCGAACTCTTTTGTTAGCAACCGATAATCTTTCATTAAGCGATTGACATCTTCTGTGTTTGTACCGTCGTAATAGCCTCTAATTCGCCAATTTGGATCGACTAAAACAAAGTTTTCGGTGTGGATAAATTCGCCATAATCGCCTTTCCATTCTTCTTTTGCAGCAAAATAAGATTGCCGGGCGAGCGTGTTGATAATTTGTTTGTCGCCCGTTAAAAATTGCCATTTTGGTAGGCTTGCACCATGTTCTTTGGCATAAGCCGCCAGTACTTCTGGTGTGTCTTTTGTTGGCGTAACCGAATGCGATAAAATTACAACATTAGTATCTTCGATAAAGCGTTCGTTGACTCGACTCATCTGGAAAGTCATCTTTGGACAAATATTTGGACAGGTGGTAAAAAAAAAGTCAACTATTTTGATTTTATTCGGAAAAGAAGATTTGCTAACCAGCTGATTATCTTGATTATACAATTCAAAATCTTTGATGCGATGATCGCCACTTTGACTCTGCATACTGGAGTCTACCAATTCGGGATTGATGTCTGCTGGCGCGTAAATTTTCAGTTTTGCTTCACGTTCAAATAGTGGTTTTGCCAAAAAAGAAGCCAATAAAATAACGCCAACAACAGCGACTATTTTAAAAACGCCGCCTTTATTTTCTGAATTTTTCATCTGTCAATGCTTTTAGTTTTTTGATTTCGTCTCGGAAAAAAGCAGCTCTCGGAAAATCTAAAATCTCTGCTGCTTTTTCCATTTTCTTTCGATATGAAGCTATTTTTTTGGTTAAATCTGCTTTTGTAGCGTATTTTATATCTTCTTCAGCAACCATTTCTTTTTCTTCAAAAGCAGTTGAATACGATTTACTTTTTTCGCTTTGGTCGTCAAAAACCGATTGAATTTTTTTGTTTAATGCCTGAGGCTCAAGCTTATGTTTTTTATTGTAAGCTTCCTGTAAAGTTCGTCTTCGTCTGGTTTCGGTGATGGTTTTTTCCATCGAATTAGTCATTTTATCGGCATACAAAATAGCTCGTCCTTCAACGTGTCTGGCTGCTCGCCCAACGGTTTGAACTAAAGCCCGTTCGGAACGTAAAAAGCCTTCTTTGTCTGCATCTAAAATAGCAACCAGAGAAACTTCAGGCAAATCCAAACCTTCTCTCAATAAGTTAACACCAATCAAAACATCAATTAAACCTTTTCTCAGATTTTGCATGATTTCCACACGCTCCATCGTCTCGACGTCCGAGTGAATATAGGTACAACGGATCTGATATTTGGTCAGATATTTGGTTAATTCTTCCGCCATCCGTTTGGTTAGCGTGGTTACCAAAATCCGTTCGTCTTTTTCAGCTCTAATTTTGATTTCCGCCATCAAATCATCAACCTGATTTTCACTTGGTCGGACTTCAATAACAGGATCGAGCAAGCCTGTTGGGCGAATAATTTGCTCGACATAAAGTCCTTCGCTTTCTTGCAATTCATAGTCGGCTGGTGTTGCCGATACGTAAATAGTTTGGTTTTGCATCAACTCGAATTCCTCAAACTTCAACGGTCGATTATCCATCGCCGAAGGCAAACGAAAACCATATTCAACCAAATTCTCTTTTCGAGATCTGTCGCCACCATACATCGCTTTTATTTGCGGTATCGTTACGTGGCTTTCATCAATAACCAATAGATAATCATCTGGAAAATAATCTATTAGACAAAACGGCCGACTTCCTTTTTCTCTTCCATCCAAATAACGAGAATAGTTTTCGATACCCGAACAATAGCCTAATTCTTGAATCATTTCAAGATCATAATTCACACGTTCTTCCAAACGTTTGGCCTCTAAACCTCGACCAACTTCTCTAAAAAATTCCACACGCTTTCCTAAATCATAGCGAATCAGATTCATCGCCTGAAAAAGCTTATCTTTTGAAGTCACAAACAGGTTTGCAGGATAGATCAAAAGATGCTCGAACTGCCCAAGTCTAAGGTTGTTTTCTACTGATCGGCTTTCAATTTTCTCAATTTCATCATCCCAAAAATGAAGACGATAATAGACATCGGCATAAGCCGGATAAACATCAACCGTATCGCCTTTTACCCGAAATTGACCAGGCTTAAAATCCGTTTCACTTCGTGCATACAAAGCCGAATTTAGGGTATGAAGCAAGGTATTTCTATCCCATTTTTCGCCAACTTCAACCGAAACGGTATTTTTATGAAATTCTTCAGGATTTCCGATCCCATAAATACACGACACCGAAGAAACAACAATCACATCGCGCCGACCCGAAAGCAAAGAAGAAGACGCCGAAAGTCTTAATTTTTCAATTTCTTCATTGATAGAAAGGTCTTTTTCGATGTAAGTTCCCGAGCTCGGCAAATAGGCTTCGGGTTGATAATAGTCATAATATGAGACAAAATATTCAACCGCATTTTCTGGAAAAAAAGATTTGAACTCGCCATACAGCTGAGCTGCCAAGGTTTTGTTATGACTCAAAATAAGCGTAGGTCTTCCCGTTTCTTTTATCACATTGGCAATGGTAAAGGTTTTTCCCGAACCTGTGATTCCCAAAAGGGTTTGCGCTCGGAGTTTGTTTGCTAAACCATCAACTAATTTGGCAATAGCCGCTGGCTGATCGCCAGATGGCGTAAATGCTGAATGCAGTTTGAATTCCATTTTGCAAAAATACTCTGAATTAGCCGTAGTGCGATAGAAAACTTGCTTAATTTTTTGGTTACTCGACTATAAATAACGTAAGTTCGATATAAGATTCTTTGTTATACTTCGACGCTATCGCTATGATTTTAATGTCTTTTAAAAATAGGTCAGTATTCTACAAAACGATTTAGGTTCTAACCAAAAAAAGGGAAAAACGAACTAATCAACTTAACATCAATAGATTACGTAATTTCCTTACATCGAACTCATATTAAATACGTTAACACTCAAGCAAAAAACCAATAAATTGCACTTTCTATTGAGCATTATTTAGAAAAATTGTTAATTTTGTTGTGCAATTTATATATTTGCAAAGCATAATCTACAACAAATGAAAACGCTTTATCAGAAATTTGAAACACTTCTACAGCACACAAGGCTAGATTTTAAACGTTATTTGTACGAAGAAATATCTTGGGATAGTCGTATGATTGGGATTATTGGATCTAGAGGTGTTGGAAAAACAACACTGATTCTTCAATATATCAAAGAACACTTAGACAGCAAGAAAGCATTGTATGTATCTGCTGATGATTTGTATTTTAGTGAACATAGACTTGTTGAATTAGCAGACAGCTTCTATAAAAATGCTGGAGAATATTTATTTATCGATGAAATACATAAGTACGTTGATTGGTCTCGTGAATTGAAAAATATTTATGATTCATATCCAAAATTAAAAGTTGTATTTACTGGCTCTTCAGTTCTTGACATTCTAAAAGGTTCAGCAGATTTGAGCCGCCGCGCATTAATGTACAACTTACAAGGCTTGTCGTTTCGGGAATATTTAGACTATTTTCATAATTACAAAATAGGCGTTTATTCCTTAGAACAGATTATCAACAACGAAGTAAAACTGACGGCTATTGAACATCCACTACCCTTGTTTAATGACTATTTACAACATGGATACTATCCATTTGGAAAGGAAAATGCATTGAATTTACGTTTAGGACAGGTCATCGTACAAACATTAGAAACGGATATTCCTCACTATGCAAACCTAAATGTAGGAACAAGTCGTAAATTAAAACAATTGCTTTCTATTATTGCGGAAAGTGTGCCTTTTAAGCCGAATTTCTCCAAGATTTCGGAGCTGATTAATGTCAGTAGAAACTCGTTGGATGATTATTTTTCTTATATGGAAAAGGCAGGACTTATAGGTCAATTAAGAAGTGGAACAAGTGGTGTTCGTGGATTAGGAAAAGTTGATAAAGTGTATTTAGATAATACGAATATCGTTTTTAATTTAGCAGGAGAGAAATCAAATTTAGGAAACTTACGGGAAACCTTTTTCTTTAATCAAATGCGATTGAAACATGATATAATTTCTTCAAAACGAGCCGATTTTGTCATTGATGAATATACATTTGAAGTTGGTGGCAAACATAAACAGCAAAAACAAATTAAAAAGGACGGGAAATCTTTTATAGTCAAAGATGATATTGAATTTGGATATTTAAACGTTATTCCACTTTGGGCTTTTGGACTAAATTATTAAAAGAATGACTACAACTTTTTAAACAAAGCACCAAAACGTCTCAACAACTGAACAAAAGGCATCATTAAATTCTGAAAAAAACTTCGGTAGTGGATTTGCTCTTGCTCTTGAAGTCCAAATTTTAGTTTAGATCTTATGTCTTTTGACCTGATGAGCGTGCCGAAAAGACGATCCCAGATGGCAAGTTTTGCTCCAAGGTTTTTATCAAAATGTTTGGTGTTGTTGCTGTGATGAATTTGATGTTGAAAGGGACTAATGAGCCAGTGTTCGAGCTTGTGAAAATACTTTAGTGCCACATGTGAGTGTCGTAAATTTGCACCCCAAAATAGAAAGAGAAAACTAAAGATATTGACACTCAAAAATTCGAGTTCCGACATCGATCCGTTTGCCAAATAGTTGAATAGACCTAAGTTGAATCCTAAAATTAAACTACTTTTTAAATTATTGACAATCAATTCAATGGGATGGATTCGATATTGAGAAATAGGATTTAAACTTTCGGCAGAATGATGAATTTTATGAAATTCCCAAAGCCAAGGTAATTTATGAAAAGCTAGGTGAACCAAATAGGTTCCGAAATCTTGAAGAAGCACCGAAGCGAACCAATACATCAGAACCAAAACCGTAGGTTCTATAAACTGATACTGAGGCCCAAAAGCCAAATATAAGCTGTCCTGAAAACTGCTGGCGAGCAACAAAGCAAAAGAAAGATAAGGCAAAATCAGCAGCACTTTGATAAGTCCGTTGAAGAAAAACAAAAAGTAATCGACGTAAGCCGAAGGACTTAGCCAGATTTTTTTGTTGAACACATAAGCCAAAAAGCTAAGCTTTTGTTTGGAGTTTTTATAAACATAAAAAGCCAAAAGAAAGGAAGAAAAAAGATAGAGAATATGAATCCGTTTTTCGAGATCAAAGGTGTAGCTCATGGGTAATTTAACACCTTCGCGTAGACTTTCAAATAGCTCAAAAACAGTCATTTATCAATAGTTTAACTTCAACACTTGCTGAGCAAAATCAATCAGAGCTTGACGTTCTAATCGATGTAAGCCTTTGTAACTTTGATAACGAAACCTCAACTTGTTTTCACGTAATTCATTTAACCAAGTTTCTATTTTTTCAGGATCATAATATTCATCTTCATCACCAATTCTGAATTCGACAGCTTGTTGTTCAGAAAAGGCTCTAAATCTCTCCCAATCAACATCATAAGCTTGTCTTCCGCCCCAAAGTGTCAAGCTTTTAGCCTCTATGTTTTCCTGACAAAGCCATCGCGAAAGCGTCTGTGCACCTTGAGAAAAACCTAACAAATGCCAATCAGCGTTTGGGGCTATAGCTTTAGCCTGTTCAAAAACCTGATTCAAATAGAAATGATTATCCTCAATATCTTCCTCCCGCCGATATTTGCTCATCCAATGCGCGCCGACTCTACCACGGTAACCGCAAAGGTAAAAGCGATTTAGAGCTTCAGGACAGAGTATACAAAGTTTGGGATGTTTGATGTTTTCGAGGTGTCGAGCAAAGAAATCGACCAATTGACCATAACCATGCGCCACCAAAAGAATAGATTCGGTTTCTGCATTTAAGTCTCCAATAGTTTTAACGTATGCTGTCTTTTGTGTTTTGATAATCATTTTTTTGCTTTAAATTATAGAGCTTGATTTTTTTAATACCATTCCGATAGCTATCGGGACTCGACTTGATCTAACAAAATACCATAATCTTTATGATTTCAGATCATTCTTTTACTAATTTTTACCTTACCATTTTAATCTTTAGAACAAATCAGGGCGACACCAGCGAAAGATAAAAGCTAAATGTGGTGCCTTTTTCGGGTATGCTGGAGACCTTAAACTCAGAATCATGTGCTTCTAAAATATGCTTTACGATGGCCAAACCTAAGCCCGAACCGCCCTTTGAGCTTGTCCTCGAGGTATTGTCAACTCGATAAAAACGTTCAAAAAGTCTAGGTAAATGCTCCTCGGCAATGCCAATACCATCATCAACGATATCAATCCGAACACGGCTTTTTATGGCTTCCAATTTAATGCTAATATTGCCACCTTCTTTTCCATATTTGATGGCGTTTAGCAATAAATTCACAAAAGCTTGCCGCATCCGATCTCGATCGCAAAGCACCTGAAAACGAGCCTGATGTGTGTTTTCTATTTTGATTTCGATGTGTTTTTCTTGCTTGCGGAGTTCAGCTACCTCTATCGCATCTTCGATGATGGTGGTTAGGTCTTGTTCGGACTTGTCAATTTTCAAAAATCCAGATTCTAGTTGTGTGATGCCTTCCAAATCATTCACAATCCGAATCATTCTATTGATGCTTTTTTCAGTTTTTTTGAGGTAGCGGACGTTCACTTCTGGGTCTTCTATGGCGCCATCCAAAAGGGTGAGCACATAAGCTTGAATATTAAAAATTGGTGTTTTGAGTTCATGGGAAACATTACCCAAAAATTCACGTCGATAACTTTCTCGATCCTCATAGTCTTTGAGCTGAAGGCGCTTAGCTTCTCGCCAAGATTCTACCTTGCCCAGAGCGTGCTCCAAACTGTGTTCGCCTAAGGATGAGGGGGCTTGTTCGGCAAAGTCAATTTTTTGATAAATTCCTCGAATAGCCGTTCGAAAAAAGCCTTGAGCCAAAACATAAAACAATAGAGTATAAGCTAAGGCAAAAACCATTGACAGGCTTAGCAAAAGAAAAAAACTTAAATCTAACAAACTGTATGTCAGTAACAAAAAAACAAGCAATGCGCTAAAAAGAAAAATAAGCACACTAATGAATTTTACCGAAAATAGGTTTTTATTGGTCATTTAATTACAAATTTATACCCCACACCTTTGATGGTTTTGATGTGGCTTTCGCCTATTTTTTCTCTAATTTTTCTGACGTGCACATCAATGGTTCTGCCACCAACCACAACATCCGAACCCCAAATATTCGAGAAAATTTCTTCTCTGCTAAATACTTTTCCTGGTTTGCTCGCCAAAAGCAAAAGCAGTTCAAACTCTTTGCGTGGCAATTCGATTGCTTGGCCAGATTGAAGAACCAGATGTTGCTCTTTGTCGATACTTAAATTCGAGACTTTTATTATATTTTCTTTTGGATTTTCGACAGAAATACCGATCGGCTTTCGACGCAAAAGGGCTTTAATTTTGGACACCAACACTTTGGGTTTGATAGGCTTAGCAATGTAGTCGTCTGCGCCCGAATTGAGCCCAGCAATCTGAGAATAATCTTCAGACCGAGCCGTCAGAAAAGCAATTAAAATGTCATCATACACCGAATGAGATCGAATAATTTCGCAAGCTTCTATGCCATCCATTTCGGGCATCATTAAATCTAATAATATCAGATTTGGTCGAAAATCATCCAAGCACAACAATGCGTCTTTCCCTGTCGATACCGCTTTTACATCAAAACCTTCTTTTTCAAGGTTATAGCTCAATATTTCGAGAATATCAGCCTCATCATCCACCAATAAGATTTTGTGTATTGTTGACATCAATGTTGTTTATCCATTTAAATAATAGGCTAAACTATTCATTTTATCCCAAACTTGATGCAAATTTTCTCAATTAGCATTAAATACTTAGACCTCATCTAGGCAATGCCAGCAACAAGTACATCGAAAAAAGGTCTATAAACCAAAAAACACAGACCATTAGATCTGTGTTTTTTCTTCTTGCTTAAGCTAAGGTTAAGAAGGGAGAAAGACGGGATTCGAACCCGCGGCCCTCGGAACCACAATCCGATGCTCTAACCAACTGAGCTACAATCTCCATTTTTCGTTTGCAAATATACAGCTTTGTTTCATTCATAAATAGAAAAAAATAAAAAATATTTTATCATTTTTCAATTTCCGATTAATATGCAGATTGTTAAACTTTTATATCAACAAGCCCCAATCCCTTACCACACGTTACAACAAAAAAAGCCCTGATTTAGAAAAAAAATCAGGGCTTTTGTAAGTGAAAAATGTAGTTCTGGTGTTTTATCTAAAAATATGAACCGTTCCTTTATACGATTCGGTTTGGTCGTTTACTTTGTTGTGGACTTGCAGATCGTAGAAGTACTCGCCTTCGGGCAAATCGGTTCCGCTTTTGCTGTCTTTGCCTTCCCACCACGAGCCCGTGAGTCCGTAAGCACCGTTGGTGTAGACAAGTTTACCCCAGCGGTTGTAGACTTTCAGTACCGATTTGTCGTAGTAGGTGGTTTCCAAGCGTTTGATATAAAACGACTGATTGTCTTGGGTTTGGTTTGGTGTAAAGACGTTTGGAATAACCAAGTCGCACATAAACACAACTAAAACAGTTGTCGAGGTATCACAAACGGTATAGGTTACATAGGCTTCGCCATAGATGTCGGTCTCTAGGCTGACCGTGTTGTTGCCCAAATCAGTCAGGGTAATATCTTCGTTTGTTCCTGCTTCTACCGACCAGCTACCGGCCGCAGACCCCGAATAGGTCGATGTAACAAGAGCTTCCGTGCCACACTCCACAAAGGTTGGCGCAAAGACTTGTGGTGCTTCTTGCACAAAGTTGACTTCGATGGAATCTACTCCGCCACAGGCATAAAAATAGAAGGTGTAAGCTCCAAATGCCGTAACTTGTGCTTCGGTGTTTGCCGACTGGAAATCATCAAAGCTAACGATGCCTGGGCCTGAAGCTTCCCAATGGTCTACATGGCCAGGTACGGTCGCGTTGAGTTGAATAAACTTATCGCAAAGGATGTCATCTTCTGGTGTAGAAATAATGGGTGCCACCGACTCTACAAGTACATCATGAGAAAAACTGGCTTCGCAAAACGCATAGGTATAAGTAAAGGTGTAGAGCCCATAATCGTCTACCAAAACACTTGTTGTTGGACCAAAAGGATCGGTAATGTTGATACTAGCTCCCGAAGGCCCTTCGGCAGTCCACGCCCCATCTTGAATAGGATTGGTAGCCTCAAGTTGGATGTTGAAATTACACTGAACATCGCTGACGATGTTTAGGCTTGGAGGCTGAGAAACAAACTCCACGGTTTGAACATCTTGCGAGCCACAGGCGCTGGTGTATACAAATTCGTAGGTACCGAGCTCGGGAACGGTTATGGTAGGATTTGCCACGGTAGTGTTGGGGCTAAATTGCACATTGCTTGGTCCGCCTGGCGGTGCCGTATAGGACCACGAACCGAAGTTTTCGGCATTTGGATCTGCAACCCCGAGCTGATAAGTAGAATCGCAAAACACTATCGCATCATCTTCTGCCACAGGGTTCGCCCATGTTACAATGCTATGTGTGCCTTCCCATTCGCAGCCATAATTATCCAATATATGGTATTCAAATTCCATGGTATTGTTGGTTGCCACAACACCTATAACATCTCTATCGGTAAACGACGCTTGGTTGGGCGCTACAAAGGCCTCTGTAGGATCTGCTACCCAAAAGGAATCAACATAGACCACATCAGGACTTACACAAAGTTCAAAGTCCCAACCGAAAATATAACCATTATCTGACCCCCAAGAATCAATAATATGGATCGACCAATCCCCGTTTATTGAAGAACCAATTTGATTATCCCAACCATTTCCATTGTCAGCATTTACTGCATAACCATTAGTGTATGTACCGTCTCCGTTTATAACCGTTTCAGGAAATGTACCACCAACAGAAGTAGCTAAAGCGTGCATGGTTTGGGTGCTTGGCACAGCTGGAGACCAACAATAGCGATAAGGCGTTCCGGGTGTTGGATTAGCCGCATCTCCATCGTTAGGCTCACCCATATAGACCAAACCAAATCCATTCCCCACACCTGTACCATTCAAATCTGGTAGAAAATCAATAATATTACCATCTGGCAACTCCATATAAATGGTTAAATCTCCCACAAACGAATGCTCCATTGAGGCGCAAACTCTTGTAATACAATCTGCCGTAAGTGTATCAGCCTCCGTAAAGCTACCTATAGAGATAGTTGAAACATATTCAGCGGCATTCTGACCTGAGCCATTATTTACATCATCCAAAAACACAGGATTTGGCTCGCTAATGGTTAATGGAAAACTAGTATTAAAATGACTTGTATGAATCTCCACTATTTCATCAACACAAATGGTGTCTTCATCAGACCAGACATCTACGTAGGTATTTGGAGACGTGTTTCGTATATAAAACGACTGAACATAGTCGCAGCCATTCCAATCGGTTGCAGTCATAATAATCTCATACAAAACAGGATCAGTTAGATCAAACGTAACTTGCGCACCCGAATGGACTTCGCCGTGGTGTACACCTGCCACATTATTTACTTCCCATTCTACTGTGGTATTGGCTTGAGTCTGCTCATAATCGGTGTTGTTTTCTGGAAAATCAAAGTTGATGTTTAGCGCCACATCCAAACAAATAAACAAGGTATCGGGGTTTTCTCCAGCCACAAAAGGCGTTGTACCAGCTACTGGGGGCAAAGCGTAAGTCATGGCTCCGGTAAATGTTTGACAAGGAAAATCTCCCGGAGGCATCATAGAAAACAAAGCGGAACTGCTACTGCCTGTACCCGTAAGTACATTGTTGCCAGTGTTGGTATTCACCAAACTGTAGCTGCCCGTCCAGGCTGCGCCATTCATCGTCGAAAAGCTTAAGTTATAAGCGCCATAAGGCAAACAAAAATCGTTTTGGTTGGCGGTAGCATTGTCTAAAGCAAAATCAAAGTCGAAGACTTCGCCATCGGAATTTGTTAAGGTCCAGTAGAGGTTTTCGGCATTGGATGTAGGTGTAACGGATAAAGACACCATGTCCTGATTTGGTCCGCATTGTGCCCAAGCCGAACAGGTCAAAAGAAATAAAAAGGTAAAGGCGTGTAATTTATACATAGCTAAAAAATTATAAGGTGTCATTAAACTGACTTAAAAAAACGGACTTAGAATAGAAAACGATGATATGTGTGTCATTTACTTTGAATGTCAATCCATTTTGGGTGGGTTTAACATCAAATTTTAAGACATTAAAGGTGTCATCAAAAGGCGATTCTGCGCTCACATCAAAAGGTAGGTTGGTGGCAGGATTTATAGCCGCTTGGTCTGCTAAATCAGCATATTCTAAGGCTTTTGTGCCAACATCCATAATGTAGAAGGCATGGTCTAGATAATAATTCCATAATTTGAGTTCGGTAGCTTGCTCGGCTTCCATCGTGCTAATTTCGCTCGCCGAAAAGCGTGCCGAAAGCCTAGAGTCTGCCGAAATTTGAGAAAATGCCAAAGTAGAAAAGGCAAAGGAAAGTAAGAAAAGTATTGGTTTCATAAAAGTGTAAAAAATTAAATGCTTGTCAAAAAGCGTTTATACATGTCCAAAAGCTCAAGACTTATGAAGAATTGATAAGCAAATATAGGTAAAACTTGTGAATTGTCTCTAAGTAAACGTGGACAAAAATAGTCTCAGAAAATAGGTCAAAACCCTTATTTTATTGGACTTGTATTGAATTTATTGAGTGTTTAGTCGGGGACAAAAGGTGTTTTTTTTTGTTTTTTTTATTGAGAATGATGCTGATTCGGTATGTAATTAGTCTCATCGCTAGCACTCGTTTGCAACGAGTGCATGCTGTACCCTAAAAGCATACTATGATTTTAGTTTGTTGTGCTTTGTTTGTAACACTCGTTGCAAACGAGCGACAGCGTAAGTTCTACTCAAACGCCTCCAAAACATCCGAAGCCAAAATACCTTCATGAGAGGAATGATGCAAACAGGTTTTGTTTTTTACGACAATAAGTTGCGGTGATTGATGAACAACTTGCGTGTGTTTGGCTAAAAGATTCGACAAATCTCTTTGGTCGATAACATTAATAAGGTAATAATTGAAATCGAATGTTTGTGCTTTAGCCTCAAAACTCGATTTTACGGAGCGGCTAATAAAGCATCGTGGACTGTGTTTAAAGAAAACAGTCGTTCCTTCCAAAAGCGACTCTAAATGCTCTGGCGATTCAATAACTTGCCAAGGAAACGAGGCTTCTGGTTTCGATTTCAGAAAAGAAAGCATGGTATTAAGCCTTCCCCTGATCAGCTTGCTCTACCTGAGACAAACCAGGGCAAGATTCTGTAGTACAGCATGATTGAAGACAAAGAATAACTAGAAAAAGACCGAAAATTGCAATTGTTTTTTTCATCTGAGAAAAATTTATGTTTTAAATACAAGTTCGCAAATTACGTCTTTTTTCTAAACTACGTTTATTTTTTGTTGATTTTGACTATTATTTTTGGCTCTATGTTGAATACTGTAGGTAAGCGTTCTGAATTTATGTGCAAAATTATAGTCGCAAAGACATTAAATAGAAAACTTCTAAAGCCCCAAAACAATTGAGGCTTCAATATCTAAAACTTGACTAATTGACCTTGCCACTCTTAAACTTGGCTCACTTTTTCCATTCAGATATTCACTCAACCTAGAAGCACTCACGCCCAAAAGCTCAGAGAGTTTTTTCTGATTCAAA
>JBMYYR010000009.1:0-45226 GCA_049609625.1 Flavobacteriales bacterium | reverse complement strand
TCGCGTTACTAGAGTTTCTCCCAAGCTTTAGACGTATAAAACAAGTTTTCACCACGCAATTCTAAAGGACTGTCGATGTTGTTGCTAAACAATAGTCCGGTGCCCAAACCTTGAGGTAAAATCGTAGCTTTGGTCGATGCCCATTGAGCAATGGCATTGAGTCCGATGTTGGACTCTAAGGCAGAGGTCGCCCACCATTTAACATGTTCTTTTTCAGCAAGTTGAATCCAGTCATCACTGTCTTCAAAACCGCCTAAAAGACTGGGTTTTAAAATGATGTACTGAGGTTGGATGATCTTTAAAAGTTCTCTCCGTTTTGAGGATGACCTTATGTAAATTAATTCTTCATCTAAAGCAATGGGAATCGGACTGTTGCGGCAAAGACGCTCCATCGATTTCCATTTTCCAGTTGCGATGGGTTGTTCTATGGAATGAATGTGATATTGGCTTAATTGATCGAGCTTTAGGTTGACAGCTGGATAAGAAAATCCGCCATTGGCATCTACTCTGATTTCGATATCTTGTTCCGAAAATTCTTTACGAATAGAAGCAATCACATCTAATTCATCTCGCCACCCGATAGCTCCAATTTTTAGTTTAATACATTGAAAACCAGCTTCTATTTTAGCTTTAATTTGCCGAATCATATCGTGTTTTTCGCCCATCCAAATCAATCCATTGGTCTGAATACCTTGGTTTTGAGCATAAAAATCACAATCAAAAAATTGTTTTTGACCGCCAAATTCAAGATCTCTAAAAGCCATTTCAATACAAAATTTGACTGCTGGATAAGCTGACCATTTAGTCATTAACTCATGAACTCCTAAATCAATAGTTTGACAAATTTCCTCAAAAACTAAATCGAGATTAACATCCGATTCTAAACTCAATTTGGGTAAAATACTGCATTCGCCAAAGCCTGTTTTTCCATCAGATTCGAGTTTCAGAAACCAAGATAGTTTTTGATGTAAAACTCCACGAGATGTTCCAGCTTTTGTTTTGAAAATAAATGATTTTTTGAAAAAACTTGCTTTCATATTATTGATTTTCAAATAGTTGAATTAATTTCTTGTTGTGCTGCTCCCAACTGTAATGTTGTCTTACAAACGTTTTTGCTGAGGCTGTTTGTGCTAAAAGTTCTTCTGGATTTTCGAGTGCTTTTTTAATTTGATCGGCAAAACCTTCGGCGGAATTTTCTATCAAAATGTCAACCTTATTTTTGGCTTCCAAAGAGGCGTTGGCAAGGTCGGTTGTCAGCACTGGCAAACCCAAAGCCATGGCTTCTAAAAGCTTGTTTTGCAAACCAGAACCCGTAAATAAAGGCGCAACAAAAAGTTGAGCATCGGCATAGGCATCACGGATGTCATCCATCCAACCTGAGACCGTAACTTGTTCGCCTTGAAGTTCTAAGATGTCTTTTGTTGGCTGAGCTCCAGCTAATAACACCTTGGTGTTAGGTTCTAAAAGCGGCAAAATTTGTTGAACCAAAAACTGAGCTGCCAATACATTTGGTCGGTATTGCATATTGCCAACAAAGACCAAATCGTAGGTCTTGTTTTGTTTTGGTGTTTTGGATTCAAAATAATCGAAATCGACGCCATTTTTTATTAAACTTATAGTTGAATTTGGCTTAATGAAATCGGCATCGGTTTGACTTATAATAATTTGTTTATCAAATAGTTGTAATGCTTTTTGTTCGTAAGTTTTGGTTTTAGTTAATTCCCATTTTACTACTAAACGCATCAAACTATTTTGACTTGACAATCGACGTTCTAAATTTAAGGAAAAAGCATCCATAAAGTCAATGATTTTCAGACCTTTGAAGTCTTCGGCATAAGGCATCATCCGAATGAGTTGACAATACACGGCATCAATTTTCCAGGTTTTGAAAAGCGTATTTAGCTCATTTTTAGCTTTGGTATTATAAAAATAAGCCACCTGAAAAGGCAGGGGCGAAAAACAAGCTTTTAGAAGTTTAAAAGGTCTTTTCCAAGCCGCTTGAACATCAATATAAACCTCTTTTATCCAAGGTTTTAGCTCATCTAAAACCTCATCTGAAATAGGAGAATCAGAAACAGAAAACAAAAACACATTATACTGCGCTGCCAAGCTTTTTATCTGATGATAAAGCCTGAGTTTATCGCCTTTTTCTAAAGGAAAAGGAAAGCGAGAGGAGAGTATTAATATGTTTTTTTTAGTGGTCAATAGGGTTTTAAATTTGGTTTAATTGTGTTTTGAATTTCTGAACAACAGTTTGTTTAGAAAACTGATTTTCAGCAAATTGAAATCCTTTTTCGACTTGTTCTTTTAGTTTGATTGATCCATCGGCAACAGCCAAAATATGCTGCTGAAAGTCGGTTTCGTTATCGGCTATTAAGGCCAAATCGTCATCCAAACCTAAACCTTGCGTGCCCAAAGTGGTGGAAATAAAAGGAATGTGCATACAAAGTGCGTCCACGAGCTTAATCCGAACGCCGCTACCCGCAAAAAGCGGCACAAGCAAAGTGCCTTTGGTTTTCATAAATTCATTGCCTTTGGCAACGTAATCTTGAGCTTCAATGCCGTAAGATTTGAGCTTAAAAAAGCGTTCGGGCATGGCTTTTCCTGCCAAATGCAAACGTAAGTCAGGGTTGAGTGCAAAGCATGGTTTCCAAACACGTTCGATCAACCAATCGACCGCTTCGATGTTGGGTTTCCAATCCATAGAACCTAAATGAAAAAACTGAGTTGATTCTATTGATTTCTCTTCTTTTTCTAAAGCTCTGATATAGGCTAGATGATAAACTTTTTTCTTTGTAATGTTTTGATAATCAGATAAATCTGATGAAGAAATAGTAAAAATAGCATCAATGTTTTGACACAATTTTAATTCGTAGGTTTTTAAAGACTTCGCTAAATATTTGAGGTAAGATTTTTTCAAAAAAGAAGATTCTAATTCAGCTAAGCCTTCCCAAATACGGTATTCTAAATTATGTGATCGGTAAAGGAATTTACCTTTAAATTTGGCTTTTAAATCATCAAAATAAACGGTCGAAAACAAGCTTTCGAACAAAATGAAATCATAGTCTGGCTGTTCGTCTAAATGTGACTGAATGTCTTGACTGATAGTGTGTTTGTAAAACCGACTGAGGTTATAAGATTTATTTTTGACAAGCTGAATCAGTGCGTTTCGTTTAGACAAACTGGTGTCGATATCAATGGCTTTGATGTGTTTCTCAAATGCGCTTGGAGGGTTTTGGTGAGGATGCTTTTGTGTAGAAAGACAAATCATAAAAACCTCAAAGTGAGCATCTTGAACTAAAGCTTCAAAAAAATGCCGAATCGCCAAAACGCCACCATCCACAGGCGCATAAGGCGATTTATGGCTCAGAATGAGTAGGCGCTGTTTTATTTTTTTCTCCATGACCTTATTTTTCTGAGGTAAAAATCTTTGTCAAATAGGGGAGAGTCGGTAGCGGATTGATACATAAATAAGATACCAAAGGGCAAGAAGCTGAGGTTGGTAATCCACATGCCAAACACATAGTCGAGTTTGTTTTTCAGCACCGAGCGTTCGCCATAGGTACTTAGCATATAATAGGCAATAAAAAAGAGTACGGAAACCACCAAAGGCATGCCCATGCCTCCACGCTTGATGATGGCGCCAAGTGGTGCGCCAACCATAAATAGAATCAGGACAGAGATAGAAAGTGTAAATTTTTTATGCCATTGGATGATCGCCTGGCGGTAGTATTTGAATCGTCTGTCGTAGCGAGAACGTCCTGATTTGATGCGGTTTACACTAGAGTTGATCAGATTTTGAGCATAGGCGTAGGTTTGATTATGTTTTTTGGATAGCACATGAGCAATCAGGCTGCTGTCGGCAAGCTCGATGTGTTGTTCAAAAACCAAACTGTCTAATTTTGGGTTGAAAACGTGGAGCACAGGACTCATTTTGTTGTCAATATCATGCCGATAATCAACCACTTGTTTATAGATAGAGTCGGTAAAAAGACTTAATTCGCTAACATTCATTGATCTGGAAGAGAATTTGAATAAGTCTTCGTCGGTGCTTCCCAAAGCAAAGGGGCTCATATCCATGCGAATCAGTTGATGTTTGAATTTGATTTTACTATGCGGATAGGCTTCGTTTTTGTCATTCCGATTCCGATATAGTTCTTCATAGCTATAGCCATCAAAGAGGTCAATCAACAAATAGTGTCGGTCTGGCGTGAAATGAATTTTGCCTTTTTCGGCTTTTACGACCTGAATATTTCCTTTTACACTTTGTTTATAAATGGTGATGTCTTCAACGCGTTCGCCATCATCGTGTTTTTTGTTTACACGGATGCTTAGGCCTTCGGCGTCTGTAAAAAACACACCTTCAATCAGTTTGACTTCAAATTTTTTGCGGGCGATGTCTCTAAATAAGGTTTTTTGTTTGAGGTAGGACCAGGGAATCAGGTTGTTGGAAAAAATAAAAGCCGTGAACGACAAGCCAATGGCTACAAAAAACAAGGGTCTTAGTATTCTCAGAAACGAAACTCCGGAGGCTTTTAGAGCTGTAAGTTCAAAATGCTCACTTAAGCTCCCCGTCGACATAATTGAAGAAAGCAGTACCGACAAGGGTAGTGTGAGTGGTATTAAGGAAAAGTTGGCGTAGTACAACAGCTCCAAAATAATACCTAAACTGAGGCCTTTCCCGACCAAATCATCGAGAATTTTCCACACAAATTGCATCAAAAAAATGAATTGCAACGCCGTAAAAGTGGCTAAAAAAGGCTTTAGAAAGGCCTTTAGAATAAGTTTGTCAATGGTCTTGAGCAAATCCTGAGTTTTTTTGCCGTAAATATACAGCTTCTATCTTAGTTCGCTAATGCGTTTTTCATTAAAATTTTATGTAAATTTGCTTTTCAAAATTTCTAGTCAACCTTATAAATAAAAAAGAATAGATATGTATCCAGAAGAATTAGTTGCCCCGATGCGTCAAGAGTTAGTAGACGCTGGTTTTCAGGAGCTTAAAAACGAAAAAGAAGTCGATGAAGCCTTAGGACAAGCTAAGGGAACAACCCTTGTGTTGGTCAATTCGGTATGTGGTTGTGCGGCTTCCAATGCCCGCCCTGCAGTTATTGCCTCTACACAACACAGCAAAAAGCCAGAACATTTTGTAACCGTTTTTGCTGGTCAAGATGCTGAAGCTACCGCAAAAGCACGTCAATATATGACGCCTTTTCCACCTTCTTCGCCTTCTATTGCTTTGTTCAAAGACGGCGAATTAGTTCATTTTCTTGAGCGTCATCACATCGAAGGACGTGATGCGCGTATGATTATGGAGAATTTGACTGAAGCGTTTGATGCGCTTTAAATTCAGATTGAATTAGGTTTTTAATTAACTTCATGCCCTAAAAATATATCTTTTGAGCATTTTTTTAGGGTATTTTTTGTAGAGAAAAATGATGATTTTTAGATTGAAAATCAGTTGTTTATATTGATTTCATAATGCGATTTAATCTTGTAATTTTCTGTAGAATAAAAATCGAAAATAGACAAATGTCGTTAGCTCGGTAAGTGCTTAAATTTACTCTATTCGATTTCGAAATTGAAAAAAAACCTTAAAAGCAAACCAAATGTTCAAAAAATACTATATTTGAATGCTTATTTTTAACTTGTGATTTTAGAATGAGGTCGCACGTTGAGGTATCGCAAAACAGGTAGTTATCAACTTTGAACATTATCAATATAAAACAATAACAATGGAAGAAGTACCAAAAAAGAAACGCAGAACAGGTATGTACGAAAATGTATTGAAACAATTCAATACAGCAGCCGACAAGATTGATTTGCAAAGAGGAATTCGCAAAATTCTTGCCTCGACAAACAACGAATTAGTTGTCCATTTCCCAGTAAAGCTGGATGATGGCGAAGTTGAGGTATTTACAGGATACAGAGTGCAGCACAACAACGCACTTGGACCATACAAAGGTGGTCTACGATTTCATCCTACAGTAGACATCGACGCCGCAAGAGCTTTGGCTATTTGGATGACGTGGAAATCTGCACTTGTAGGTTTGCCTTATGGAGGCGGAAAAGGAGGTATTCAGATAGATCCTAAAAAATACTCAAGAAACGAACTGGAGCGTATTACCAGAAGATTTACTTATGCTTTGGGTGATAATATTGGTCCAGATTTAGATATTCCGGCGCCAGATGTGAATACAAATTCGCAAATTATGGCATGGATTTCTGATACCTATGCCTCTACAAAAGCACCGTCGAACAGGCAAATCAACCTCCATGTTGTAACAGGAAAACCTGTTGGATCTGGCGGATTGGAAGGAAGAGACCGCGCAACAGGCTTTGGCGTTATTGCTACTGTGAAAGCGTGGGCAAAACTAAAAAATAAAGACTTGAATGGTAAAAAATATATTGTTCAAGGCTTTGGAAATGTAGGATATTGGGCTTCGCATTTTATGCAAAAAGAAGGCGGTATACTTATAGGAGTGCAAGACGCAAGTGGAACAATCTATAACACAAAAGGTATAGACCCTGACGCCTTGTTTGAACACTGTAAGGCAAACAATAGAAACGTTGCTGGGTTTGCAGGTGCCGAAGCTTATGATAGTGCTTCTTTCTTTGGACTCGACTGTGATATTGTAATACCTGCCGCTTTGGGTAACCAAATTACCTTGGCGAATGCAGACAACATCAAAGCTGAACTTATTGCCGAAGGAGCAAATGGACCAACCGACGTAGCTGCCGAACAAATTCTATTAGAAAAAGGCATCGATATTATTCCAGACATCTTGTGTAACTCTGGTGGTGTTATCGGAAGTTATTACGAATGGTTGCAGAACAAAAGGTCTGAAAACTGGAAAATAGAGTTAGTACTTTCTATGATTGAAGACAAAATTGAAACGGCATTTAACAAAACTATTGAAAACGCATCTCGATTTGGAACAGACTGGAGAACAGCTGCACTGGCTGTGGCACTCAAAAGGCTCGAACAAACGTATATCGAAAGAGGTGTTTTTCCATAAACAGACGGCTTAGTCAAGACAAAAAAAATATACGTTGAACCAGAAAGCCACCTTCAATTTGGTTATGGCCAAATGAGTAGGTGGTTTTTTTTAATCCGAAGCTGAAATGAGCTAAGTTTAGCTTTTAGATTGTTCAATGTATTTGAAACTAAAACAAAACCGAGTATGAAAAAAATAGGTTTATTAAGGGATGATGAGCAGAGCAATATTGCAGTGCTTTCGCCAGACAACATCAAACAGCTAAAAACCAAAGCAGATTTTTATGTTGAAACCAAAGCAGGAATAGAAGCAGGCTATTCGGATGAAAGCTACAAACTTGCAGGCGCAACAATAGTAGATTCAAGACAAGAGCTTATCGATGCTTCCGAAATTCTCCTTACCTACAACACCAGTTTAGATACCGATTCAATCCATAGCGCCAAAACCGTTATCGGAGCCTATGATGTCTTAGGAAATTCAAAAACATTGGAGCCCTACCAAAAAACTGGAATTAATCTCTATAGTCTGAATTTGCTTCCAAGAACAACCATTGCCCAGTCGATGGATATTTTGTCCTCGGCAGCCTCAATTTTGGGCTACAAAGCCGTGCTCAACGCAGCTTCGCTTAGCACATCCACCATTCCAATGATTTCTGGAGCTGGCGGTACGTTGCGCCCAGCAAAAGTACTGATTTTAGGCGCAGGAGTTGCAGGTTTGCAGGCCATTGCAACCGCTAGGCGTTTAGGCGCTGTTGTTAGAGCGTTTGACGTTAGAGCAGTTGCCAAAACGGATGTAGAAAGTCTGGGAGCTCAATTTGTAGACATAGAAGGCGCTATAGACAATGCATCGGCAGGTGGTTATGCCGTAGAGCAATCAAAAGATTATTTAGAAAAAGTGGATCGTATATTGTATGACGAGTGTATCGAAGCCGATATTATTATTTGTACGGCAAGGATTCCTGGAAAAAAAGCTCCACTTTTGGTAAGCGAAAAAGCCTTGCAAAACATGAAGCCTGGTTCTGTTATTGTTGATTTGGCAGCCGATTCGGGCGGAAATTGCGCTTGGAGCGAAGCAGGGAAAACCATTCTTAGCGCCAACCATATTACCGTTGTTGGTGATACCAATTTATTAGCAAAAAGCTCAAAATCAGCTTCATTTCTACTCGGAAACAACTTTACCTCTTACTTAAAACACTTTTTGGCAAACTCAGACCAAGAAGAAGATGAAATTATCAACGCCACAAGAGTTATTACAAACGGCGAAATAACAAACGAAAGAGTCAAAACAGTCATTGGGGCTAACTAAATTAGAAAAATAACATGACACAGTATTTTATCTCAAACATAGACGGAATTTACGTTCTTGTCTTTAGCCTCCTTATTGGAATAGAGGTGATTAAAAACATTCCAGCCATTTTGCACACACCACTCATGTCGGGCGCTAATGCCATCAGCGGCGTGATACTAATTGGTGCAATCATTCAACTTTTATCCGTTCCCTCGGAGGCTTATATGGACATGAGCTTAGCTACGCTAGCTATCATTATGGCAACAATAAACATAGCAGGTGGTTTTTTTGTAACCCATAGAATGCTATCCATGTTTTCAACCAAAAATAAAAAATAATGGACTTATTAATACAACTCGCTTATTTATTGGCTGCTGTTGGTTTTATTCTCGGATTAAAATTGATGGGAGACCCAGCCAAAGCAAAAACTGGTAATTATATTGCCGCACTTGGAATGCTAATCGCTATAGTAGCTACAGCAGTCCTCATTACAAGTAATTCGCCTAAAACTGTCAATATTATTTTTCTTATTTCGGGACTAACCGTCGGAACAATCATCGGACGACTAATGGCCTACAAAGTAGAAATGACTGGTATGCCACAGCTCGTTTCTTTGTTCAATGCCTTAGGTGGTGCTAGTGCTGTGATTATCAGTATCAACGAAGTCATTATTAATTCGGAATTGACGACCCTTACTGCTTTGGTTTTAGCACTTGGAGCGATTTTGGGAGCGATATCCTTTTCAGGAAGTCTTGTGGCTTATTTCAAACTAGACAATAAACTCAAATTTGGCAACCAAAATCTAATGCTTGGCCTATCTAGAGCTCTACTTGTGGTACTCATTGCCGGAAGCACAGCCTTTTTCTTAATGCCAAACATAGGCTTGTCTTTCATGAGTTTTTTACTCATTATTTCATTTGCTTCATTGGTCTACGGAATCACATTTACGCTACCCATCGGAGGAGCCGACATGCCCGTTCTGGTTTCTTTTTTGAATGCCATAACAGGAATTGCGACTGCATTTTCAGGGATAGCCTTCGATAGCCCCATCATGCTCGTTGGTGGTATATTGGTAGGTGCCACAGGTATTTTCTTAACCGTGCAAATGTGTACGGCGATGAATCGCTCGCTAGCAACTGTATTGGCCGGAAAAATGAAAAAAGGAGGCTTTACACAAGATAATGATCAGGGCGAAATAGAAGTACAACCAATTACGTCAATAGAAACCGCTTCGGTATTGGCTTTTTCCAAAAAAATAGCCATCATTCCGGGCTACGGTATGGCGGTTGCTCAGGCACAACAAGCCTGTTTTGAGCTGCAGAAAAATTTGATGAACAAAGGAGCAGAAGTAACCTATATTATTCATCCTGTGGCAGGTAGAATGCCTGGGCACATGAATGTTTTGCTTGCTGAAGCTAATATTGATTACGACTACATCAAAGACATGGATGATATCAACGACTCGATGGAACAATTTGATGCAGCTATTATCATTGGGGCCAATGACGTTGTAAACCCTGCCGCTGAAGATGATGAAAACAGTGTAATTTATGGCATGCCGATAATAAAAGCCTATCAAGCAAAACAAGTTATTGTGATGAAAAGAGGAATGGCAGCTGGATATTCTGGAGCTAGAAACCCTCTTTTTGAAAAAACAAATTGTAAACTTCTGTTTGGCGATGCTAAAGCCAGTTTGGTTCAAATTGTAGACGAACTCAAAAAAATATAACACAAGCATACCGATTTGAACAACTAAATCGATCGTGAACAGTTCCATTAAGTCCAAAAAAACATGCTTATAATAAGCATTGACTTGCTGGAAGACTATTCAGTTTATCGCCTGTTAGAACGACAAGTTGCTCTAACAGGCGATTGCGTTTTATAATGAATCGATAGACAAAAAAAATGTCTTGTATCTAAAACGTATCTTGTCCTCAAAAACATAAACTAAACCGACTTATGCACATTCCTTTACTCCAAGATATTCTAACCTTATTAACATGTTCTGTGGCAATTGTTTTTGTTTTACAACGACTAAAACTTCCATCTATAATTGGATTTTTGCTAACAGGAGTGCTTATAGGCCCTTATGGTTTAAGTTTGATCAATGCGGTAAAAGAAGTGGAAGTTTTGTCGGAGGTTGGCGTCATTCTTTTGCTATTTGTTATAGGAATGGAACTGTCTATAAAACAGTTGATTTCGATCAAAAAAACAGTTTTTATTGGCGGATTTTTACAAGTCGGACTAACCATCGGGCTTGCCGCAATACTCTATCATTTTCTTGGTAATTCTTGGACAGAATCTGTGTTTATAGGCTTTTTATTTTCATTATCGAGTACCGCCATTGTACTCAAAACACTTCAAGACCGACAAGAAATCTCTGAGCCACATGCTCGAAATGCCTTAGCTATTCTAATTTTTCAGGATATTATTGTGGTGCCAATGATGCTCGTTACGCCCATGATGGCGGGCGAATCCACGGCTCTTGGTTTAGAAATCTTGATGCTACTCTTAAAATCGGTGCTTGTGGTTGCCGTAACCTACATTTTAGCTCGGTTTATTGTTCCCAAACTGATGCACGCGGTAGCCAAAACCAACAGCAAAGAACTATTCCTTCTAGTAACCGTAACACTCTGTTTTGCAATTGCTTTTCTTACCTCCGAAATTGGCCTATCGCTTGCTTTGGGTGCTTTTATTGCTGGACTTATTGTTTCCGAATCAGAATATAGCCACCAGGCTACAAGTATTATTCTTCCGTTTAGAGAGTTGTTTACGAGCTTCTTCTTTGTTTCGGTAGGTATGTTGTTGGATGTCAACTTCTTTGTTGCCAATATTCCACTTATTATTGTATTGGTTCTCGTTGTTTTGGTTTTGAAATCTTTGATAGTTGCTGTCGCTATTCGATTGCTCAACTATTCTTCAAAAACAGCCTTACTAACAGGCTTGTCTCTGTTTCAGATCGGTGAATTTGCTTTTATTCTTTCCAAAGTAGGCATCGAATACAATTTGATAAGCCCGCAAACCAATCAATATTTTTTGTCCATTTCTATTGTTTCAATGATTCTTACGCCCTTTGTTATTATTTTCTCGGAGAAAATTGCTACTCGGTACATGAAAATTTCTCAAAAAATTGGACTCAATCAGACTTCTGTAGAGGAGGGTAATTTAGATGAACTATCAGAACAACATCTGACTAATCATTTAGTCATTATCGGGTATGGAATAAACGGAAGTAACCTCGCCAAAGCAGCCAAAGCCAGTAATATTCCTTTTGTTGTGCTCGAAACCAACGCTAAAATTGTTCAAAGAGAAAAACAAAAAGGACTTCCCATAATTTTTGGAGATGCTACCGAACCTCATATCCTTGAAGCCGTTCATTTATCCAACGCAAGAGCTGCTGTTATTGCCGTTTCGGGGAATATTGCAACAGAAACAATTCTCAGAAACATTCGCTCTATATCCGACTCGCTGTATTTGGTTGTTCGAACCAGATACGTTTCCAAAGCCTCCGAATTGTTGGCTCTTGGAGCCGATGAGGTCATTCCCGAAGAATTTGAAACATCCATCCAAATTTTTGAGCATATTTTACACAACTTTCTTGTACCCGAAAGTGATATTGAAGAACTTATAGATAAAGTAAGGTCTGATAATTATCAACTATTTAAAGATGACTTAAAGGTTTCTACCAATTTTAGACCTAGAAAATTGATGGACTTAAACATTAGTTGCCTAAGAATGTCTGCTGACAGCAATAAGATTCTAGGAAAACCATTAATTGATTTGAATTTAAGAGTTGAATATGGCGTTAATATATTAGGTATTACAAGAGAAAATGAAATTTTGGTCAACATAGACTCTAGCGAAATCTTAAAGCAGGGCGACGTACTTTATGTACAAGGTGATCAAAGAAAAATTGAACAATTCAGAAAGTTAGTTAATTGATACTTAGACAACATAGCATAAGACCTATACCTTTGCAATTCCTTTAAAAAAAACCTCAAACAGATGAAACAAACAACATTAAAACGTATAGAGCTAGAGTGCTTTACCAATCGGATTGGACTTGAAATGGGTTTGGCTATTGCAACTCTTGCAAAGGAAAGAAATCAACATATTGCCGTTAGTGTAGAGCGGCTCAATCACTCTATTTTTTTATTTGTTGATGATGAGCTTCCTGCCGACAAACATCTGTGGTTGAGCAGAAAAGCTAATTTAGTCAAGCATTTTGAGGAAAGTTCTCTAAGCGTAAAACATGATCTAATAAACAACAACATGACTCTAAGCGAAACCTTTGCGCTCGATGAAAAAGTATATTTGGCTAAAGGTGGTTCCATTCCTGTTTTCGTTAAACATGCTGGAATGATTGCAATAGTAACAGTTTCAGGATTGCATGATGAGGAAGATCATAATCTTATTGTTGACGCTTTGGAAATTTAATACCTTAAATCCGCAAAACTCTCCTCGGTAAAAAAAAAGTAAACCCACGGAGCATGCACTTCGTGTTTTTGTGCATAAATTTTGAACATTTACCCACAGTATTCAATATAGAGCCAAATTAAAAATCATTCAAAAGAATTTTGGGCAGAACTTTCTAAATATATTCCTAATTGGAAAGAACTTGATGATAAGATGTATGGAATGAAGTTGTGATGTTTTAGAAGGGGAGAGGCGCTGTCATTTTCAAGTTTGAGGATGTTATCAAGTGTAGTTTTTTTTATAAAAAAGAAACTGTAAATCAATTGATTGCATTTTTGAGTTATCCATTCGAATACGGAGATTTGAGCGACACAGCAAAATTTCACAATCAGATTTTATAATCAGATTTCACAATCAGAATCCTAGACTAACGCTCGTTTGCTAGCTCTGTCGCGAGACTAGATTATTAAAACTATTAAGCTACTCATTGGTAGTCAGTAAGATACGAAAGGATATAGTGTTAGTAAATTTCAAATATGATGAAATTATCCGAAATAAAGTCAAAACAGAGAGAGACGTTCTAAAAAACTACTTTGAGGATTGATAAGGAGGTTTTGTGTTTTTGAAACCATAATTTAACATAATATATATTATAGGACAAAAGACAAGGTTTCAAAAATAGTGTACTATTGACTTATGATGCTCAGAACGACTAAATCTTTTGCAACAAATAAAGTCCATCGCGCAGTGGCAACATAAACGATTGAAACCGCTGGTCTTTTTGGATGTTGATATTGAAATCTAAAAGAGCTTGAGTTTTGGCATCTGGCTTTTCTTTCGAGAACAGCTTACCGTGCCAAAGTACATTATCTACCAGCACCAAGGCTTTTGGATTTAATAGCGGATATATTAGGTCTAAATAATTGTAATACAACTCCTTATCGGCGTCTATAAACACCAAATCATAGCGTTTATTTAAGTTCGGAATACACTCAATCGCATCAGCATGATGAAGCGTTATTTGATGCTCATAGCCAGCTTTTATAATAAATTCTTGAGCAAATTCGAGTGTTTCTTCATTAATATCAATAGAATCGATATGGCCATCTAAAGCCAAGCCTTCAGCAAAACATAGAGCTGAATAGCCTGTAAATGTTCCAATTTCGAGAATTGAATTTGCTCTACACAACGATGTGAGCATGGCTAAAAATCGGCCTTGGACATGACCAGAGATCATGTTTGCGCCAATGACCTTCAAATGAGTTTGACGCCTTAAATCTTGAAGAATTTCAGGTTCGGGAGCTACATTTTTGGTTAAATAATCGAGCAATTCGGCACTAAACATCTTAGGTTGTGTATTCTAGGGTTGAAAATTGTTTGGGATCGAGATAGATTTTGGCTAAGTCTTGAATGTCTTTGGCAGTTATTGCTTCAATGTTTTGCTGAATGTCTTCCACGGTATCCACTTTTCCGTGAACCGACAAGCTTTTTGCCATCGACAGCATGAGGTTACAGTTATTTTCTTGTGCAATATAAAATTGACCTAACAGTTGTTTTTTTGCTTTTTTGAGCTGTTTTTCACTTAGTGTTTTGGTCATCAACTTTCTACACGCTTTGAAAATTAACATTTTGATGCGTTCGCTATGCTTTTTGTCTGCCCCAAAATAGATAGAAAACACACCTGCATCTCTATAAAAATGACAATTCGATTCGATGCTATAAGTCAGTCCGTGTTTTTCTCTAATATTTAGATTTAGACGAGTGTTCATACCCGGGCCGCCAAGAATATTATTGAGCAAAATCAAAGCCGAACAACGCTCATCTTTAGCCCCAAAAGTCCGACAACCAAGTAGATAATGACTTTGGTGTTGGGCAATGCTCTGGGAACTGATTCGCGGTTTATAAGCTTTCAGTTTTGGTTTATAAGCTTTTGTTTTTTTTGTTTTGAGGTCAGAAAAATAACGATCGGCGAGCTCAAAAACCTCTTCAGGCGTGCTATTCCCAACTGAAGACAACAGCATTTTGTCGGGACTATAATTTTGGTCAATAAATTCAAAAATAGATTCTTGGTCAAAAGACAAAACACTTTTTTTGTCGCCTAATATATTTTTACCTAAATCAGATTTCTTAAAAATCAACTCCTCAAAATCATCAAAAATTTGTTCGGATGGATTGTCTTTATAAGAATTTATTTCGTCTAATATGACAATTTTTTCTTTTTCGATTTCTTTTTTGGGGAACGTTGATTGCTTCACAATATCGGCAATCAATTCCACTGCGCGCTCAAAATCTGAGGCCAAAAAAGAGGAATAAATATAGGTTTCTTCTTTGGTGGTATAGGCATTTAGTTCGCCTCCAACGTTTTCCATCCGACTCAAAATCGGACGCATATTTCGTTTTTTTGTTCCTTTAAACAATCCATGTTCAATGAAATGCGCCAAGCCAAACTGATGTTTTTTTTCGTGTCGAGAGCCCACAGAAATCATCCAGGAAAAGTGGGCAACTTCCTGATCTACAACTTTATGTATAACTTTGATGCCATTAGCAAGGCGATGTGTATGAAATTCCATTTAGTAAAAAAAGCTATAGATTTTGGTTGATAAAGGCTTTTTTGATGTCTTTTATCAGCTTTGGTCCTTGATAAATTAAGCCGCTATAAATTTGAATTAATTTTGCACCAGCTTGCATTTTTTCTACCGCATCTTCGGCAGAATTTATTCCGCCAACACCAATAATGGGTACTTGGTCGCCTAAAGATTTATAGAGGTAAGCGATGACTTCGGTACTTCTTTCGCGCAATGGTTTGCCGCTTACACCTCCAGCGCCAATAGCTTCTACCTTTGCAGGATCTGTTTTTAAATTAGCTCTCGAAATTGTTGTATTACAGGCTATTAATCCATCTAGCTTGACTTCTTTTGCCAAATCAATCACGTCGTCAAGTTGTGCATTTGAGAGGTCTGGTGCAATTTTCAATAAAATTGCTTTTTGTTTTGGATAGGTAGATCGCAAGTCTTGAAGTGCTAAAATAATCCGCTTCAAAGGCTCTTTATCTTGCAAATCCCGAAGATTTGGGGTGTTTGGCGAACTCACATTGACTACAAAATAATCCACATAAGGATAGAGAGCTTCAAAACAAATTTTATAATCTTCTACAGCCAAGTTGTTGTCTGTCAGTTTGTTCTTCCCGATATTTCCTCCCACAATGCAGTGGCCTTTGGATTTTAGCCTCGGTATAGCTTCTTCAATTCCTTTATTGTTGAATCCCATACGATTAACCAAAGCTTCATCTTCTATCAGGCGAAACAATCGAGGTTTGGGGTTTCCCTCCTGCCCTTTTGGCGTTAGGGTCCCTATTTCAATAAAACCAAAGCCCAAGCTATCAAGTTCTTTTATCCATCGTGCTTCTTTATCAAAACCAGCGGCAATACCAATTGGATTTGGAAACTTAATTCCGAAAAGCTCTCGCTCTAAGCCTTTGGACGTATGTCCGTAAATCAGCTGATATAAGCGGCGAACAAGTCTACTTTTAAAGCTTTTTTTCATCCATTTTGTAACAAAATAGTGGGCCGTTTCGGCATCTTTTCTAAATAAAAAAACTTTGAGAAGTGAGTACATCATCTGAGAATAAAAAACGGTAATTAATGTTCGTTTTGGTCTAAAAAAAATAGGTGTACATCAAAAAAAAACCACAGAAAACTGTGGTTTTAATTTTGTACAAATTTTAGATCTATAAAAGTGCGGTAAGTTTTGCTTCTAGGGCAGCTTTTGATGTTGCACCTACTTGTTTGTCAACAACTTCTCCGTTTTTGATAAATAAAATAGTTGGAATATTTCGGATGCCATATTCGCCAGCAATTTCGCCTTGTTCGTCAACATTTACTTTTCCAATAACGGCTTTATCTTTATAATCTTCATAAAGCTCATCTACAATAGGACCTACCATACGACAAGGGCCACACCAAACGGCCCAAAAGTCTACTAATGAAACTTTTCCTGATTCTAATACGGTTGATTTAAAATTTTCTGAGGTTAATTCTAGTGCCATAAGTTGCAAATTTTTAGTTGTAATTTTTTTAGTTCTTATTTTAGTTTAACTGGTTTCAAAATTAGTCTATTTTTTTTGAATAGACTTTTATATTTTTAAGAAATTGTAGTTTTGAACGTATTCCAATTTTATTCATTTCATACTTAGGTTATTGCTGAATATTTAGACTTGTCTGCTTAAGGCTCTACGTGTCATTGAATTTAAGTGAACATTAACCTAATGTTGACTTGTTAATTTGAGTAAGTCAGCTCTTAAGCCTAAAAGTTTTCATACTTTTGAAAAAAAAAATTATGAGACAACAGCTTTTGTTTTTCGTGCTTTTAGGCACTTTTCTATCTTTATCAGCTCAAAACCAACCACTTAATGTAAGTTTTAAGGCAAGCTTTCCTTACTCTGACATTACCCAAAGCCAAAAACTCAATGATATTTGGGGCTACGTCGATACATCGACAGGGCGAGAGTATGCCTTGGTTGGCCTGACTACCGGATTTTCTATTGTGGATGTCAGCAGCAGCACATTGACCGAAAAAGCAAGAATTTCAGGACCGTATAGCACTTGGAGAGACATCAAAACGTGGGGTAACCATGCTTTTGTTGTTCACGACAGCTGGCTTGCTGGCAGCTCTCAGGGGCTTTTGGTTGTAGATTTATCTGATATTGCCAATGGAAATGCGCCATTTTATAGCTTTACAATGAACGATAGTTTAGAGCGGGCTCACAATATTTATATCGACGAGCAGGGCGTGGCCTATCTGACCGGCACAAACATCGGTGTGGGCGGTGCGCTAATGCTTGATGTTACAAACCCGAACGACATTGAAGTTTTAGGAAATTACAATGATTTTTATCTTCACGATTGTGTAACTCGAGGCGATACCATTTGGGGTGGAGCGATCTATCAAGGCTTTTTAGTTTCGGTTGATGTGAGCGACAAATCAAACCCTGTGGAACTGGGTCAAGTATCGACTCCAAACTTATTCACACACAATTGTTGGTTTTCGGATGATAATCAATATGTGTTTACAACTGATGAGCTAACTGATTCTTATGTAGCAAGTTACGATGTTTCGGATGTAGCGAATATGCAATTCTTAGATCAAATTCAGTCCTATTATTCCGACCAAACCATCCCTCACAACACCCACTACCTCGATGGCTATTTAGTAAACTCATATTATACGGATGGCTTACAGATTGTAGACGCGCAATATCCTGACAATCTGATAGATGTAGGTCATTTTGATACCTCGCCACAATTTGAAGGAGATGGCTACAATGGAGCGTGGGGAGCTTATCCCTATTTGCCTTCTGGCAAAGTTTTGGTTTCTGATATGGAAGAAGGCTTAGTTGTTTTTGACGTAAACTATACACGAGCAGCCTACCTTCATCTAAATGTTATTGATGCTATTACCGGAGCTGCCATTCCGAATGCGAATATAACATTCGATAATATATCAGAGGCAAGCAACTTGGAAGGGAAATTGAAAACAGGCACGCCAACAGGAGGAATATATGACATAACTTGCTCAAAATCTGGATATTTAAACTTTTCAGATACGGTTACGGTAAGCAATGACGTCATTGTAGAGCGCACAATAGTGCTTCACCCAGGTATAGGCTTAGAAGAGTTTGACGAGACGTTTTCGGTTGAAACATACAAAAATAGCCCCGAGGTTCATATTCACTTTCCGAAAGAGGCTTTTGGCGAACATGTTCAGATATTGATTTCTGGAATACATGGTCAATTGATAGAGCAAGTTGACATACAAGACCTACAGACCCAAACAACAAGCCTCACGCTCCCGTCTACCGAAGGCACTTATGTTGTTGCCGTTTATCAAGGTGCTCATCTGAAATACTCTACGCAACTCGTAAAGCTTTAACCTGACTCTAGTTTTAATCTTTGGCTCTATGGTGAAAGGTGTGGGTAACTTGATGCAGTTTTAGATAACACGCATGAATAATGAGCCAAATTTTAGCCACACCTTTCAATATGGGGGTCTAAAAACGTAACTCATTCAAGAATCCTAACTAACGTGAGTTCGATATAAGATTCTTTGTTATGTTTCGACGCTATCGCTATGATTTTCATTTCTTTTTCTTGAAAAAAAGAAAAGAGCAAACATTGATTATGTTTGTGATTCGCAAAGAAAATTCAAGACTTATTTTTAAAACACATCAAAACCTAGGCAAAACCTAAGTTCAATGGCTGGATCTTCCACTATCGCTCCAGCTAAGCCATTTCTCTAAGGTTTCGCTACGGTTTTAATGCCTTTTAAAAATAGGTCAGGGTGCTCGAAAACTATTTAGGTTCTAAAAAAAAGAAGGTAATTGAATTAATAGTCTTAATATCTATTGGTTGCGAAATTTTCTTGCATAAAACTCACCTTAGTTAAGTATAGCTTACACGTCGTGTTTTTGCGCATAAATGTTGAGCGTTTACCCACAATATTCAACATAGAACCAACATTTTCATAGCTCCCGCAATTGAATTATTCACGCTTTTTGATTTTTTGAGTTTTTTTATGCGTTTTTTTAATACTTTTCCAGATTAAAAAGTGATGCCAAAACATATCGTTCTACTAACACCGGGTTTTCCTAAAAACGAAAACGATTCGACTATCATTCCAGCTTTACAGCTCTTTGTCAAAGCATTAGCAGAAAAGCAAACTGATTTAAACATTAAAATCATTGCTTTTCAATATCCGTTTTCAGAACAAAAATACCAATGGCATGGCATTGACGTCATCGCCTTGAATGGGCAAAATAAAAGAATACATAAAATTCAGACCTGGCTCAAAGTTTTAAAGACTCTAAAACGCATTAATAAAACAGAAAAAATTGATGTTGTCCATAGTTTTTGGCTCAGAGAATGTGCCTTTATAGGAAGACTTTTTACTAAAAAACATAAAATAAAACACCTAATAACAGCTATGGGTCAAGATGTTTTGGAAGGAAACAGGTATTTCAGGTTTTGTTCCAAACATGCAAAACTCATTACTTTATCTCCATTTCAGAAAAGAATCTTAAAAACTAACTATAATGTAGATTCCGAACTCATTCCTTGGGGAATAAACCCTCGTGAATTTAATAAAACAGAAGAAGAAAAAACCATTGATATTCTCGGCGTTGGCTCACTAAATAAAGTCAAAAATTATCCTTTGTTTTTAAGACTTATAGCAAGGCTTCATCAAAAAGGTTATAAGCTAAATGTTGAAATTTTGGGTGGTAAAACAAATGAATTTCAAGCCTTAAAACACATTAAATCAGTGAGTTTACAGGAAGTCATACACCTTTCGGGAGAACTCAAACGAGAAGATGTACTAAAGAAAATGGCAAAAGCAAAAGTCTTGTTGCACACTAGCACTTTTGAATCTTTCGGGATGGTTTTTATTGAAGCACTTTATTCTGGCATGAAGATCGTTTCACATCAAGTTGGTATTGCAAAAACATCTCCAAATTGGTATGTTTGCAAACATGAAAACGAAATGGAAACTGCACTTTTAGAAGCTTTAAAAACTAAAAGTGAAAACAAAAATGAGCTCCGTTTTGATGTAAATGAAACGGTGAATAGCTATTTGGAGTTGTATTTGGGTAATGTATAGACCTTAAAGTCTTGTTTTTTTGACTCTTTTCTATGTTGAATATGTGGGGCAAGCGTTCTAAATATAGCCCCTAAATCACAAAGGTTTATAGCTAATAATAAGTATAAACCTTTATGACTTAGTGATTAAAATTTAGTCCATTATTTAATAGACACCAACTTAACTATATGTCAAACAATAACTTACAGTCTGACCCTTACATGTTCCGTCTATACTGACCACCAACCTCAAACAAAGCTTGGGTAATTTGTCCGATAGAGCATTGTTTTGTGATTTCCATCAATTGTTCAAAAATGTTTTCGTTGGCAACTGCCGAAGCTTGTAATTGCTTTAAATTTTCAGTCAAATGCCCTTCGTGTCTTGCATGAAGGTCTTTCAACATCTGGATTTGATATTGCTTTTCTTCCTCCGTTGCTCGGATAACTTCATCAGGAACTACGGTTGGCGAACCTTTAGAACTCAAAAAGGTATTTACACCGATGATTGGATATTCTCCAGTATGTTTCAAAGTTTCGTAATACAAACTTTCTTCCTGAATTTTTGAACGCTGATACATCGTTTCCATCGCGCCAAGTACGCCTCCACGCTCGGTGATGCGATCAAATTCTAACAAGACTGCTTGTTCTACTAAGTCCGTTAATTCTTCGATGATAAAGGCCCCTTGAATCGGATTTTCGTTTTTAGCCAAACCAAGTTCTCTATTGATAATCAACTGAATAGCCATTGCTCTACGCACCGATTCTTCGGTTGGTGTGGTAATAGCTTCATCGTAAGCATTGGTATGCAGCGAGTTACAATTGTCATAAATAGCATACAAAGCCTGCAAAGTTGTCCTGATGTCATTGAAATCAATTTCTTGAGCATGCAGTGAACGTCCAGACGTTTGGATATGATATTTCAACATTTGAGCTCGGGCAGAAGCTCCATATTTTTCTTTCAGTGCTTTAGACCAAATTTTTCGAGCCACTCGACCAATGACAGCATATTCAGGATCGACGCCATTGGAGAAGAAAAAGGATAAGTTTGGACCAAATTTATTGATGTCCATACCACGACTTAGGTAATATTCTACATAAGTGAATCCGTTTGCTAAAGTAAAAGCCAATTGCGAAATCGGATTAGCTCCTGCTTCTGCAATATGATAACCAGAAATAGAAACCGAATAGAAATTACGAACCTGATTTTCAATAAAATACTCCTGAACATCACCCATTAATCTAAGTGCAAATTCAGTGGAGAAAATACAGGTATTTTGAGCTTGATCTTCTTTTAAAATATCAGCCTGAACCGTTCCTCTAACCTGAGAAAGCGTTCGTTTTTTGATGCTTTGATAAACTTCGGCATCCAAAACTTGATCTCCAGTTAAACCTAAAAGCATCAAACCTAAACCATCATTACCTTCGGGCAAATCACCTTGATAAACAGGTTGTTTTGTGCCTTTGGCTTTAAAAATCTGTTCAATTTTTGCTTTTATGTCCTCTTCCAGACCATTTTCTTTGATGTAAAGCTCACATTGCTGATCGATGGCGGCATTCATAAAAAAGCCCAAAAGCATTGGCGCAGGCCCATTGATAGTCATCGAAACCGAGGTCATGGCATGAGCCAAATCAAAACCAGAATAGAGTTTTTTGGCATCATCTAAACAACAAATAGATACGCCTGCATTCCCTATTTTTCCATAAATATCAGGTCGAACATCAGGATCGTTTCCATAAAGCGTAACGGAATCAAAAGCGGTTGACAAACGTTTGGCTGGCATACCCAAACTCACGTAATGGAATCGGCGATTGGTTCGCTCTGGGCCACCTTCTCCGGCAAACATTCGAGTTGGATCCTCTCCTGTTCTCTTAAATGGATATAAACCAGCGGTATATGGAAATTCTCCTGGTACATTTTCTTGTAAAACCCAAGCTAAAACATCGCCCCAAGCTTGATATTTTGGCAAAGCCACTTTGGGTATCGAAAGCTGAGAAAGTGAGGTGCTTTGGGTATCGATTTTGATTTCTTTATCTCGTACTTTGAAGCTGTAAACAGGCGCTTTGTATTTAGCGACCTTTGCTTTCCAGTTCAGAATAATTTCCCAATGGTGTGGATTCAAATTCATCTTCACTCGATCGAAACTAGCGAGTAAAAATGAACAGGTTTGTTTGGTATCTTCATCCAAATGGTCTAGTTCCAATTGAATGCCGTATTTATTTAATTCAGGCGTTTTTCCTGTTAAACTTTCAAGGGTTTTATAAAATCCGTACAGCTTCTGCCCTATTTCAACAGATTGATTTACAGACTGGTTATAAGCTCGATTAGATTCCGAAATTTCTGACAAATAACGCACTCTAGCTGGTGGAATAATAAAATTCTTTTCGGATTGTTCTCCTGTGTTTTCTAAATGAGACTCGAAATTAACATGCTCTAAACCATTGAGTTGTTCTAAAACTGCCGCATAAAGGCTGTTCATTCCAGGGTCATTAAATTGCGAAGCAATCGTCCCATAAACAGGTAAATCATCCTGATTGGTTTCCCACAAACCATGATTTCTCATGTATTGCTTTTTCACATCGCGCAAAGCATCCAAAGCACCTCTTTTGTCGAATTTATTGATGGCTACCAAATCAGCAAAATCGAGCATATCGATTTTTTCTAACTGCGTTGCCGCTCCAAATTCTGGCGTCATCACATATAAAGAAGCATCAGAATGATCTAAAATTTCGGTATCGGATTGACCAATTCCAGACGTTTCAAGAATAATAAGGTCATAAGCTGCGGCTTTGAGGACTTCAACCGCTTCTTGAACGTATTTCGACAAGGCCAAATTACTCTGACGTGTTGCCAAAGAACGCATATAAACTCTCGAATTGTTGATGGCATTCATTCGGATTCGATCACCCAAAAGTGCGCCGCCTGTTTTTCGTTTTGATGGATCGACAGAAACTATCGCAATTTGTTTTTCAGGGAAATCGAGTAAAAATCGACGAACCAATTCATCTACTAAAGATGATTTTCCTGCGCCACCTGTTCCGGTGATGCCTAAAACTGGTGTTTTGCTGGTTTTGTTTAAGGTTTTGATGCTGTTGAGTAAGCTTTCGGCTTGTTCAGGAAAGTTTTCCGCTGCCGAAATCGTTCGGGCAATACTGCGTACATCTTTCTGCTGAATGTCATCCAAACCACCAACTAAATCCTTACCAACAGGGAAATCGGCACGCTGAACCAAATCATTTATCATACCTTGAAGCCCCATTTCTCGACCATCATCTGGCGCATAGATTCGGCAAATACCATAATTCATCAAATCTTCAATTTCCGAAGGTAGAATTACACCGCCTCCGCCACCAAAAATCTTGATGTGGTTTGCCCCTTTTTCTTGAAGCAAATCGTACATATACTTAAAATACTCATTATGACCACCTTGATACGAGGTCATGGCAATAGCCTGAACGTCTTCCTGAATGGCAGTATTGACCACTTCTTCCACCGAACGATCGTGCCCCAAATGGATCACTTCGACACCTGTGGTCTGAATGATTCGACGCATCACATTGATGGCAGCATCGTGTCCATCAAAAAGTGAAGCAGCTGTTACAATTCTAATCTTATGTTTTGGCTTATAAACCTGATCTGTTGGAGTCATAGTAGATGTACGTTTTTAAAGTCAACAAAAATACAATTTTTTTTGGGCTCTGTCCGAAAATATTAGGCTAGTTCCAGCGCAAACGTATACTTTTCCATTCAATGCACTCAACAAATAGTCATTACTCCATGCTATTCTGAGTCTTTTTTTCTGATTCTATGTTGAATTATTTACCTCATTAGAATGAGGTAAGTAATAAGTTAATCTAAACATTATGAGTAACTTAAAGACAAAATATTGTCATTAATTTTCTCTAATTATTGAGTGAACGTAGCTGAAACTTGATCTTGATCTCCTGCAGATTTTACAGAATAGCTTAGGTTGAATGTAGAATAATCCACAACAGATGTGCCTTCTCCTGAAAACAGATTGTTGTCTACTGTTTGATTGAGTAATTCTAACGAATTGTCTACTAAATAGACTTCTACGGCTTCAGAAGCACCAATATTGTACAGATTATAAATCAGCACGGTGTTGTCGGAAGGGCCGTATGAAATAGTTACTGAATAAGTGGATTGACCGAACAGCGAACTTTGCTCGCTACACGTCCAAGAACCAACATATTCCGCTCGGATATCTCCATTTTCATTGTCATCATCGGGCGTACAAGCCCAAAATGAAACTAAAGACAATACAATGACTATCAGTAAATTAAGGTGTTTTTTAAGCTTTAAATAAATCATCATCTACAAAATTTGGTAAGGTTACTTTTAATTGTTTGTTTGTTTCCATAGCGCGTTTGATGGCAAAAATGGCGCCTTCATTTCTAGCCCACGATCGTCTCGAAATTCCATTATTGACATCCCAAAACAACATACTTTCTAAACGCTGTTTAGCTTCAGGACTTCCATCCAAAAGCATCCCGAATCCACCATTGATCACTTCTCCCCAACCGACGCCACCGCCGTTGTGAATAGAAACCCAAGTGGCGCCACGGAAGGCGTCGCCAATTACATTCTGAATCGCCATATCGGCAGTAAAGCGCGAGCCATCATAAATATTAGAGGTTTCGCGGAAGGGCGAATCCGTTCCAGAGACATCGTGATGATCTCTACCCAACACCACCGAGCCAATTTTTCCATCGGCAATCGCTTCGTTAAAAGCTTTTGCAATTTCTATACGCCCCTGAGCATCAGCGTATAAAATACGAGCCTGAGAACCAACAACAAGTTTATTTTCTTGAGCACCTTTTATCCATTGAATGTTGTCGCTCAATTGCTGTTTGATTTCGTCTGGAGCAGTTGTTTTGATGTTTTCGAGGACTTCTGTTGCTAATTTATCTGTGAATTCCAAGTCTTTTGGATCACCAGAAGCACAAACCCAACGGAAAGGCCCAAAACCAAAATCAAAACACATTGGCCCCATAATGTCCTGAACATAAGATGGATATTTAAAATCAATTCCATTTTCAGCCATCACATCAGCTCCAGCTCTACTGGCTTCCAACAGAAAGGCATTTCCATAATCAAAGAAATACGTGCCTTTCGCCGCATGCTTATTTATTGCTGTGGCTTGTCTTTTTAAACTCTCTTGAACAGCTGTTTTGAACCGCTCTGGAGTTTCTGCCATTTGCTGATTTGATTTTTCAAAAGATTGATTAACAGGATAATATCCTCCAGCCCAAGGATTATGTAATGAAGTCTGGTCTGAACCTAAATCGATATATAAATCAGCTTCATAAAACTGTTCCCAAACATCAACAACATTTCCTAAATAAGCAATAGAAACCACTTCTTTATTGGCTTTAGCTTGCTTTACTCTCGAAATTAAAGCTGGAATAGAATCGATAATTTCGTCGATCCAACCTTGTTCGTGTCTGATTTTTGTGATTTTCGGATTCACTTCAGCACAAACCGTAATACAACCCGCAATATTTCCTGCTTTTGGCTGTGCGCCACTCATCCCTCCAAGTCCTGAAGTAACAAATAGTTTTCCTGCTAAACCTTCTCCAGATTTTGAAATTTTCCGACCTGCATTCAGTACTGTAATTGTTGTTCCATGCACAATACCCTGAGGGCCAATATACATATAAGAACCAGCCGTCATTTGACCGTATTGGCTTACGCCCAAAGCATTAAATTTCTCCCAATCATCTGGTTTTGAATAGTTTGGAATCATCATTCCATTCGTTACTACTACACGAGGTGCATTTTTATGAGAAGGAAATAAACCTTGTGGATGTCCTGAACTCATGACCAAAGTTTGCTCATCTGTCATTTCCGACAAATACTGCATTGCCAACAGATATTGCGCCCAATTCGAAAATACAGCGCCATTTCCTCCGTAAGTAATTAACTCATGAGGATGCTGAGCCACGGCATAATCCAGATTATTTTGAATCATCAACATAATAGCTGCCGCCTGTTCCGATTTTGCTGGATAATCGTCAATCGGACGTGCTTTCATTTCGTAATTTGGACGAAAACGATACATATATATACGTCCAAAGGTATCGAGTTCTTCTTTAAATTCGGGCAAAAGCACTGCGTGATGTTTGGCATCAAAATAACGCAAGGCATTTCGAATAGCAAGTTCTTTTTCGCTTTCGCTAAGAATATCTTTTCGTTTTGGCGCGTGATTTAAAGTTGAGTCAAAGACCTGTTTTTTAGGTAATTCAGATGGTATTCCAGTTCGGATGGCTTGTTGAAAATCAGATAAACTCATGTGTTGTTAGGCGTTTTTTTTTTGAATTTTTGGGTATAACCATAAGGACAATGTTTGCAGTGGTTTTTACAACAATAGCCTCTTTTTAGATGATAGACTTCGGTAAATACAATAAATCCCTTTTCTGAATAATAAAATTCGTCGGCTTCAAGTTTATGTTTGGGCTCAAAACGTTCCATAATTTATTTTTTTTGGGACTTGAAATAAAAAAAACAAGCTGAACGCGCATTGATGACAATGGGTTCAGCTTGTTTTTTTTAATGAATTAATATCATATTGATTATAAGAGTCTTAGCCTGCTGTTGGAACCATCGGACTTTGAGTGTCTTTTGATATATTTTGTTCCGCTTTTGTTGGTTTTGGACCTACTTTTCCTTTGATGGTTAGACGAACGGTTGTTTGGCCAGTTGTGTCGTTTGACACGCTTGCGCCCTTAGTACTGTTGCTATAAACGGTTACCGATTTAGTAAAGTTTCCAGGACGTTTGGTGTCGTACTTTACTTTGATTTCTCCTGATTTTCCAGGCATAATTGGCTCGCGCGAATACGTTGGCACAGTACAACCGCAAGATCCTTTGGCTCTTGAGATAATCAAAGGCTTGTCGCCCGTGTTGGTAAAGGTAAATTCGCAAGTACCATCGGCACTATAATCTATTGATCCATAGTTGTGTACGGTGTTCTCGAAAGAAAGTTCTTGAGCAAAAGCAAAACTTGAACTCACAGCAACTAAAACTGAAATAAAAAACGTTTTCATAGGGTTTAAAAAATTAAGGTTATGTAAAATAGCTTGTGTTTAAAAAAAATTAAGTTAGTCTCTACGTGTGTACATCAACACATAGTATGCCAAAGTAGTTAGTGCAGCTAGGGCAGAAACTAAGTAAGTTCTGGCAGCCCAAAGCAAGGCGTCGTTAGCTTTTTCTAATTCCGATCGACCAGCAACTCCGCTAGTTTCAAGCCAAATCATGGCTCGATTGCTCGCATCATATTCTACGGGTAAAGTAATGAGAGCAAAAGCAGCAATAACAGCTTGGGCAATAATTACCGTCAAAATTATAACATCATAGCCAAATGAAAAAGCAAAAGAGCCAATAATTCCAAAAATAAAAATAACATTCATTATTTTTGAACTCAAATTGACTATCGGTACTAGTTTTGATCTCATTTGCAACCAGGCATAGGCTCTGGCGTGCTGAACGGCATGCCCGCATTCGTGAGCCGAAACAGCTGCTGCAGCAATATGTCTGCCATGATAAACGCCTTCGCTTAGATTAACAGTTTTTGAATTTGGATTATAATGGTCTGTCAACTCGCCTGGGGTCGAAACGACTCTAACGTCATGAATGCCATGGTCTTTCAGCATCTTTTCGGCAATTTCTTTTCCTGAAAACGAAGAGCTTAATGGGACTTGACTATAGGTTTTAAACTTTTTTTTGAGCTGGCGACTAACTAAAAAGCCGATACCTGCAAAAGCGAGTAGTATAATGTATATCATGGTTTTGTTTTGACTTTAAAATACTGATGCCAAAAGTCTGAATTTTGGTTTAATTAATAGTCTAAAAAGCTGTTAAAATTAATTAACAGGCTTTAACGACAAAAGGGCTGCATTCGATTTGACTAAGCTAAGTTTTTGTTATCTTTGCCCTCGTTTTATTACATCATTTATAACACAAAATCTAAAGACCATGTTAAAACAAATTCTTTCTGTTGCGCTTATCGCATCACTTTCATTTTTTACGTTTTCTTGCGACAATTCTGATGCAACACCTGCCAAAGCTGAAACACCAGCACAAACGACACCAGCAAAACCAACTACGCCTGCCAAAAAAGCAGCGGCTGTTGAATCTACTGGAGATGCAAAATTTGAGTTCGTAGAAAAAGTTTATGATTTCGGGACGATTAATTCTGGCGAGAAAGCTGAAAAAGTATACACTTTTAAGAACGTTGGTACAGAACCATTGATTATTTCAAACGTAAAAGGAACTTGTGGATGTACTGCACCTAGCTGGACAAAAGAACCAGTTGCTGTTGGTGAAACTGGAGAAATCAAAGTTGTATTTAACTCTAGAGGTAAGTCTGGAAAAATCAACAAAGCGGTTAATATTACAGCCAATACATCGCCAAACAGAACAACCTTACGTATTTCTGGAAATGTTGTCAAAACTGCTCCAGCCAAAAAATAAGCTATAAACTTAACGGTTAATAAATCCGATTTTTACTTTTGTAATTTTCGGATTTTTTTAATTTAAAACAAAAAAATATGGACAATAATCAGTTGATAATGATTGTGTTGATGATTGGAGTGTTTTACTTCCTCGTCATCAGACCGCAAGCAAAAAAATCTAAAGAAGAAGCTAAATATCGCTCTGGTTTAGACAAAGGAGATAAGGTTATCACGATAGGAGGAATCCACGGTAAAATCGTTAGCCTTCAAGACACTACACTTCAGATTGAATGCGAAGGCAGTGGCACGAAACTCAAAATTGAACGCAATGCTATTCTTCCTCCAAGCCAAATGAAGGAAAAAAAGTAAAGTCAATTAAACCTGTTTGAATGTAATCATTTAAACAGGTTTTTTTTAGTTGAAAAATTAGTTGAAAAGCGATGTCCAAAACACAAACTTCCATCCTTAGGACTATTGGAAAACGGATATTAACATTCGATTTTCTGACCAAACAATTCGGGTATATCTTCCTGATATCCACTTTCTTGTGGTTTTTATCTCGATTTTCGGCAAGCTATACCGAAACGATTAATTTCAACTTCGTGCTCCACGATCTACCAAAGCAATATAGTTTATTGAGCGACGCAGAACAACAAGCGTCCTTTAAGGTCATGGCGAGCGGGTTTCAACTTCTTAGAATCAAAATGGCTTCTAAAGATCCTATTCCGATTTCCGCTCAAAATTTAGATTATACAACAACACAAATTCGCCATAATTTAACTCAAAATCAGCAAGATTTTTTACCCAAATGGCTCTTAAAGCAAAACATCTTATCTATTCATCCTCAGGAGTTTAGGTTTAAAATAGATAAGCTTGTTTCCCGAAAAATTGCTATTCAAAGCGAACTGACCTTACAGCCTAATTCAGGTTTTGCGATCCGCTCTATTCAATTTGATCGCGACTCTATTGATGTGTTTCTTCCAAGTTCATTCGTCGACTCCATTAATGTGATTAAAACTGAAGTAAAAACCTTTAAAAATATTGATAAATCTAAACGAATCAAGGTTTTATTAGACATTCCTCAGCATGTAAAACTGGACTCAACATCTCGCCACATATCCATATATCTCGAGGTTAATCAACTTACAGAAGGTCAAATTTCGGTAGAAATCAACAAACCTTTTGAACACATTAATTATTTCCCTTCCAAAGTAAAACTAAGCTATTCTGTTCCTACACAAGACTATAGCAACATAAAAGCTTCCGATTTCTTGATCGAAGCACAGTCTATTCCTGGGCAAAATACTTTTGCTAAAGTTGTTGTCATTCATCAACCAAAAGGGCTCAAAATTCTATCTATAGAACCCGAAGAGCTTGAATATCTGATTTATAATGAAGACTAAAGTTGTTGGCATAACAGGTGGCATTGGCGCAGGGAAATCGACGGTTTGCGAGCTTATTTCCAAAATGGGCTATCCTGTTTTTAATTCCGATTTAGAAGCTCGAAAAATCTTAAATCAAGCTTCAGTTATTGAAGAATTGACTTTGCTTTTTGGAAATCAAATTATTGACAATCAGGTTGTTGGTGATCAAACTATTAATAGATCAGCTTTAGCTAAAATTGTCTTTCAAGATAAAACCAAACTAGAACAACTCAATCAACTCATTCATCCCAAAGTAGCCAAAGTCTTTCAAAACTGGATCGGCGAGCAAAAAAGTGCTTTAGTATTCAAAGAATCGGCACTACTTTTTGAAACCAATGACCAATCTGTCGATTATTCTTGTTTGGTATTTGCCGATCAAGATCTCCGTATCCAGCGGGTTATGGAAAGAGATCGCTGTACAAAAGCCGAAGTTCTGAATCGGATTGGCAAACAAATGCCCGAAGACCAAAAACGGGCAAAAGCCGATTTCGTCATTACAAATTCATCAACTTTACTAATTCCCCAAGTTCTTCAATTCTTAGAAGCACTTCATAAATTGTAATTCTTTAGCATTTCAGCTTAGCATTAATTTTTAGCAAAAATCTTCTTTTTAAATTAGCAATTTAAGTATAATATGGCTTTGCTAAAAAATAAACCTACTGGTCTGTTGATGTCCACGGTATATGTTAATATCCTGTTTTAGTCCTATAAATGACTTAAAGTAATGGTTTAACTAAATCGGTATAACTATACTCATTTTCAATCATTTAACTTAATATTATTTCATTTTTTAGCCTATTTTAAAATACTCAGATTGCTAAAGCTAAATGACCTAGGTTCTTGGTTTAGTATTTTTAGCATTTTGAACTTTAGCATTTTGATTAATTTTCAAGTTGCTAAATTGCTAACTATGCTAAAGGATGATTTTTACTACTAAAATGGATTTTTGATGCGAAATGAAGACTCATTTCCAAAACACAAATTGAATCGAGCTAAGGCTGTTTCAACAAAAACACTCCTACCCTACTTAAGCACCTGGAGCCAAAAGCGCTCGACACAAAACCAAAGACAAAGTCAATCTTGACCAAAATAATATCTAAATGACAATATGAAATCAACTTGATGTTGAATTATCAACCTAAGCAGAACGCGCTATCATTTTCCTAAAAATAAACCAAAAAAAAGCCTATTAAATAAAATTTAATAGGCTTTTCAATACAATAAAACGTTAATACTTTATTTTTTCATAAAGTCTTTAACTTGGTCTTTTAACATCATTTCTTCTTTAAAAACGTATGAACCAGTTTTTTCTGATTTTACCATTTTTATAGCTTTTGTAAAGTCTTTCGCTCCTTTTTTCTGAAGGGTTGCTACGGTTTTCTTTGCCATTTTGTCTTCTTATTTTAATTCTCTATGAACGGTGTATCGTCTAAGAATTGGGTTGTACTTCTTTAACTCGATTCGGTCGGGCGTGTTTTTTTTATTTTTTGTAGAGATATAACGCGATGTTCCTGGTTGCCCAGAAGTTTTATGCTCTGTACATTCTAAAATCACTTGGACTCTATTTCCTTTCTTTGCCATCTTAATTGGTAATTATTTTTATACGAAGCGCAAATATATGAAACATTTCGGAACTAAAACCTGATTTGTCAAAAAATATTAGAATTTAATCAAGCCTTGTCTTTCAGTCTTCATTTTGCAAGTAAATCAAGTCGTATTTCACTTCTTTTCTCGCAAAATCTTCTCCATTTTACGACCTTTTGCCAATTCATCAATCAGCTTTTCCATTTGTCTACATTGTTTATACAGCTCAAACTCATCTTCTATCTCTTCAATTCGATAACCACAAACAACGCCTTTAATCATATACGCATTGGGGTGGATGTTTGCTTGCTCAAAAAAAGTCCTAAAGCTTACTTTTTCTTCAATAAGTAACTGTAATTTAGCTTCATCGAAACCAGTAAACCATTCCAATACTTGATGGAACTCTTCTTTTGTCCTGCCGTGTTTTTCCAATCTATTCCAATAATGCGGATAAATAGAGGCGAAAATCATATTGGCCATGTTTTCATTTTTTTCAGCTGTAACTTTCATTTTTTTTGTGGTTTAGAGTTGATGTTTTAAGTTGCATGTTGGACTTCAAATTTGCCCTTCCATACTTAGTTAAACGCTTTTTTAGGTGATATTCATATCGGGATTCATCCTTGACAATCAGTTTAATAATTGTTTGAAACCAGTTATTAAACTGATGATTATCAGCTTATTAAATTAGTTTTCGCATAAATGCTTTACGTTTATTTTGCTGATAATCAAATCTTTATCGTAAAATTCAAAGGATTATGAAATGGTGGTTTGCTAAAGAAAATCTTGTAAAAGAACTTGCGCTATTGCTGTAGTTTTGTATCTTCACGGTTCTAAATGCTTGTTTCATACCACTAATTTAAGTGAAAATATTTAGATAGCAAAACCACTACACAACTATTATTTACAGTGTTTTTTTTAAAGCGTAAGGTGTTTTGGATTTAAAGTGTTAGATAAAATGAAAAAAATACGACCATACATATTAATTTTATTCTCAACTCTATTTTGCGTTTGGATTCATTTTTCTGATCATACCAACTCCATGTTAAATGATTTTAACAGCGTAGTTTCAACTGAATATTTGACTTCTGCTGTAGACTATCATCAAAGCCATCCTGCATTTCGAAAACGACCAATAACTACATTTCTGATTAAAGAAACGGCTCGACATGCTGAAATCAGTATCGGAATGGCTTTTGTCATAATTAACTTTTTGTTCCTGTTTATATCCGGAGTGCTCCTTTACCGCTTAGCTCTTCGTTTTGAGAATACCAATACAATGGCCATAGGCAATGTCATCATTTATTTTACTTCTTTTTCGATAATGTTTGCCTTTTTTTCGCCTATTTATACCTACGACGAGCCCATTCAGTTTTGTTTACTTTTGCTGGGACTACTATCCATTTATAAAGAAAAATGGCTGGCATATATTCTTTTTTTTAGCTTAAGCATCATTGCAAGAGAGAGCAGCTTGATCCTGTTGCCTGGATTGATCCTGATGACATTTTACAAAAAAGAACCATTTAATTTCAGAAGTGTTCTGAGCAAAGAAAATGTATTGAAAATGACCTATTTGCTAGCTCCAATTGTAGTCTACGTCATGTTTTTAATTATATTTCTAAAGCAAAACAATATGATAGAGGAGTCAGAGTCGGATGTTCTCAATCGCCTGTCGCACTTCCACGACAATGTACAGGATCCAAAACATGCCTTTGAATCATTAATTTCCTTCTTTCTCGTACTGGGGACTCCTTTATATCTATTGTATAATGGTGTAAAAAAGAACATGATGAACGATGTTGACTCTGAGAAATACCTACGAGCTTTTTTAATAACCGTACTCATAAATTCCGCCATAGTTTTGCTGACAACAAAAGCCAGAGAAGCCCGATTATTTGTTGTCCCTATGTTTTTTATTTGGCCACTATTCACAAGGCTTTTCTATGAAGATATTAAGCTTTTAATTTCTTTAAAGAACTATAAATCAACGTTTAGCAATTTGAGTTATGTTGCTTCTTTTACTTTTCTGAATGGATTAAATTATATTTTATCATTTAAGATATACGAAACAACCATTGGTCATCCAAACGATAATTATTTCAATGAATATTTATTTGCAATGCTATTTATCATACTTACGCATGCCACACTAAAACATAATTTAAATGATTGTTAAGGCTTGTTTTTCTCCATTTGAAAAGCATTTCTAAAGAATATACCTTAAATTCACCTTACAATCTTGATTTCTTGGCATGCGGCATAGAAATCAATCTCTCTTCACAATAGAAATTACCAGTAGCACAAGAGATACGAGTGCTACGCCAACTTTTAGGAGGTATTTAAAATCAGTAGAAGGATCAGATTCTAACAAAGAGCTTAGAAACCAAACAAAAATGAGTGCTGTTCCAAGGATTTGGATACCTTTTGATTTTTTGGTCATCGTTTTAGTTTTTTTTAAGATGCTCAAATATAAAAAATAATCCTCACCCAACATGTTATTTTCATCTACAATGGACTTATATTTGCCAAAATACCTTTGTTTATGAAAGCAGCTTTATTGACCATTGGCGACGAATTATTAATTGGTCAAGTATTGGATACCAATTCCGTTTATTTTTCAAAATTATTAAACGAAGCGGGTTGTTTTGTTCAGGAAAAACGAGTGGTTGGCGATGTGGAATCCGAAATTACAGAAGCCATAGAATGCTATGCCAAAAAAGTAGATTTATGTTTTGTTACTGGCGGTTTGGGCCCAACAAATGATGACATTACCAAAGATACGATTTGTAAAATTTGGTCGGATGAGCTGATTTGGAGACCAGAAATTGAGCAAGAATTAAGACGATGGTTTCTCAAAAAAGGGAAACAACCCAATCCGATGAGTTTAGCTCAGGCTAATGTGCCATCAAAAGCGCAATATATTGTTAATCAGCTCGGAACAGCTCCAGCTTTGATTCTTAAAAAAGGCCATTGTCATTTTGTTTTTATGCCAGGCGTACCGGCTGAAGTCCATGGGTTTTGCAATTCATTTTTCAAAACATGGTTAAACGACTTTGAAATAAAGCAAAATGTGGTGCACAAACACCTCTATACCACAGGATTATCAGAATCGGCGATAGCCAAACGTCTTATGGATTTTGAGGCTAAGCTTCCAAAAGAAATCAGTTTAGCCTATTTACCTGATTATATTACAGTTAGATTGAGACTGACGGCGCTTTTCGATTCCGGAAAAGAGGCCAATTTACCGATAGAACAACTGTTTCAGGAACTCAAAACCGAACTCAAAGACATCATCCTATTTGAGGGCGAGCATAGTCTTGCCCAAGAACTTGCCAATGAATTAGTTGCTCAAAACAAAACGGTGTCAACTGCCGAAAGCTGTACTTCTGGCGCATTAGCCTCGGTTTTGACTTCAATTTCGGGCTCTTCTCAATATTTTTATGGTGCTGTGGTCGCTTATGATAATAAAATTAAAGAAAAACTGTTAAAGGTAGATAGGAATGATTTAGATACCTTTGGAGCAGTAAGTTTGCCCGTCGTTGAGCAAATGGCAAAATCGGCAAGCCGCGTCCTCGAAACCGACTATGCTTTATCGATTTCGGGTATTGCTGGGCCAACAGGCGGATCGGAAAGAAAGCCTGTGGGAACAACCTGTTTTGGGCTTTCGGATGGAACAAATGTATGGTCGAAACAGGTTCAGTTTTTTTCTAATCGAAAAGAAAATATCCGACAAGCCTGTAATTTTGCTATGCTGATGTTGCTCCAAACTTTAAAACAAAACAAATGAACTTGATTAAATCTTTTTTTGGACTTAGCGTACTGTTTTTTTTGGCTGCCTCACTTTTCTTTTTGCCTTCGAGCTGTAAGAAAGACGAGGTGTTTAGCGGAGCAGACGCTAAATTAAGCTATTCTATTGATACACTGGTGTTTGACACCACATTTACAGGCTTGGGTTCGGTTACGAAACGCATCAAAATCTACAATCACGAAGATGAAAAAGTGAGTATAGATCGTATTTTTGTTGAAAACTACATAGACAATTTTAAAATCAATGTCGATGGGCAGTTTGTTGATTTGGCCGAAAACATCGAAATTTATCCTGGCGACAGCATTTTTATTTTTCTTGAAGCTACCATAAATACGAACGCGTCATTGCCATTTATTTTGGAGGACGATTTAATCATCGAAACCAATGGGAAAATAGACAAAATACATTTGGTGGCTTGGGGTCAGGATGCACATTATTGGTATAAAGAAACCGCCGATACGTTTTTTACGCAAGATGGCGATACGCTGTTGCTGAGCCAGATTCGGGTGGATGAAGATAGGACGATTGATAGTGATTTGCCACACGTGATTTATTCCAATATTGTGGTCAGAAATGGCGCAACTTTAACTATAAATCCAGGTGCGCGTTTGCATTTGTATCACCGTGTAAATATTATTGTTCACGATGGCGGAAAGCTGGTTGTTAACGGAAATGGATTTGAGGATCAACGTGTTATCATCACCGGACATCGGATTGATGCCGACTATAAACACCGTGCTGGGCAATGGGGAATCCTCCAAATTTGTCAGGATGCCGGACCTTGTTCTATCAAAAATGCCGAAATCAGAAACGGCACCATAGGTTGTTATTTGGGTGGGCCTTTTGTTGGCGAAGCCTTTGATGCCACACCAACGCCCGAACTTGTTATCGAAAATTCGATTATTACCAATATGAGCGATTATGGTGTTTTGGCTCAATCGGCAAAAGCTAGCATCACCAATTCAGAACTTTCGGATTGTGGAGAGCTACTTTTCTTTGCTTATATTGGTGGAGATTATACTCTGAAACACAATACCTTGGGGAATTATTTTTCTGGAAGAAATTCAATTAGCATGGCTTTAACCAATCATTTGACTGATGAATTAAATGCCGAATTTCATTATAAAGATTTGAACTTTTTGATGGAAAACTCGATTCTTTATGGCTCTTTCCAAAGCGAATTGGCTTTTTCTAAAAGCAATCAATCTAGTTTTGACGTACAATTCAGAAACTCGCTACTCAAAGCAAAATCTAAAGACGATTTGGATATTGATGACGAGGTTGTTTTTCAGAATTGTTTATTTAATGAAAATCCACTATTTTTGAAAACGTATGAAAATCGCCAATCAAATTATCGATTAGACAGTTTGTCGGCAGCAATAAACGAAGCAAATCCGACGATTTCGACAGAATTTCCTTTAGATTTAGATGGCCAATCGAGGTTGAATGACGGCGAACCCGATTTGGGAGCTTATGAATATGTGGACTAAAAAAGCAAAATGATTCAGATCAAAAATTTACGGAAATCCTATGGCGAAACTGCCGTGCTCAAAGGATTGGATCTTGACATAAAACAAGCCGAAGTGCTGTCGATTATGGGAGATTCTGGAGCTGGAAAAACAACTTTTCTTCAAATTTTGGGCACTTTAGATCAACCCGATTCTGGCGAAGTTCTTTTTGAAAATACGGCCGTTCACAAACTGAATGAACAAAAACGTTCGGCGTTTAGAAACAAATCGATTGGCTTTGTGTTTCAGTTTCATCATTTACTTCCCGAATTTTCTGCACTCGAAAACGTGAGTATTCCGGCATGGATTGCTGGCGACAGCAAAGCCGAGGGCGAAGCTAAAGCCAAAGTACTTTTAGAGCGTCTCGGCTTAGGCGATAAAATGCAAAACAGACCCAAAGAAATGAGCGGAGGCGAACAACAGCGCGTTGCCGTAGCTCGAGCTTTAGTTAATAAACCTAAATTAATCTTAGCCGATGAACCTTCGGGCAATTTAGATTCTAAAAATGCCTTAGCTTTGCATGAGCTTTTTATGGAGCTTAAAACTGAATTTCAACAAAGTTTTGTGATTGTTACTCACAATAAAGAACTTTCTAAAATATCTGATAATCAACTTTTTATGAAAGATGGAATCTTTCAATAAACTCAAAAAAACAACAAAAATGGACTCATTAAAACCTTACATCGAAACAAACAAACAGCGTTTTATCGACGAATTGATTGATTTACTCAAAATTCCATCTATTTCAGCCGATTCAGCGTATGAAACTGAAGTGTTGAACACCGCAGAATTTGTAAAATCTAGCCTAACAAAAGCAGGTTTAGACCAAGTTGAACTTTGCGAAACCGAAGGCTATCCTGTGGTTTATGGAGAAAAAATCATTAATCCAGACTTACCAACCGTTTTGGTTTATGGACATTATGATGTGCAACCTGCCGACCCAATCGAATTGTGGGATTCACCACCTTTTGAGCCTCAAATCAAGAAAACAAAACTTCACCCAGAAGGTGCTATTTTTGCTCGCGGAGCTTGCGATGACAAAGGTCAAATGTATATGCATGTGAAAGCCGTTGAGTATTTAATTTCGGAAAACAAATTGCCTTGTAATGTCAAATTTATTGTGGAAGGAGAAGAAGAAGTTGGTTCGCCAAGTTTGGAAAATTTCATCATCGACAATAAAGAAAAACTAAAATGTGATGTGATTTTGATTTCGGATACGGGCATCATTGCCAACGACACGCCATCGATCACAACGGGACTTCGAGGTTTGAGTTATGTAGAAATCGAATTGGTTGGGCCAAACCGCGATTTACACTCAGGACTTTATGGTGGAGCTGTTGCCAACCCGATCAATGTGTTGAGCAAAATGATTAGCTCTTTGATGGATGAAAATAATAAAATTACCATTCCAGGTTTTTATGACGATGTTGAAGTTTTGAGCATCGAAGAACGAGAAAAAATGGCTCAAGCACCATTCTCTTTAGATGAATTTAGAGCGTCAATTGATATTGCCGAAGAAGAAGGTGAAGCTGGATTTTCGACACTTGAGCGCACATCTATCCGACCAACTCTAGACGTCAACGGTATTTGGGGTGGCTACACTGGCGAAGGTGCCAAAACGGTTTTACCATCAAAAGCTTATGCTAAAATTTCGATGCGACTTGTGCCGAATCAAACACCAGAAAAAATCACTGAATTGTTTACTAAACATTTCGAATCTATTGCACCAAAATCGGTTTCTGTAAAAGTAGCGCCACACCACGGCGGCTTGCCTTATGTTACCCCAATTTCGAGTAAAGGTTATATTGCTGCCGACAAAGCCATGCAAAAAACATTCAACAAATCGGTTGTGCCTCAGCGTTCTGGCGGTTCAATTCCGATTGTCGCTTTATTCGAAAAACAACTTGAAGCCAAATCTATTTTAATGGGCTTTGGTTTAGATTCTGATGCCATTCATTCGCCAAACGAGCATTACGGCATTTTCAATTACCTAAAAGGTATCGAAACCATTCCGTATTTCTATCATTTTTATGCTCAGGGTGCTGAGTAAACGTTTATTTTAATGCATTATCGTACTTTTTTTCAAAGCCTTTTGGTTTTGATGACGTTTCAACTTGAAGCTCAGCAATTGTCTGAGCTTCAAGCTTTAGCTACACCAAACACACTCCGAACCTCTTATGATGTTGGCTATTATCACCTCGATTTAGCCATCGATTTCGACAAGAAAAGTATAAGTGGTTTTGTTGACATGAAAGCCAGACTTTTGGAACCTAGAGCAGAAATTGCTATGGATTTGGCTCAGAATTTAAGCATAGATTCTGTTTTACACGATGGAAAATCGTGTGCTTTTAGTCGAACGAAAAATAGCCGAGGATTTAAAATTTTGTTCAATCACGTCGTTGAACCCAATGCCGTTTTCAATATCCGAGTGTATTATCACGGACAACCTCAAATTGCTAAAAACGCTCCGTGGGATGGTGGCTTTTCTTGGGCAAAAGATACCGAAGGAAACCCGTGGCTTGGGGTGTCTTGTCAAGGCGATGGCGCAAGTTTGTGGTGGCCAAACAAAGATTTGTTGTATGACGAAGCCGACTCGGTAAGTGTAACTTGTCATTACCCGAACACCTTATTTTTTGTATCGAACGGTAATTTAATTTCCGATTACGATCAATACGGAAGGCGTTCAACCACTTGGAAGACCTCCTATCCGATAAATAATTATAATCTAAGTCTAAATATTGCCGATTACGCTCATTTTTCTGAAGTCTATGAACGTCAAAACGATGAGGATTTAGAAATGGATTATTACGTCCTGAAACCTAATCTCAACAAAGCTAAACGTCATTTTAAACAAGCTAAAACGGTCATCAAAGTGTTTGAAAACGCCTTTGGAAAATATCCTTTTCAGGATGATGGTTATGCCTTGGTAGAAACGCCGTATTTGGGTATGGAACACCAAAGTGCCATAGCCTACGGCAATAAATTTTTACCCGGTTATTTGGGTAGATATCCGAAAAAAATTGATTTCGATTTTATTATTATTCACGAAACTGGACACGAATGGTGGGGCAATAGTTTGAGTATGACCGACCGTTCTGATATGTGGATTCACGAAAGTTTTTGCACCTATTCCGAAGCCATTTATGTGGAAGAAGTGTACGGGCATCAAGCCATGTTGGATTATTTGGAATATCAGAAAGCATTTATCACCAACGCAGCACCTATTCAAGGTGAAAAACATCAACACAAAAGCGGTGAACATACCGATATTTATTACAAAGGCGCGTGGACACTTCACACCCTTCGTCAACTTGTTGCTGATGATAAACGTTGGTTTTCTACCATCAAGAAATTAGCGCAACACTATCAAATTCAATCTGTTACAGGAGATGAGGTAAAAGCTTTTTTAGAACAAGAACTTGAATTAGAGCTCGATGCTTTTTTCAATATGTATTTCGATCAATCCAAACTCCCAATTCTTGAATACCGCAAAGTGAGAAAAGGTGTAGAAGCAAGATTAGTTGACGCTAACTTTGAACTGCCTTTTGGGAAACTAAAGTTATCAAACCAATGGAAACGCCTTAAAAAAGTAAAACTAAAGTCGTTTAAAAAACAAGTTAATCAACATCTTTTGGTGGATTTAAAATATGTTGAAACCTAGACTGATCCGATGGCCACAACACCCAAACTCCACCATTCTAAAAAAATAACTATATTTGACATGTTTAGTCGACTACTATAAATTTAACAACAAATCAACTTATGAAACTCAAACACATTTTAATCCTTAGTCTTTCGCTTATGATTTCGGTCTTGTCTTGCAAAAAAGATAATGACAATGCTGATGATGGAACTGGTGGCGGCGATGGCGGTGGAGCATCTGCAAAATATATAGGCGACTGGGAATGTTCTGGAATATCTGCCAGTGGCGACATTATGTTAGGAGGCGTTTCGGTGGGATCGTTTACTGCCACAGGTTTTGATTTGTCCGATTTCATCCTTAATGTAAAAGAAACACCATCTAGCCTACTCACCGAAGGAAATTACAGCCTTATGGTTGATCTGAATACGCTTGCTTTGCCGATTTCGGATATAGCAATAGAAGATCAAACACTCTTTCCGGTCGGATTGTACAGCGTAAACGACGCCGAAACCACCATGACGGTAGAACTTACTGGAGGAACCGTTCAAGATTTAACTATCTTAGAGAACACCGAAACCAAACTGGTCTTAAGCTTAAGTCAAGATATTGATTTCCAGACTCCAGCACCAATTTCTTATGACGTAACTCTCGACGCCGATTTGATCTTTAGTTTTCAAGCTCAATAAGTTAGTATAAAATATTCTTGCTTTTGTGCCTTGACCTCGCTTGGGCGTAAATAATTATTGTAGCTCTCTGGCGTTGAACTCAATAGATAAGCAAAATAAGAGTAGGTTGAGCAAACATTTATCAAAACAAAACGACTTTTCTTTAAATTTTGCTCCTGTCTAAATTCTAGATTTAGCTTGTTTTTGAATGGTTTATACAATTTACAATTAATTACTTCGCATTAAGAGCGTCTAAATAATGATGATTACTAACGATTGATTTGATTAATTCTTCATTCATGGACTCGACAAATTGATACAGCCATTGCTTTATTTCGTTTAAATTATCGAAAGTCTTGTTCTTAAATCTATTTCTAAACTTGTTCACAAGAATTTAGTTCTGGCGTATAAGCCGGAATGTTGAGCAAGTGTATTTTGAAGTATAAATTTGAAATACTAAAAAATTTGCTAATTAGTGCCCGCAAGAAAACTCTAAATCTCCTATAAGCAAAGCCTTTTAGACTCAAAAGCTTTTTGAATCGATATACTTTTTTAGAGGTCGGTAGTTAGCTGCATATAATATTATTAGCTATAAAGTACTCCTGGAAAGTATAAAAAGAACTGCAAATAGCAGTTCTTTTTATCGTTAAAATTCTGTTACTTTTTTAGAATTTCATTCAGTACCAAGTCTTTATCTAATGGTTTTGTACAGAAAAACCAATCGTCGCACTCTAAGTCGTCTGTGCTTGTCATTCTTTCTTCTGCAATACCACAAGATGCCGCTGGAGACACTATAACACTATCACCAGGATTCCAATCTGCAGGTGTTGCCACATTAAATTTATCTGAAGTTTGCATAGCTATTAAAGCCCTATAAAGTTCATCAAAATTACGACCTAAACTTAATGGATAATAAATAATTGCTCTTACAATACCTTTTGGATCTACAAAAAACACCGCTCTTACTGCTTGGGTTTCGCTTTCTCCTGGCTGCACCATGCCGTATTTTTTGGCCACATTCATAGAAATATCTTCTATTAAAGGAAACTTAACTTCAACATTTTCCATGCCGTTAAACTTAATTTTCTCTTTAATTGTTCTTAACCAAGCAATATGGCTATATAAACCATCAATAGATAAACCTATTAGGTTACAGTTGGCTTTCTTAAATTTTTCTTCTTGATGCGCAAACGTCATAAATTCTGAAGTACAAACTGGTGTAAAGTCTGCTGGGTGGCTAAATAATATAGACCATTCTCCACTATAATCCGATGGAAAATTAATATCACCTTGTGTTGTTACTGCTTTAAATTCTGGCGCTTTATCACCAATTCTTGGCATTTGAAATACTTCTTCTTGCTTTGTTGTTTCTGTTGTGTTCATACTATTTTGTTATTGTTTTTATTTATTACAAATATACTAAACGATAGTTTATATTTATGTAACTTGTGTTGCACAACCCATATCATAAGCTTATACCCGTATAGATGACTCTAATTGAAAGTAACAATAATTTATTATAGATTGCTGTAATAAAACTAGGTTAAAGCTTGGTACCTGCGTAAACTCTGTTTTACTATGGGTAGAATTCAAAAAGTGCTGCAGACAATAAAGTACGTATTCACACACTTAAGAGGTTTGCTTGTTAAAACAAAAAAATTAGATAAGTGAAATTACGCTGTGTATAAGAATCTATATTACTTTATGCTATTTTCTCAAAATAAAAAATAGTTCTTTTCCTGCTCGTGTAACATGTGAGTTATATGCATTTTCCATAATACTAATATCAAAAAAAGGCTCAAAATATGTTTTGTACTCTTTTTTATTTCCTCCAAAAGGCGGATGATCTTCATTTAAAACAGCATCAAATAATAGCCCAACTAATTTGCCATTTTCTTTTAAGATAGACGTCATTTTTGCAGCATATTTTGGTCTTAATTCTGGGTTAATAGCACAGAAAAAGGTTTGTTCAATTATTAAATCGAATGTGTCTTTGATATCAAAAAAATTAGCGTGAATTAATTGATTTTCAGGAAATTTAGGAATCCTGTTTTTTATGTTTCTGAGTGGTAATTTTACTAAATCTACCACAAAAACATTTTTAAACCCTTTATTGAATAAATATTCTGCTTCATAAGAATTGCCTGCTCCAGGAATTAGAATTTTTAGTTCTTTATTCTCAAGTTTATCAAAATAGGCTTTTAATGGTGGCGAAACTTCACCCAAATCCCAACCTGTTTTATTGTTTTTGTATTTGTTACTCCAAAATTCTTCAGATAAATTCATTTTATAAAGATACTTTTAATTGGTAAAAAAACAACTGAAAAATATCAGATGCTTTTCATAATAAACTACTATAAAAAAACTATATATAACTATTAATAATAGAAACCAACTCGTTTTTTTGTACTGCCCCAGATTGGCGCCAAACTTGTTTGCCAAATTTGTATAAAACAAAGGTTGGCACTCCTCTAACTTGGTATTTTGTTGCCAATGCTTGGTTTTTATCAACATCTATTTTAATAATAGAAACTTTATCTCCTAAAGTTTCTTTTACTTGTTTTAAAATAGGACTCATGGTTTTACAAGGTCCACACCATTCAGCAAAAAAATCTACTAAAACTGGTTTTTCTTGGTTTATAATTTCTGAAAATTTGCTCATGCCTGAAAATTTTTATTTTTGAAACGAAACATTCCAAATACCTCTTATTTGGTTTTCGCTATAGCCTTTTGCCAAGTCTTTTGGGTATAGTTTATTTATTTGTGTTAACGTATTTGGTTTTATATCTGAATTTGGTTTACCATGGCATTGCAAACACATGCCGTTTGTTTTAATTGGGTAATAAACCTTTACATTTTTTGCTGTTTCTACAACAATTGGTTTAGATTCTTTGTTTGCTTTTGCGTCTTCTTTAAAAATAGTTATGTACTCGTTTTCTAAAGAATTTGCTTTGTTTTTGTAATTTCTAGGTTTGTCTGACACTCTTTTTATGGTTGCTTTATGAACAACAGACATACTATCTGTTAAAGGAAAAGCTTTAATATTACAAAAATCTAACGCAGCTAAAGTTCCTTCTTTTTGAATTTTGCCCATTAAATTTTTACCTAAAACTGCTTTTGTAGAAAGCGCATATTTTAATCCTCTTTCATCATAAGGTAAGTTTGTAAAATTGGTTGCTTGTTTGTGCTTTTGCTTTGCTCTTTCTTTATCGTTTTCTTTATGCCATACAGGTTTTTCAATATCATTGTTAAACATATATTCAGCAATTTTTTGAATGGTATTTTCTGGATAATGTTGCCTTGGCATAATACCAAATTGTTTTACAGCATTGTGCATTTTTACATTTTCTTCTGTTGGGTTTTTAATCCAATTTTGCATGGCAGCAATAAACTCTTCTTTGGTGGTGTTTTCTGATATATAATGTTCTTTAATAGAAATCATTGGAGGTGCAATTCTGTTTTCTTTTGCCCCAGATACAGCGTGACATACATAACAGTTTGTTTCCATTAATTTTTTACCAACATGGGTTTCTTTTGCCATTTTCATTTTTTTGTAAGACGGCTTATTGTCTTTTTTACAACTAAAAAAAAGGAATAAAGAGAGTATAATATATAGGTACGTTTTCATCTAGTTTTAAGACAAAGATAAAAAACAGTTTTAGTAACTTTAGTTACAGTTCTAAAACTTTAATACTGTTTCTAAAAAGTTTAATTTTATTTTCGTTTTCTAACTTTTTTAGCAGCCTAGAAACTACTACTCTAGAGGTATATAAGTCTTCTGCAATTTGCTTGTGGGTTGT
>JBMYYR010000008.1:36760-46405 GCA_049609625.1 Flavobacteriales bacterium | reverse complement strand
TGAATGGTCGGATTATGGAAATGACTTGTAAATCGCTCGTAAGCCTGACTGACTTTTTCGGACTCCAATCCTTTTAAATATTTGTTTAGAACAGAGTTCTGAAATAAGCTCATAAAATTTTAATCTTTTTTCTCAAAATTAATATTATTTCGAGCGTTGGCAAGAAACAACTCTTTTATTTTTTTCAGCGTTGGCTTTTCGCGTTAGCAAAAAAATAAATGTGCTGTTTGTGCGGCTGGCTTTTTTAGTGCAAATGTTCAATTGTGTCTGCGATTTTTATTGCATTAGCCACAACGTTTTTTGTAATCGATTAGTCAAAGGGAAAATTTCACCCTAAGCCTCTCACAGAACTATACGTGACAGTCTCCCATCATACAATTCTTGTTGTACAAACCTAAGCAATAACATTGAGGTCCGAAAAGTTCCAATGGTAAAACAAGGTCGGATATTGTTTTTTTCATATACGTTTGCCCTAGTTATTTCATCGAAGATTCAAACTAAAATCAGTTCATTTGTATACTTTTACCGCCTCAAAGAACATCAATTTAGATACTGAACATCATGAGCAATAAAAAAGTCGCTTTACTCATATTAGACGGTTGGGGTACTGGAAACGAACAGGCTTCGGATGCTGTTTTTCAGGCCAATACACCAAAATTCGATAAGCTAAAAAAGGTTGGAAGCTCTTGTGCTTTGCGAACAGACGGACGGCATGTTGGTTTGCCCGAAGGTCAGATGGGAAATTCCGAAGTTGGGCACCTAAACATCGGCGCAGGCCGCGTTATTTTTCAAGATTTGGTTCGGATCAATACATGTATTGAAACCAATAGCTTGAAAGACAATTTGGCTGTAAAATCGATTATCAAAAAACTTAAAGCGCAACCAAACAAGCGATTACACTTGATGGGGCTGGTTTCTGATGGTGGCATTCATGCGCATATAGATCACCTTTTGGCTCTGATTGACGTGTTTTCTTCGGTTTCTAACCAAATTTTTATTCACGCCTTTACGGATGGAAGAGATACCGACCCCAAAAGTGGCTTAGGGCATTTGACTAGGCTTTCTGATTACATTTCGCCCTATTCTAATATCCATTTAGCTAGTCTTATTGGACGCTATTTTGCTATGGATCGAGACCATCGTTGGGCGCGTGTTGCCAAGGCTTACCACCTATTGACAGCAGGCAAAGGTCAAGCTTTTGACTCCGCCGAGGAAGCCCTAAAATCATCTTATGACCAAGGTATTACAGATGAATTTATTGAACCAACAACATTAAACACAAAGCAAGATAGCCAACTGAAAGCGAATGATATAGTGCTGTGTTTTAATTATCGAACAGATCGCTGTAGAGAAATCAGCATGGCGCTTAGCCAAGTTCCGATTCAAGAGCAAAATTTGCATCCAATTGATATTGAATATGTTACGATGACAACCTACGACGAGCAATTTAAGAATGTTGAGGTATTGTTTGAAAAAGATAATTTGAAAAATACCTTAGGCGAAGTGCTTTCTGCGGCAGGAAAAACACAAGTTCGGATTGCCGAAACAGAAAAGTATCCGCATGTAACCTTCTTTTTTAGCGGCGGTAGAGAAAAAACGTTTGAGGGCGAAACTCGACTCTTGATTCCTTCGCCCAAAGTGGCGACCTACGATTTGGCTCCAGAGATGAGCGCCAATGAAATTACGGAAGCTTGCCAAGCTCATATCAATTCAGACCAAGCCAGCGATTTTATTTGTTTGAACTTCGCTAATCCCGACATGGTAGGACACACAGGTCAGTTCGACGCCGTTGTGAAAGCCGTAGAAACTGTTGATGGGTGTTTGGACCGTTTGGTGCCAAATCTGGAAGAAGAAGGCTATCAGATTCTCATTATTGCCGACCATGGCAATGCCGAGAAAATGAAAAATGAAGATGGTTCAATCCATACCGCACACACCACCAACAAAGTGCCTTGTTTGCTTCTGAACAGCGACAGAGCCTTGAAATTGGACGGAAAATTAGCCGATATTGCACCGACCATTTTGGAGCTTATGGATTTGAATCAAGTGGAGGAAATGGATGGTAGAATTTTGGTTTAGAAAATTAATTATCAGCCTAAAAATCATAAGATTTTTTAAACAAATCTGTTTTAATTCCAAAAGTGAAAATAGCGTCGTTACGTGTCTTTAATGCATCTGTTTCTACCTCTGGAGAGATGTTTCTGAGCATTAAACCAGCTTCAATCTTAAATTGGTAGCTTGGATTAATTAAATAGGCTAGCTTTCCAGAAATGGCAGTGATTGAGGTTTTGTTTCCACCCAAAAACTCGATGCCATAATGACTAGATCGACTAACATAACTATCGTAAATATCTCCTCCAATATTCTGACCATCAGGGTTATAGCCTTTTGTCGCCATCATGAGCTGACCATTAATTAACCATCGTTTGTATTGATAGCTTGCGGTTGACATCCATTCAATAAAGTTAGAGCCCAAAGGATGTGCAAGCCCTTGGTTGAGGTGTCCGTAGTTGGACAAACCTCCAAGGTCAGGGTCGTTACTCACCTCATGAGAATAGGTAAACGGACGCACTAAATTAACTTCTGTTCTGAGGTTGAATTTTGGAATAGCTAAGAAATCATAAACCTTGAAACCGCCCTGAAAACCAAATTTATTTCCCCAATAGCCATTAGCTTTTGTGAGTTCGCTCAATGTAAATTCATCCAAAATAAACTGACCATATAAAGCTGATTTTGATCCTGTTCGGAATTGCACAGTTCCACCAATCAACACATTAGTTCCTTCCGAGCCATTAGAAAATTCTAAACTTCTATAAAAAATAAGAGGATTCAAATACCCAACATCATAACCTCTTTGGTTTTCTCTATCGCCCCAAATAGTCGCTTCAAAAAGCCCAAAACTCCAACGTTTTCCTAAGTTAAAAGTCAAATAATGCATGGCCGACCATTTTGAATAATGATTTGCATCATCCTCGGACGGATTGACATCTAAAAATTTGGTGTATAAATTCATGTATTTCACTTTTCCAAACTGAGTTTGGATTTTTAAATAGGGATAATTTATGGCATTGTCGGACAATATAAGCGAGCGATAGCCGTCGCCAATAAAGTGGTTGCCTTGCCCAAACTCAAAGGTGAAATAGTTTTTAGATTTGTATTGAAAATAACCCGACGCCTGAAAAAGATCATACACGTCTTTATCTGAATTAAAACTTTCGGGACTGCCTTGGCCCGGCAATACATAATCATGCTGGAATGACCAATCCTTTACATAGCCAGGTACTTCTATCTGATTTTCAGTTACTTCGGTATAAAAACTAAAGCGTTTGCCAAGTTGCCCCAAAACCTGAACGCCTCTAGTATTTACAATCCCTGCCTTTTTTTCATTTGCAGCATCGGCAGAATAAAATTCTCCCATTGACTTATCGGCAATCAATTCAAAATTAAATAAGGGGTTGATTCTGATGTCGAAACCTTGGGCTACATTAACATATTGAATAACATCTTCATGAAAAAAGCGACGCTGAAATTTTGAACGCAAAGGCATAGCTTTATAGCTGTCCGATAAGTGTTTTGGGTCAATAAATTCAACTAAATCTATCGGACGATAGGGGCGAATAGAGGTGTGAAACACCTGGTTGCTATCCATGGAATAAAGCTGAGCCTCTTGAGCCAGAAGAAATTGTGGATTGTACGTAAGACGTTGTGTTTTGGTTTGAGCAAAAACAGTATTGAAAATAAAGAAAAATAAAGCGCAACAGCTTAGTTTTGAGATAGATAAATTCACAGAATGAGATTTAGAAAAAGCATCAGTAGCCTTTTTTTGTTAAAGGCTCAAAGTTAGGTTATTTTTTTTAATGAACAGAGGTCGTTTAGGCCACCCAAAACTTGTTGATAAATCGACTAAATAAAAGAAATTGAAAACCGAAATTTATAATGATTAACAGCCAAATACTATACGTTTTTAGCGCGCAATGTTTTAGGCTAAGCAGAAGCAAGACATAAATAGAAGCCAAGCCATATTGAATGAAAACGATGATGTGTATATAGGAATGGAACAAGAGCCAGAATAAACTAAGCATCAAAAAATGAATCATAATTTTCTTATAATCAATCAGATAAGTCGATTTTTGAAAATAATATAGAAGCACAAGAATACAGGGACTACAAAAAAGAAAACGATTTAAACTAAACAAGCTTCCTCCTCTAAACAACAACACAGCTAAGGTCATGCCGCCCAAATAGGCTAATGAAAAAATAAGGACCTTTGGTACAGCTATTCGGTTGGTAACATATTTTTTAATGTAAAAAATAAGTATAAATCCAGAAATTGAACCTATCAGAAGGGCTATTCCATCAATTTTTGCCATAAATCCACCTCCCCATGACCTTAAAGGCAGTTTGGGAACTTGCAGCGTGTTGCCCCAAAGTTTTTGAATTTCAAAAAACTTAAACCATTCATTTGTGTCTAGGTATTGAATCCAGCCCACTAAAAAAAGTCCAAATAGAGAAGTCAAACTATAGGCTAAGCTTTTTATTAATTTTGTTTTAATGCTCGAAGATGAAAAAAATTCGACTATAAAAAGAGCAGGCAAAAGTATACTAACAGAAGGTCGAGAAAGGCTTGATAAAAAAAGTCCCAGCAGCACCAAATGTAATATGTTTTTATGGAGGCCTATTAGAATGAGTGTAGAAGTACAAAAGAAAAGCGCGTCGGAATAGGGAAGGTAGAAAAACATAAAACTTGGTACCGAAAGCATCAGTAAAATAAGGTTTAAAGAATAGATTCTTAATGTTTTAATTAAGGCAAAAAATGAAATTATAAACATTGAAAAGTTAAAAAAAATAATGCCAAAAACAGTGAGGCTTAGATATTTCCAAAGCAAAGGAAATAATGGAAAAAAAGCAATTCTAAAGCCCTCATAACCTATGTTTTTAATGTCAAAATAATGCTGGGCATCAAAATGTAGAAGTTGATTTTCGTCAATCATTTTAGGTGATGAAAAATAAAAACACAAGGCAAACCCTACAATTATAGTAGAGGTATAAAGCAGAAACGCATACAAGTGTTGCTGCGTGTTGGTGGAAAATGTGTTCATTAAATCAAAATGTTCAAACCCCGATGCAACCGCGCTAAAGCCCCAAAATATTTCTTTTGTGGGCGGGAATGGATTTGCGCATGAAAAAAAACGCCAATCAATTATTGTGAAAAATAGCAAAATTAAACATAAGTTTTTAATTAAAATCGATACTTTTGATTCTCAGAATAATACCACACATTTTAATAGACCGCAGAAATCACACTCATAATGCTCAATACACTTTTTTTATCAGCGCAAGCACAAACACAACATCTTGAAAACATCAAGACAGACAACATCAAAACAACAGGCCAGGCAGCACAAGACAGTAGCATTTCTATTGTCGAATTGATTCAGAATGGAGGTTTGGGAGGTCAAATTATCCTTGCCATTTTACTTTTACTGTCTATCCTAACGGTTTATATTTTTGTTGAACGATTTTTGGCTATTCGCAAAGAAACTAAAGAAGATTTACGTTTTGTTTTGGCTTTTAAAGACTTTGTTTACGAAGAAAAATTTGATTCAGCTAAAGAATTATCAGAACGACACAACAGCCTAACGGGCCGAGTGTATGCTCAAGGATTGAAGCTATTGCATCGTTCTGAAAACGAGCGCACTGAGCGATTAGAAAAAATTGCCAATCAAGAAATTCACGCCATGGAGGCTAAACTTCCAACGCTAGCAACTATTGCTGGTGCCGCACCAATGATGGGCTTTTTGGGGACGGTTATTGGTATGATTGTCGTGTTTCATAATATGGCTACGGCGGGCGGAAAAATTGAATTAGAATTGCTTTCTAACGGAATTTATACGGCTATGACAACTACCGTTGCTGGTCTTATTGTTGGGATTATGGCGTATATTGCTTATAATCATTTGGTTGCCAAAATGTCTAAAGTCGCCTTCAAACTCGAAAGTGATTGTGATGAATTTGTCGATTTCACCTCAAAAACTCGCCACTAATGCCTATTAGATCAAGTCAAAACGTAGATCCAAAATTTAATATGAGTTCGATGACCGATTTGGTGTTTTTGCTCCTCATATTTTTTATTTTAACCTCCACTTTGGTGAGTGTTAATGCCTTAAAAATTGAATTGCCATCGGCCCAAAAAAGTAATTCGACGCCAAGCTACACCACCGTAAATATTGATGAAACTGGAGCGTATTTTGTCAACAATAAAGCGATTGCGGACTTTGAGGAATTGGAACGTTCTATTCTAGAAGCCATTCAGCAAAGTGGCGATAGTTCGGTAGTTGTACGAGCCGACAAAAGAGCTCAAATTGACGAACTTGTAAACGTGATGAATATTGCCCAAAAACAAGACCTCAATATGGTGTTGGCTACAGAAATTGAATCGAACTAATGAGGAATCAAACAAATTATAAAGCCTTGATTATAACAGTGTTAATTCACGCTTCTTTGCTGTTGATGTTCCGCTCTTGCACCATCGACAATGCACCAAAAGAAGTGGAAGAATTTGGCGCAATTGCTTTAAATTTTTCTGAATTTCCGACGGCAAATAATAAACCGATTAGCACACCCAACAAAGCGAGTGATTTGGCTCCAAAACCACTTGAACAGCAGGAAAATAAAACAAAAGAAGACGCTGTAACGTCTGCAGAAGATATATTAGCCCAGAAACAAGCCGCCATCGCTTTGCAGAAGGAAAAAGAACGCAAAGAAAAAGAACGAAAGGAAAAGGAAAAAGCCGAAAAAGATCGTCAAGAAATTGAGCGTTTAACTCAAGGTATTCTCGATCAAGGTAAGGCTGTAACTGGAGAGAAAAATGTATTGAAAACTCCTGAGCTAGCGGACTTCGATCCTGTTTCTAACCAAAGTAAAGACGATCAAGCCAATTTTGATGCCTACATGAACTCTATAAGCGCGTCGAATGCTGTTAGAAGTGGCTATTTTTTAAATGGAAGAACGAGCTCAAAGATAGTGAAACCCAACTACACCTCTGACAAAGAAGGATTTGTAGTGGCCAAAATTGAAGTTGACGAAAACGGAAATACGACTGTTTTAGGTGTCGGAATCCAACATTCTACCATTTCTGACCCTAAATTAATGAATGAAATTAAAAAGGCTTTAAAAGAAACTAAATGGTCGCCTTTTGCAGGTCGGAAATCTCAAGTTGGCTATATTATTTACAGCTTCAAGATTAATTAAATGTTGACGTATGATGACGCCTGTACGTGGTTGTTTGGCCGATTTCCGATGTATCAAAAATATGGAAAAACGGCTTTTAAACCTGGCTTAGAAACCATTTCAAAACTCTGTAAACCTCTCCGGGCCAAACTCAAGTCCGTCGAAATCATTCATATTGCGGGCACCAACGGCAAAGGCTCTACAGCTAGTATGATTGCTGGTGTTTTGACTCACTCGGGCTATAAAACTGGACTTTTTACCTCGCCACATTTTTTATCCTTTGCCGAGCGTATTCAGCTCGACGGTGAGCACATTCCCGAGCAAGACGTCGTGGATTTTGTGAAGAAAAACAAAGCACACTTAGAAGACATCGACGCCTCATTTTTTGAAATTTCTTTGCTGTTGGCGCTATCCTATTTTTTGAGTAAAGGTATTGAATGTTTGGTTTTGGAAACTGGACTTGGTGGCCGTTTGGATGCTACTAATTTTATTGAACAACCAAGCCTCACCATAATAACCAACATTGCCCTTGATCATCAAGCTATTTTGGGAAATACTTTAGCCAAAATTGCCGAAGAAAAAGCGGGTATTATGAAAGCAGGAGCCACTTGTGTTTTAGGTGAATTTCATGAAGAAACCTATCCTGTTTTTAAGAAAAAAGCTCAAGAATTGGATCTTGAATTGATTCCAGCGTGGGGTGTTGAGAGACATTCCAAACTACAGCCACAACTCAAAGGAAAGTTTCAGGAAACAAATGCGCATTTGGCTTATTTGTCTTGTTTACAGTTAGTTAAGAATCTACCTAAACTAAGTGAAACTCAAATTTTAGATGGCATTTCACGCTCTCAACATTATTTTTTCTTACCAGGCCGCTGGCAAATTCTTCAGGAAAATCCGCTTTTGATTTTTGATATGGCACACAATAAGGCTGGTTTAGACACGGTGAAAGCCGAACTGCAACAAATGAATTTTAACAAACTCCATGTCGTGTGGGCTATGGCTGCCGATAAATCTGTAGACGACGTATTTAAGGCATTGCCGAAAAACGCGAGGTATTATTTAAGTCCAATGGACAATCCACGTAGCTTAAACACCACTCAGCTTCAAGATTTGGGAGAACGTTATTTAAGCCATTTTGAGTTTTTTGCTAAGCCAGAACACGCATTAAATCAATCATTATCAGTAGCTAAACAAAACGACATTATTCTAGTGGCTGGGTCGATGTTTTTAGTTTCAGAACTTTTTTCAATTTTTTTTTCAGAAAGCCTTGCAGAACTAAAAAAGCGTAGTATATTTGCACCCATCAAACGATAAGGGCAATTAGCTCAGTTGGTTCAGAGCATCTCGTTTACACCGAGAGGGTCGGGGGTTCGAATCCCTCATTGCCCACCAAACAAAACCTCAACAGTCTAAATAATAGATTGTTGAGGTTTTTTTCTTTTGATGGAATTATACCATTCGGAGCTCATCAACCCAAATAAAAAAATGAGGCTAGTCTTTTGAAATTTTACAGCCTCAATATCAAATTATTTTTTTATTTGAACTACTTTTGAGCCTATGGCAGACAAGAAAAAGAATGGTGTATTAATCTATGCTCGATTTTCAGGAATTGCGCTTCAGATGCTGATTATCATTTATTTAGGTGCTCAATTGGGGCGATGGATTGATGCAAAATGGAACAACGAAAACGAATTGATGTATAAAATTATCAGTTTGCTTGCTATTTTTATCTCCATTGGCAATGTCATTCGACAAATTCTAAACGTTTCTAAAGAACAAGAACATGACTCAAAATAATATCAAAACCATACTCGGCTTCATTGGCCTAGGGACTCTACTTTACAGTATTCATAAAATCCTATTTTTTACCGATGCTCAAGCCGAAATTTATAGCCTGGAAGTGCTTTATATCTTTCATACCTGTATTGCCTTAAGTATGTATATAGCCACTCAAATGTTGAAATCTAATCACAAAGATTTGATTGCAATAGCCTATCTTGCTTTCGTTTTTGTGAAGATTATTTTGATGTATTTTGGTTTTGAGGACGTGTTTGAGGCTGGCAAAACAGACAAACCGATGCTTTATGCTTTTGTTGTCGCTTATCTTTCGTTTTTGATTGCCGAAGTCTATGTGTTAATCCAAGTGGTCAATTCAATTAATTTTAAAACTCACTAAAAACTCACTAATGTTGAGTTCTAAAGTAGGAGGAAGAAAGACAAATAGACTTTACGCTACAGGCTCTTTGTTTGTATATAAAACAATGCCAACTCTATCAATATGGTTTATTAAGTCTTGATTTTCTATTTTGTGATAAATAGATAAATCAATTTTGTAGGGAAGCAGTAAATCATCTAATTCTGTTTCTATTTCAAAACATTGAGCTAATGAAATGTGTTTACCTTTCAGAGTAAGAT
>JBMYYR010000008.1:0-36663 GCA_049609625.1 Flavobacteriales bacterium | reverse complement strand
ATAAATCTTTAGTCTTCATTCATTTCCAACCATTCCTCATAAGAAACAACAGATTTTTCCTTTTCAGGTTTAGATTTACCAGGTAAAATGCCTATAAATTCCAAAGAATGTCCATCTGGATCATCAAAATAAATCGAAATAGCTGGAGTCCAAACAAAAACCATTGGTCTTTCTGTTCCATCTCTTAAAAAATTTCGACATTTTAAATTTCTGGATTTTAGATAATGGACAGACTCATTGAGTATCCATTCAGGTTCGCATTCAAAAGCGAAATGTCTAATATCAATCTCCTCTTTTGGCTTTTCCCACAAGCCAAGCATAGATTGTTTTTCTTTGCCTATCCAGAAAAAAGCTGCCCTTCTATCTTCTTCATAATAGCATTGGTTTAGCCCAAGTGTTTTGCCGTAGAAATCTATCGAACGTTCTAAATTTTCTACATATAAATGTGTTTCAAAAAGTCCTTTTATCATCTTAGTTCTTATTTAGTCATTTTGATTATACAGGAGCCTGTCTACCGAATGCTATTCAATCACCCTATAATTTGTTGCCATTTTCCTAATATCATTTCATTCGATATCAAACATCAACATACAACTGCTGTAAAAAAACCACACTTTTTTGCATCAATTCATGATTATAACAATCTTCTTTGATAAAAGGAACTTCCTCGCGGTAGGCTTTGAGGAGCATTTCTCCCGTTGAACCTGTTTTATATGACCTAAATGCCATCGCTTGAGAAGCATTCAAAAGTTCGATAGCCAAAACCGACTGGGTGTTCTCTACCACTTTGTGGAGTTTTGTAGCCGCGTTTGCTCCCATACTTACGTGGTCTTCTTGTCCGTTGCTCGACACAATGGAATCTACCGAAGCTGGTGTGCAATATTGTTTGCTTTGGCTCACGATGGAAGCCGCTGTATATTGCGGAATCATCAATCCAGAGTTGAGTCCACTACTTGCCACCAAATAAGCTGGCAATTGGCGTTCGCCCGAAATCAATTTATAAATCCGACGTTCAGAAATATTTCCTAATTCGGCAACAGCTATCGCCAAAAAGTCGAAACTTAAAGCCAAGGTTTGTCCATGGAAATTTCCTGCCGAAATAATTCGATCGGCATCTGGAAAAATATTTGGATTGTCGGTTACGGAATTTATTTCGGTTAGAATGACTTTTTCTACATACTCAATGGCGTCTTTACTCGCGCCATGCACTTGCGGCACACAACGGAAAGAATAGGGATCTTGAACATGTTCTTTTTCTTTTCTAATGCCTTCACTATCAGAAAGATATTCCATTATTTGCTCAGCAGTTTTTAGCTGACCTTGATGTGGACGAATGTGATGAGAATAGGCTTCAAAAGCTTCAATTCTACCATCAAAAGCATCCAAAGAAATTGAGGCAATTAAATCGGCAAAATGGCTGATTCTTTTGGCTTCTAACAGATTATGAACGCCATAAGCACTCATAAATTGCGTGCCGTTTAGCAAAGCTAATCCTTCTTTGGATTGAAGCTCAATAGCCTTCCAATTTTTGGTTTTGAGGACGCTTTTGGCTGAAACACGTTGACCTTCAAACCAAACTTCTCCTTCGCCCAAAAGTGGCATGGCCAAATGCGCTAAAGGCGACAAATCGCCCGAAGCTCCCAAACTTCCTTGAGTATAAATGACAGGCAAAACATCGGCGTTATAGAAATCAACCAAACGTTGAACCGTCATTAATTGCACGCCCGAATGACCATAACTCAAAGATTGTATTTTGAGCAACAGCATCAGTTTCACAACGGCTTTGGGAACTAAATCGCCCATTCCGCAAGCATGCGAAAGCACCAAATTGCGCTGAAGTTGAGCCAAATCTTCTGAGTCTATCGAACAATTATAAAGCGAACCAAAGCCTGTATTAATTCCATAAACTGCCTGGTCGGTACGAGCTATTTTTTCTTCTAAATATCGTCGACATTTCTGAATGTTTTCAATCGCCGAATCGGCTAATTGAATCTGTTTTTGTTCAAAAATAATCGATTGTATGGTTTCGATTGAAAGAAAATCTGATGAAATCTGATGTGTCATAATATATCTAGTTTGCCAATTTTTCGATAAGTTGCTCGATACTCAACAGGTCTTGAGTACCGCTTTCCATGTGTTTTACTAAAATTTTATTTTCCGCCATCTCGTCTTCTCCCAAAAGGGCAACATAAGGAATCTGTTTCTGATTGGCGTACTTCATCTGCTTATTCATTTTGATGGATTTTGGATACAATTCCGCCGAAATATTTGCTTTTCGCAAGTGTTTCAGATAGCCCATGGCTTTTTGAGCTTCTTCTGTTCCGAAGTTCATAAAACACAACTGCACAGAAGCTTCTTGTAAATCAGGGAATTTATTTAACTCATTCATAATCAAATAAATACGATCAAACCCAAAAGAAATCCCAACGCCAGACAACTCTTTTTGTCCGAACATGGATGTCAGGTCATCATAGCGGCCGCCACCACCAATTGAACCTAATTCATATTCCAAACTCAAGACTTCGAGAATGGTTCCGGTGTAATAATCCAAACCTCTAGCTAAGGTAAAATCAAGCTGAAGTTTGGCTGAATCTAAACCAAATTTCTCCACCTGACTAACGACTTCTTGTAATTCTTCGAGTCCTTTTTTCCCGATTTCAGAGTCGGAAATTAATGTTGACAAAGCCGAAAGCATTGTGGCATTATCGCCTTCTAAATCCAAGAATTTTTCGATGTATTGAATAGCAAATGTTGGAAACTCATTTTTGTTCAATTGTTCGACTACGCCCGATTTCCCGATTTTATCTAATTTATCGAGAATGACCGTAAATTCAGTCAATCGATCAGAAATATTAGCTAGTTCAGCTATTGCCGACAACACTTTTCTGTTATTTATCTTGATGACTGTCAGTAAATTAAACTCAGAAAAAACAGCATCGTATAATTGAATGAGTTCAACTTCGTGCTGCAAAGCCGTTGAGCCAATCACATCGGCATCGCATTGATAAAATTCTCGATAACGTCCTTTTTGTGGCCTGTCGGCACGCCAAACATTCTGAATTTGAAAACGTTTGAAAGGCATGGTAATGTCATTGCGGTGCTGAACCACATAACGAGCAAAAGGCACGGTGAGGTCATACCGCAAAGCTCTATCGCAAATTTGTTTGGTGAGTTTTTTACTGTTTTTTTCGTCTAAAAACTGCTGATCTGCTTTTTTTAGAAAATCGCCATTGTTCAAAATCTTGAAAATCAGACGATCGCCTTCATCGCCATATTTTCCTAAAAGTGTGGAAGCGTTTTCGAAAGAAGGCGTTTCTATTTGATCGAAACCATACAGTCTGAATGCTTTTTTGAGCACCGAAAACATATAGGTTCTCCGTTTCATTTCGAGCGGAGAAAAATCTCTAGTGCCTTGAGGTATAGATGCTTTCATTGGTGGATGTTAGTTTTGATTTTTAGTTTTTTTAGAGCCTTGATACATGGTGTAGCCCACCAAATCGCACTCAATTTTACCTTGAAATAGTTTTCTCCGTTTGGCTGTTTTTAGTCCGATGTATTGTCTTATCGTTCCGCTTGGCGCAATAAACCAAGCCTCAGAACCAGCGTATTGATGTTTTAGAATGGAACCTATTTTTCCAAATAAATCGGGTAAATTCGATTTTATTCGCTTGTCATAAGGTGGATTGGCGACAATAAATCGTGGTCTTTTGAGGTGTTGAGCTTGAAGGAAATCAGCTTGTTTGAGCTCTAGCATATCATCCAAATCGACGTTTTCTAAATGAATTTTAGTCTGCTTTACCGAATTAATATCAATGTCGCTGGCATAGAAATCGTAATCATAAGGTTTGATTTTATTGATCGACACTTCTTTGATTTTTTCCCAAAGTGCTTCATCAAAATTATTCCAATGCATAAACGCAAATTCTTTCCGTCGGATGTTGGCAGGAATCTGTTTTGCCATCAGCATAGCTTCTACCACAAAAGTTCCCGAACCACACATCGGATCCCAAAAATCTTGAGCTTTGGGCCAACCTGCAATTTTTAAAATTCCAGCTGCAAGTACTTCATTTATAGGTGCTTCATGGCGTTCTGTTCGGTAACCTCGCTTAAACAAAGGCGCACCGGAAGAATTGAGGTAAAGCGTTGCTTTTTCACCATCGATGTATAAAAATATCGAAATATCAGGTGATTTGACATCAACATCTGGGCGTTCGCCGTCATTATTTTCTTTAAACCGATCGACAATAGCATCTTTACAGAGCAAAGCCGCGTAATGCGAATGACTTAAACTAGAATTGTTGGTAACAGCCTGAACTCTAATAGTTTTATCGATTCCAAAATGGTTTTCCCATTCAATTTGTTTTACTTTTTTGTAGAATTTATCTTCATTATAAAACATAAACGTTTCCACCGGAAACATAATATTGAGTGCCGTGTGCAATTTGAAATTGGCTTTATACATAAAACCTAAATCGCCCTTAAAACTTACCGCCCGATTGTAAGGTTTCACTTGGCGTGCACCTAAGGTTTTTAGCTCTTCTGCCAACACCTCTTCCATACCATAAAACGTCTGGGCGAGCATCGTGTAATCTGTCATTTCTTCTTTAGTTTTTGACCTAATGGCAAGATATTCCATGGGCCTGAATTGCCTTATGGAGTGTCTGCCAACCAGGTTGAAATTTATCTAATAGCGCATAAAATGCGGGACTGTGATTGGCTTCAATCAGATGCGCCAATTCGTGAACCACCACGTGTTCTATATGCTCTTTTTTCTGTTTTGCTAGTTCCGAATTAATGGTAATCCGTCGACTTCGGATGTTGCAAGAACCCCATTTGGTTTTCATCTTCCGAACCGTAATGCGGCTGGCCTGTTTACCAATAATGGCTTCCCATTTAGAAAACATCGGTCTAAGTTCTTGATGCAATCTGTTTTTCAGAAACCAATCCATAATACGTTCTTTTTCTTCAGCTGTAGCCGATTTTGGCCCTTGCAAAACTAGGGTATTATTTTCAAAATTAGCCGCATAACGCGCTTCGTCTTCAATGTATTTCAGCGGATACTGCTCTCCAAAAAAAGGATGCAATTCTCCATCAGCGTAGCTTAGTTTTTTAGCTTTAGTTTCGATGCTTTTCTTCCACGCTATATGCATCCAATCTATATTGGCTTCTAAAAATTTGATGTACTCAGCTTTTTCCATGCCTTTGGGAACAGAAAGTGTAAAATAAGCCTCTGCCGACTTAAATTTTAAACGAACAGTACGTATCTTTTTCTCGGAAACAACAACCTGATAATCAGAAAATTGAATCGAATATCGTTTGAGAATTTTATACATAAAACCAACCTAAAACTAAAGCTTAATCTTTTTGTCTAATCCATTTCCAAAGGTCTTTGTAGGAGGCCTTTTTTCCGAAATGCAACAAACCAACTTGATAGATTTTTGAAGCTATTTTGATGATAAAAATTATGGTTACTGCCAAAATAGCTAAGGACAACACTTGCTGCCAAAGCGGCACGCCAAACGGAATCCGAAACATCATCGTAACTGGAGAAGTCAGCGGAAACATCGACATAAACATACCAACTGGTCCGTCTGGATTGTCTTTTAGTCCAATCATACCTACATAAAGTGCTAAAACCAGCGGTAAACTTACGGGTAACATAAATTGTTGCGAGTCGGTTTCGGAATCGGAAGCGGCGCCAATAGCGGCAAACAAAGAGCTGTAAAGCAAATAACCCAAAGCAAAATACAGCACGTAGGCAACAACTATATTTGTAAAATCGACTGTTTGGAAGGCATAAAAAATGTCTAACACAAAGTCGCTATTCATAATCTCTTGAAGTTTATCTTCGCTGATACTTGTACCTGCGCCAGAAGTCATGGTTTCAACATCTGGACTTGGCAGAAAGAGGTAGGCCAAAAACATAATGATGCCCCAGATGCCAAGTTGAGTAACGACCACCAAAACGGTAGAAATAATTTTTCCGAACATCAACTGAAAAGGTTGCACACTCGAAATCACCACTTCAATAACCCGCGTTGTTTTTTCTTCCAACACCGAACGCATCACTTGTGCGCCATACATAAAGATGAACATATAGAGTATTACACTCAGAATGAAGCCAATACCAACTCTGATATTGGTATACGTTTCGTCTTTTTCTTCATGTTTTGAGGATACATAATTGATGTCAACACGCACTTTGGTTTGTTCCAAAACGTTGGGGTCGATGTTGAAATGCTCCATTTTGATTCTCGAAAATCGCTTTTCCAAAACCGAAGAAATATAGCTAAGTCCCTCGAGATTCGGACTTTGATCAGAGTAAATTTTGATGGTTTTTCCCAAATCATTCAGATTATTGCGCTTGTTTTTTGGGATAATAAGTAAACCATGTGCTGGTTTTCCTTCAATATACTCGGTTGGTTGCAAACCTTCTATGTCATTAAGATATTGAAAATCAAATCGTTTGGTGTCTTCAAAGTCTGCTTCCGAAAAATAACCACTTTGGTCATAGACATACAAAATTTCTTGATCAGATTTGTTTGCCATACTCAAATAGGCAATCAATCCGCCCAAAGCCAAAATCAAAATGGGCGTTAAAATGGTGAGTATCAGGAAGGATTTTTTCTGAACCTTGTTTAGATACTCTCGTTTGATAATTATGCCGAGTTTACTCATGGTTTTGCGTTTGTTGAATGGCGTTGATAAAGATGTCGTTCATACTGGGAATATTTTCTCTAAACCCGTAGAAATCAATGGATTCTGGAAGAGTTTTTAAAAGCTCAAAAGGCGATTCGAGTGCCTTTAAACCCAAGTGATAACGCTGAATATTATCTTTTTCTTCAAGCGAAATAAGTTCAATAGGTTCGTCAAAACGCAAAGGTTCTGGATGCGAGACTTCTAAAACGTATTCTTTGGTTCTAAACTGATTTTTAACCTCTTGTTTGTTTCCATCCAAAATTTTGTTCGATTGATGAATCAAACAGATATTAGAACACAAATCTTCGACAGATTCCATTCTGTGTGTTGAAAAAAGAACCGTTGCTCCTTCTTTATTTAGTCGGATGATTTCGTCGCGAATCAAATTGGCATTTATCGGATCGAAACCAGAAAACGGTTCATCCAAAATTAATAATTCAGGGTCGTGGAGCACTGTAGACACAAATTGAATTTTCTGCGCCATTCCTTTCGATAAATCCCGTAATTTTTTTCCGCCCCAGCCTTCAACATTCAATCTATCGAACCAAAAATTCATTTTTTCTTTGGCGTCTGCTGCCGTAAGCCCGCGGAGTTGCGCCAAATAAATCAGCTGGTCGTCCACTTTCATTTCTTTATACAATCCACGCTCTTCGGGCAAATAGCCGATTTTAACGAGGTGATCTCGGTTGAGCGTTTCGCCATCCCAAGTGATGCCACCCGATGTTGGGGGCATTATTTGGTTGAGGATTCTTAAAAATGTGGTTTTTCCTGCGCCATTTGGCCCCAAAATACCATAAATACTTCCTTTCGGAATAGAAATGGAAAAGTTGTTGAGTGCCGTAAAATCGCCGTAGGATTTAGTTAACTTGTTTACTTCTATCATAAATTTTGTGCTGGATAGTGGACATCTCCACTGGAATGATCTTGTTTTGAACCAGTTACCGAAGATAATACATTTGGTTGATTATGGAGTCTTAAAAAACCTAAAAATCCGAAAATTAAAGCTTCTTTAAATTCTATCAATTCAGGCTTCGGAATTTCAATCTTACAATTGGTTTTGGCTTTCAGCCGATGAATAAAAAACTGATGATAGGCGCCGCCTCCCGTAATCAAAACAGTCGATTTATCTTCTAAAATCTGTGCTATTTGCTCAGCAAAATGCTCCACAAAAGTACATAGTTTTGTTTTAATGCTGGAGCTGTTTTTGTTTAAGAGTTTATAATAAATATCTAAATCTTCAACCGACAAACTTTTTGGCGCATCTTTCTGATAATAAGCTAATTGATTGAGCTCATTCAGTAAAGATTCATCAATTTTACCTTCCGAAGCTAAGGCACCGTTGTTATCATAATCTAATCCTAAATCGGCAATAATGGTATTGAGCAAGATATTAAACGGACAAACATCAAAAGCCAAACGTTTGTTGGTGTCCTGAAAACACGCATTAAAAGATACATTGGCAAAGCCACCCAAATTGAGACAGACCTCGTAGTCGGAAAATAAATGCAAATCGCCAATCGGAACCAAGGGCGCACCTTGTCCGCCAAGAAACACATCTTGATCTCGGAAATTAGACACGCAAATTTTGTTGGTTTTTTGAGCTATCCGATTGCCAAAGGTCATCTGAAAAGTGAAACCCAAAGCGGGCTGATGGAAAACCGTATGTCCATGTGTAGAAATTATATCTATTTGATTATCAGGATATAATTTTTCGAATTGCTTAATGCAATCAATCTGTAAATCCGTAAATTCACTTTCTAAAATCTTGACTTGCTCTCCGGTTTGTTGGCGTGCGGTTTTTAGCTTTTGTATCCAAGTTTTAGAATAAGGAAAAAAATGATGTTGTTGGATGTTGTAATTAAAACCTGATGTTGTTTTCGAAAAACTTGCCAAACACAAATCCAAACCATCGCAGGACGTCCCCGACATGATACCTAAAATGTGTTTTTGATCAAGAACAACTTGCATTTTATTGAAAATTAAAACATTAGGACTTTTCTAAGCTTCCAAAATCAAAACCTTGTTCTTTTGCCCAAGTGATGTATTTTGGTAGCGCAAATCTAAGATTTTTTTCGGCTTTTTCGGAGTCATGAAAGACGATTATCGAGCCATTCCGACTGTGTTTCTTTAGTAAATCCAGACAATCTTCGCCTGAAAGTTTAGGGTCAAAATCGCCACTAAGCACATCCCACATCACAATGGTTTTGCCACTTGCCTGAATCGTTTTGGCTTTCTTCGGCGTCAGTTTTCCATAGGGCGGGCGAAACCATTCCGACTCAAATTCGGCATCGCATAAGGCCACGTTTTCAATATAGGTTTTGTGTCTTGTAGACCAAGCCGAAAGATGATGGTAGGTATGATTGCCGATCTGATGGCCTTCGTTTTGGAGACGTTTCAAGAGCCGTGGGCTTTTTCTTACCATATCGCCAATCAGAAAAAAGCCAGCTTTTATTTGCTCTTTATGAAGCACATCCAAAACCCAAGGTGTAATTTCTGGATGCGGGCCATCATCAAAGGTCAGGAATAAGGTTTTGGATTTGGCTTCCATTCGCCACAAAAATGAACCATAGATTTTTCTTAAAAAACGAGGTAACTGAGCAATAAATCTGTTCATAAACTCAAAGAAACAAAAATCTAATGTGAAAACAGAATGGAAGTTTTGTTTTTTTTAAGTTAATGCTTGACATTCAAGATAGAGCCCAAAAATTAATCACAAAAAAACCTCGTAATCAATGATTATAAGGTTTTTTTTGTGGCGGAGAGTGAGGGATTCGAACCCCCGGTACCTTACGGTACGCTGGTTTTCAAGACCAGTGCATTCGACCACTCTGCCAACTCTCCTAAAGCCCTGCAAAAATACTATTTTTTTTGTTTCCCACAAGGGTTTTAGAAATAATATGGCACAAAAAAAAGGTGCTGTGTACAGCACCTTTTTTATTAGTTAAGTTTTGTTTAACTCTTCTTAGAAGAACAAGCTAAAGTTTACACCTAAGTTGAAGTTAGTATCGTCGAATTTTGTTCCAACAACTTTATATTGATTTTGAGGATATTGAGATGGATTAGATGGGTTGTTTTGTTGAATTATTTTGTATGAAGTCTTATCGCCAGATTTGAACTGTAGTTTTACGAAAGGCTCAATAGCAAAATGCTCTTTGAAAGGAATGGTATAACCCAAGCCAAGACCAAAGTTAGTTGAAGATTCAGTTTCTTCATAAACTTGTTGGATATTTGCTGTAGGAGGTAAAGGGTTGTTAGGTGGTGTAATCCAATCGTAGCTTTCTTGTTTGTTAGACTCAGTAGCTATTTCAACTTCAGCAAAAACATTGTTTGACACGTAGTAACGTACAAAAGCACCAAGCATCATATCTGATCCTGAAAGTGTGTAATCTGCTGTTCCTGTTGTTGCTGTTGAAGTAAAATCTTCACTTCTGTTATTAAAACGAACCATTGCTCCAATAGCAACACCATCTTGTACAAAAAACCCAACTCGTGGTGTAATTTGAAGATCTGTCCATGCGGTTTCGGTTAGGTTGCTTCCTGCTCCTAACAAAATTGTTCCTTTTCTAGTTTGTGCTTCCGTTGTGAAAGCAAATGCTACTACTGCAGCAATCGAAAGAATTAGCTTTTTCATAATGACTTAATACTTGTTTTGGTTTCGTGATTAAAAGTAAATTATCTCCTCTTTTCAGGATGTGAATTTAGGTTATTTTTTAGAACTACAAGCTATTTCTTTGTTTTTTATTCAATTTATTTACAATTTCATATCCCTAACTCATCGTCTTAGCTTCTGTTAAAACATATTATTTATCTGAAAATCAGATTTTTGAGGCTTAAAAACACGCCAATCTTTAAATTGAGATAAAAATCGATTCTTTTTTGTTATGTCTTGGCTTGGGCGCATTTTTCCTTCAATATTGAGCAGGTAAACCAGTCTCGAAATCTCATTTTTGTGTAAGAATAGTTTGAGTTTTGCGCCATCTAAGCGGTTTATGCCCGTAAACTTCTCTTCTTCAAACATACAATATAAGACCTCAACATTGGCATCAACCAACACGGTGGACAGCGCATTGCTATCAATATCTATAGCAATATGTTGCCCTTTGACCTGAGAAAACAGATCTAAGGTATCGTCTTCGGGCATCATCAAAAAGACATCGCCATCAAAAAATGCGCTATCTAAGGTGTTTGATTTTAGTTTAATCAGCGCACTATCGGCAACTATTTGTTGTTCGCCCAGCCACATTAGAGGTTTGTTTTGCGTTTTGATGTGCTGTTTGCTTTCGTCGAATTTCAAAAACGAACAGCTCAAACTCAAGGCTTCTCGCCATAAACGCACTCGCGAGCGTGCTTCTAGGTTCAGTAAGTCGTTGTTGCCCCAGAGTTCCATGGTGTCGGCAAAGCAATAGAAGGTGTCGGGCCTTTCTATTTGGCGCAGAAAAACGGAGTCGGAAAAGAAATTATATTGCTTTTGTTTTTCCAGAATAGCCTGCTGTGCTTTTAGCTCCAGCCGGTCTATGCTGTCAATAAAATGAATGTTTCCCCAAGCCCAAAGTGTGCTGTCTTGGGTGTGCATCAACACAGAGTCCGAAAACAAGGTGTAGTGTTGGTGCTGGGCGTGGATGTTTCCCGAGCCACGAATCTCCTTATTATAATGTATATGTTTTGCCCGATCGAGAAAAATGGTGCTGCTGTCGGTATAAATACGAACGTCATCTCGAAGTTGAATATTTTTCGATTTGGTGTTATAATCCAAATATTCTGAGGTGCTTCGCAGGTCGGCATTTCTAATTTCGACTTGATGTTTGAACACAATTTGATGGGTCTGAAAATCAAACATGGCGTCTTGGCTGCTTAGGGTATCGAGGTCGTTTATTACACGGCCTCCATTTTGGTAGCTGGCCCATTTTTCTTTTATGTGGTAATGCATTTCATCAGAATAGAGCCGAACGGTGTCTTTTTTGAGGTAAACCTGATGTTTGGCTTTTGCCAGATGTTGGTTTCCGCCATAGCTGAGGTATTGGCATTCGAGCTCTACCGAATCGCCTTTTTTCAGCAAAACGTTCCCAAAGGCTTCAAAACGGTTGTCGTTGAGGTAAAGCCAGGCGCTGTCGCAATATAAGTCGGTGCTGTCGTGCCGCAGATGGACGTCGCCGGTGAGCCGATGTGCGTAGTTGTCTTTTGCTTTTAGACCTTCGGTTTGCTTGGCCCAAATCAGTTTGATTTGCGAAGACTGCGCTTGAGTCTGCATCGGCAACAGCCAAGCAAACGCACAACACAGGACAAAAACGTTTAGTCCAAAGCCACGTTTAGATGATGTTTTGGTCTGGCTATTATCTAAAAATGGTTTGTTTTCGGTCTGGTCCAACAGATACAATTTTGATTGGCGTTTGGAGGTTTTTTTCTAAATACTGGACATAATCATGTAATGCTTTTGGCATATCGTCCATGGTTTCGCCTTTGGTGAGGTCTTCTTTCCAGATGGGCAAGCTGACGTAATTTGGTTCAAGCGTATTGTCGGCATCTATACTATAAGGAAAGTCTTTGATGTTTTTGCCGTTAAACTCGTAGCTTTCGCAGACTTTCAAGTCTTCAAATCCTGAGAGTACATCGGCTTTCATCATCATCAATTGGGTAACGCCGTTTATTTTGATGGCATAATGCAAAGCGGGTAGATCGATCCAGCCACAGCGACGCTCTCGGCCAGTGGTTGCGCCAAATTCATGACCTTGTTGGCGGAGTTTTTCGCCCACTTCGTTGTCGAGCTCGGTGGGGAATGGCCCCGAACCTACGCGGGTGCAATAGGCCTTAAAAATTCCAAACACTTCTCCAATTTTGTTCGGCGCAATGCCCAAGCCCGTACAAGCTCCGGCGGTTATGGTGTTTGATGAGGTTACAAAAGGATAGGTGCCAAAGTCGATATCGAGCAAGGTGCCTTGTGCGCCTTCTGCTAGAATGGTTTTCTGGTCTTTTATGGCTTGATCAAGATAGTGTTCGCAGTCGATAAAATCTAGTTTTGAAATTTGCGAAATGGCTTCAAACCAAGGTTTTTCGAGTTCGTCGAGGTTGAACTGAATGTCGTGATGAGACAAAATATCGAGGTGTTTTTCAACCAATGCTCGGTATTTGGATTTAAAATTCGGATGTTCGATGTCGCCAATTCTCAGTCCGTTTCTTCCTGTTTTGTCCATATAGGTTGGCCCGATGCCTTTTAGCGTCGATCCAATTTTGGTTTTGCCTTTCGCCGCTTCCGAAGCTGCGTCTAACAAACGGTGGGTTGGGAGAATAAGATGAGCTTTTCGGGCAATTTTCAGCTTTTTTTGATACTCAATCTTGTATTTATCCAAATTATTGAGTTCGTTTTGGAAAATAACAGGATCAATCACCACGCCATTTCCTACCACATTAATCACATCATCATGAAAAATCCCTGAAGGAATGGTATGCAACACGTGCTTGATATTGTCGAACTCTAAGGTATGGCCAGCGTTTGGGCCACCTTGAAATCGGGCAATAATGTCGTAATCTCGACTCAATACATCTACAATTTTTCCTTTTCCTTCGTCGCCCCATTGAAGGCCTAATAATACATCAACTGCCATAATTCTAGGTTCGTTTGTGTTATTTTTTTTCTTGTTTTCTAGCGTAGATATTGAGCGCATGACTCAAGACTTCGACATCAAAAATTTCTTCTATTGATTCTTTTATTTTTTGGATTCGAGGATCGCAAAACTCAATCACTTCGCCATTTTCTAAAATAATATGGTCGTGTTGTTTGTTGGTAAATGATTTCTCGAATTGGGCGGTGTTTCTCCCAAACTGATGTTTTCGAACCAGGTTACAATCCATCAACAATTCGACAGTATTGTATAGCGTAGCTCTGCTCACCCGATATTTTTTTTCTTTCATCAGCACAAACAAGGTCTCGATATCAAAATGTTTGTCTTGATTGTAAATTTCTTGCAAAATGGCAAAACGCTCGGGTGTTTTCCGATGTTTATTGGTTTCCAGAAATCGTGTAAAAACTGATTTTACAAGCTCTTGAACGTTTTGGTTTTCTTCTAAATTCATGTTGACAAAAGGTTTCAAAAAACGCTTAAAATTAATGCTTTTTGCTGGAATAGGACGATTAGAACTTAACTTTTTGGCGGAAGTTCAAAAAAAGAACAGCGTCCGTCTGATTGGGCGAGCTAAGTGTTGGTGTTTCAATAGGTGGAAAAGAATCAAAAAAGGAGTCTAATAAAAGAGATTAAAGGTTTGTTGTTGTAAACTTTTTCCGTTGCGAATAAGCCTGTGTTTTAAGCCGTAGGTTGTATAAGTCGAATGGCTTGTAGGGTGTTGATTAAGAGTGGATTAATATCAAAATATAGACTCATAATCTGATGTCCGATAGCGGTATTGGCCTGAGGATTATTCGTTTGGTTTTGAACAAAATTAATGAATATTCAAGCATAAAAAAACCTTAGCTTTTGCTAAGGTTTTTTGTATTATAAACGTCTAAATACCGTATTATGCTTTGGCAGTATACGTTCCGCTTTCTTTTGCTCTTTTGATAGCTTCCGAAATACCAATTTTGTTTATTGTTCTGAGGGTAGATGCAGCTACTCGCATGGTTACCCACTTATCTTCTTCGGGAAGAAAGAAACGCTTTTTTATCAAATTTACTTCAAACCTTCGTTTTGTTCTTCTAACAGAGTGAGATACATTGTTTCCCACCATTGCTTTTTTTCCAGTTAGTTGACAAATTCTTGACATAGTATATAATTTTAAAACAGTTGTTTACTTTTTTAAGGACTGCAAATTTAATCTTTAATATTCAATCTCCAAGCTTTTTATAAACTTTTGTGCTCTAAATCAATAAAAAACAGAACAAACACCTTATAATTTAGGTGTTTCACGCTATAGATTGACTATTTAATGGCCGCTTTAATTCCTTGAACACCTGTTTGTGTTACAAAAAAAGCCACTTGCTTTGATAAGTAAGTGGCTTTTTTTTGTAATTGTAAACGTTTAAAAATAAACCTATTGTTCGGTTTCGGGTGTTGTTGCTGGCGCAGCTGGAGTTTCGCTTTCGAGGTCGTTGATAAGCTGATCAGAACCAGCGGCAGGTACGGCAGCTTCTTCTAATAAATCTTGGTTCAGTTGTTGGGTTTCAACATTTGCGTTGGGATTCATCATGTGGGTTGATAGAATCAAAGCCAAAAGCGCAATGGCCATAGCCCAGGTCATTTTTTCGAGAAAATTGGTTGTTCTATGCACACCTAACACTTGGTTTCCGCCGCCAAACGTTGACGAAAGTCCACCGCCTTTGGGGTTTTGCACCATAACTGTAATGGCTAGCAATACACAGACTAAAACGATAAGTACTCCTAATAGTATCATGATTTTTTGATTTTCAGTTCTTGAATGTTTTTAATTCGGTCTGCAAAGAAACTACTTTTTTCTGGATTTTTCAAACTTAAAATCCGATAAGCTTGAATTGCTTTTGTATACAAGCCCTGATCTTCATAAATTTGGGCTAACGTTTCGGTTGTAAAATCAGGATTTTCTACCAAATGCTGTTTAGATAAGTCTTTTGAATTGGCCTGAAGTCTATCTTTACTAATCTTAAAATGTTTGGTTTTTTTGATGAATTGCTGGATGTTTTCAATCTTTTCATCAAGTTCGGATTGAGCCTGCTGCGGTAGTTCTGTTTTGGGCTGAGCGGCAAAACCATCGGCTTTTTGTTGCAGGGCTAGTTTCAGCCAATAGGAGTAGTTTAGGGCTTCTTCAACCGATTCTTTTTTCTTCTCAATATGAACATCTACAGGCAAATCGACCAATGCGATGGCTTCGATGTCTTCTATATCGGACTGGTTTAGAGTCTGTTCGGCGTCTTCTACTTCCGTTAAATAAAAAAAGCTGGTCGAACTATTGGGCGATAATAAAATTGATTTTTTTTGATGGTCTGCTCGCTTGAATTTCGGATTTTTCTCTTGATTTATTTTTTGTTGCAACACCAAAGCAAAGGTCATGTAGGGATGCTGAGCTATATACTCGGATAAGTTTTGCATTTGCTCATCGGAACATTGGCTTGGCTGTTGATACAAAGTAATAAGCGTTGAGCTATCCATTACCAATTTGCTAAAGATTCATTAAATACATCATCAACCAACTGATCGATTAAATTTTCAACCAACTCATCTTCAACGCTTTGAAACGAAACTGCGCTTGCAAAATTTTCAAAACGAGGAAAGCTTTTTTCAAAATTTTGATCAGGTTCTAAGCTGTTCGTAAACACACATTTAATTTTAATTTGAAAGCGATTTTCGCCCGCTTCTGCATTAGAATTTACGCCCACGGGTATAACGTTGTACTGTTCTATCATCAATTCATAAACCAGCTCATCGCCTTTGGGGTTTTCCACCAAACTGGTTTGTCTGTTTATTCGATTTGCCAAAGCTTCTCTCAAATCGAGAGCAAGCGTAGGGTTTACTGTTCCGGCCTGATTGGCGATGGGTCGGATGGTAAATTCTTTTAGTTTCGGATTGACATTGACGCCCGAAATGGAGTAAAATTTACAGCTCGTGGCAAACAAAATCAAAACCAAAAAAACACTTATCTTTTTTATCATAAGTCGTATTGTTTTATTTTTCGATACAGCGTGCGTTCCGAAATATCAAGTGCTTTGGCGGCTTCTTTTCGTCGGCCTTTATATTTTTCTAAAACATGTTTTATCATCTTGATTTCCATGTCCTGCAAAGTCAACATGTCTTTTGATTCTGTTTCAGTTTCTTCGGTATATTCAACTTCATTTGCCTGATAATCAAATGATTGGTCTTCTTTCTGAATCGTATTGCTGGGGTAAATAACGGATTTAGAAGCGGGCTCGGCAAGTTGTAATATAGATGGATTGTGGTCCGCATGGTGCTGTGGTTCGTCGAGGTCTCGATGGAGCCTCTGGATAAGCTGAGCGTGGTCGTCTACAAACTCGGAACTGGTGCCGTTTTTTATCAAATCCAAAGTTAGTTTTTTGACTTCCGCAAGGTCTTTTTTCATATCGAAAAGGACGTTGTACAGCAATTCGCGTTCATTGAAATTATCCTGACCTTTTTGATTATTCAACATCACAGCTCTTGTTGTAGTCTGATATTCAGGAAGAAATTCTTTTAAGGTTTCGGATGAAACTTCTTTCTCTTCATGAAAAACAGAAAGTTGCTCAACCACGTTTCTCAATTGTCGGATGTTTCCAGGCCAGTTGTATTGGTTCAAAACCTGAATGGCTAGCTCAGACAATCGAATAACTGGGCGATGGTATCGAGAAGCAAAATCGGAAGCAAATTTTCTAAAAAGCAAATGGATGTCCTCGCCTCGATCGCGCAAAGCAGGCAAATTGATTTGAACTGTATTTAGTCTATAAAATAAATCTTCTCGGAATGTTCCTTTTTCTATCGCCTCAAATAAATTGACGTGAGAAGCTGCCACAATCCGCACATTGGTTTTTTGAACTTTGGACGAACCTACTTTGATAAATTCGCCTGTTTCGAGCACGCGCAACAATCTAACTTGAGTGGCTAAAGGCAGCTCGGCAACTTCATCCAAAAAAATAGTGCCGCCATCGGCTTCTTCAAAATAGCCTTTTCTGGCTCCAGAAGCTCCAGTAAAAGCGCCTTTTTCGTGTCCAAAAAGTTCAGAATCTATGGTTCCTTCGGGCAAAGCTCCACAATTGACAGGAATAAAGGCTTTGTGTTTTTTTTGCGAAAGCTGATGAATAATTTTCGGAATGACTTCTTTTCCCGTTCCACTTTCCCCCGAAATAAGTACCGAAATATCAGTCGCTGCCACTTGCATGGCTTTCTGAATGGCACGATCTAGCCCGGCAGAAAAGCCAATAATTCCAAAACGTTGTTTTATGTCTTGCACTTGCGCCATAGGTCGTGTTTTGAGTTAAGCGTTTTGGTTTTCAACAGCATTTCCAAACAGCGTTGCCGAGGTGCAATCATGGATTTTAACCTGAACATAATCTCCTTTTTTGTAATGTTCTTTTGGGAAAATAGCTACTGTATTTTGAGTTGTTCTTCCATACAAATGTTCATCAGAACGTTTGGAAAAGCCTTCAACTAAAACTTCGAAGGTTTTTCCGATTTGTTTTTTATTGTTTGCCAAAGAATGCGCTTGTTGTTTGTTGATGATTTCAGTCAAACGGCGTTTTTTGACGTCTAAAGGCACATCATCTTCCATTTTTTTGGCAGCCAAAGTATTTGGTCGTTCAGAATAAGCAAACATAAATCCATAATCGAATTGCACATAATCCATCAAAGCCAAAGTTTGCTGATGATCTTCTTCGGTTTCGGTACAGAATCCGGTGATAATATCATGAGAAATTCCACAATCTGGAATAATTTTTTTCATCGAATCTATACGCTGTTTATACCATTCGGAGGTATAACCACGGTTCATTAATTCTAAAATTCGAGTACTTCCCGACTGGAATGGCAAATGAATATAATTACAAATATTGTGGTGTTTTGCCATGGCATGAAACACGTCGTCGGTCATGTCTTGCGGATGCGAAGTCGAGAATCTAATCCGAACCGAAGCATCAACTTGTGCAACCTGATCGAGTAATTGAGCAAAATTTGTTGAACTCGCTTTTTCGATGTCAGACAAATTTTTGAAATGCTTTTTTGGGCCGCCGCCATACCATAAATACGAATCGACGTTTTGCCCGAGCAAAGTTACTTCTTTATAACCATTGTTAGCTAAATCCTTGACTTCCTGCAAGATACTTTCAAGATCTCGGCTACGTTCGCGCCCACGCGTAAACGGCACAACGCAAAAAGCACACATATTATCGCAACCACGCATAATGGAAACAAAGGCAGAAATGCCATTACCACCCAAACGCACAGGCGCAATATCGGCGTAAGTTTCTTCCGTACTCAGCAAGACATTGACAGCTTTTCTTCCGCCATCTAACTCAGTCAATAAATTTGGCAAATCACGATAAGCATCGGGGCCAACCACCAAATCAACAATTTTTTCTTCTTCCAAAAATTTGTCTTTCAGACGCTCAGCCATACAACCCAAAACGCCAACTTTTAGCTTTGGTTTGGCTTTTTTGAGTTTCTGGAAAGTTGTTAAACGCTTACGAACAGTTTGTTCGGCTTTTTCGCGAATAGAGCAGGTGTTGACAAAAATCAAATCGGCTTCGTCCAAGTCTCTTGTGGTCGAGTAACCGTCTTTGTTTAGAATGGACGCCACAATCTCAGAATCAGAAAAATTCATCTGACAACCGTAACTTTCTATATATAATTTCTTTTCTCCTTCATGTGCATCAATCACTGTGGCTTGCCCTTGCTGGGCTTCACTCAATGGTTGATGTTGATTTTCGGAATGACTCATAGCTTCAAAATTTGATGCAAAAGTACGTTTTTTTAGCTTGTGCCATATTGTCAGGTTAGGCTTTTTAGTCGATTTTTTTGGTTTGGATGACGAGGAGCTTCCATTTTATTATAGTTTTCTTTGATTACAAATCAGTCAGTAATAGATCGTTGATTTACATCTAATTAAATTTAGGGTATTACAACGTAAATATCCTAAAACCTATCCGACCAAAAATGTGGTGTAAAAATAATAATGAAGGTAAATAGTTCTAATCTTCCGATGAGCATCAGAAAGCCAGAAAGCCATTTACCGGCTGTTGGAAGTGCTGAGAAATTATCGACCGGGCCAAAATTTCCCAAACCTGGCCCCACATTTCCGATGGATGTTGCAGACACACCGATGGCGGATTGAAGGTCGAGTCCCATCAAGCCAAAAAGCAATGTGCCGATGACAAAAAAGGACATATAAATCACAAAAAAAGCGAGGATATTATAGACAATGGAGGCGTTTACAGTGTTGCCCGCAAAGCGTACGGGTAGAATGGCTTTGGGATGTAATAGGCGTTTAAATTCCATCAATCCATTTTTTATCATAATCACGTGGCGTACAATTTTCACACCACCACTGGTGCTTCCTGCCGAGCCTCCGAGGAACATTAAAGCTAAAAAAGTCAGGGTCAGAAAAGGTGTCCAAGTGGTGTAATCGGCAGTAACAAAACCTGTGGTGGTTACCACGGCCAAAACCTGAAATAGAGCATGACGAAAAGCACTTTCGGCTGGCCCTAGAAGTTGTGGATGATAGATGCTAGATTCATCGAAATCGGACTGAAAATAAATAATAAGAAAACAAAGTAAGGAAATACCTAAAATAGTGAATAAGTAATATTTAAACTCTTCATTTTTAATGAGTTTCCTAAATTTTCCTTTGATGGCGAAATAGGTTAAAACAAAATTTGCACCAGCCAAAAACATAAAAAAGATAACAATATATTGAATCATTGGTACATCATTCCAATGGGCTAAACTGGCGTTTTTGGTCGAAAATCCACCTGTGGACAGCGTACTCATGGCATGGTTTACGGCATCGAACCAATTCATACCAAAAATTCTCAAAAAAACAGCTTCCAAAACAGTAAGAGCAAGGTATAGCAACCACAAACGTTTGGCGGTGTCGGCAATTCGAGGTGTTAGTTTGTCGGCAGAAGGGCCAGGGGCTTCGGCAACAAAAAGCTGCATACCACCAACGCCCAAAAGCGGAAGAATGGCGACGGCAAGCACGATGATTCCCATGCCGCCCAGCCAATGCGTCATCGAACGCCAAAACAACAAACCTTTTGGCATGGCTTCAATGTCGGTTAGAATGGTAGAACCGGTTGTGGTGTAGCCCGAAATGGACTCAAAAACGGCATCGGTAAAGTGCGGAATAGCATCCGAAAGCCAATAAGGCAAAGCACCCGAAAGCGTTAGACTTATCCAACTCAAAGCCACAATAAGATAACCATCGCGTTTGTTTAATTCCTTTTTTTCTTTGGCAGAAAAAAGCAGATTCGAAAACGAAAGAGCAAATACAAGTAGTCCAGATAAAAGAATGGAAAGCGCAACTTGTTCTTTAAAATAGAAACTTAATAAACTACTAAGAACAATAAATAAACCATTGAATCTGAGTCCGATACAAATAACATGAAGCACCATTTTTAAATTCACTCTTCTCATACGATTGTTCTAAAATAGGTCTTCGATACTTGAAATAGCTTCGGGCAAACAAAAGACAATAACGTGATCTCTGTCCTGAATCTGGAAATCGCCATTAGGCAAATAGCCTTTGTGGTTTCGCATCACGCCACCAATAACCGAATTTCTCGGTAAACTAATGTCGCTCAGTCGTTTGCCAATGATTTTTGAATCGAAATGAACTTCAAATTCTAAAACTTCGGCTTTGGTATTTTTTACGTTAGCAATAGCCAAAACGTCTCCTTTTCGGATGTAACGTACAATTTTACTGGCAGCTAAGAATTTTTTATTCACCAAAGAATCTACTCCAATATCTTGAGAAAGAAGTAAATAGCCCGTGTTTTCGACCAAAGCAATCGTTTTTTTGATGCCCTCGGTATTGGCAAACAAACAAGACATAATGTTAGCTTCCGAATTTCCCGTTAAGGCAATCAGCGCATCCGAAGACGCTGAAACTTCATCTTTTAGCAATTGCGTATCACGTCCATCGCCATTAATCACCATGGTTTTTGAACCAAGTTCATTGGTTAATTGATCGGCCTTGCGTTTGTCTTTCTCAAACAATTTGACGTAATAACCTTCCTGATTTAGAAGTTTGGCTGTTTTTTTTCCGAGCATACCGCCGCCAACAATGGCAATCGTTTTTATTTTGGTATGCGCTTCGCCTGTCAGTTGTTGTAAATGTTGAACACCTTCTTGGGTGGTAATAAAATAAACTTGGTCGCCAGCCTGAAATTTGGTGTTTCCACGAGGAATAATCGTTTTTTTATTCTTTTTTCGTTGAATAAGAATAGTGATAAAAGGCACATCAGGAAAGTTTTGAACAGTTTCCTGAATGGTTAAATTGACTATTGGAGCCTCAGCTTTTAAAGCCTTTCCGAGCAATTGCAATTCGCCATTATCAAAACGATAGGCTTGGTTATAATTAGGAAAAGAAATCAGATTTACAATTTCTCTAGCCGCCAAAGCTTCTGGTGAAATCACTTCATCAATACCTAACACCTGAAGTTCTTTTTTGACGTCTTCTTTTAAATATTCTGGATTCCCTAAACGAGCTAGAGTTTTCTTTGCGCCCCATTTTTTGGCTAAAACGGCGGCGGTAAAATTTGCGGAATCGGATGCTGTAACGGCAATAAACATATCAATCTTATTGATATCCAACTCTTTAAGAAGTTCAATTGAAGTCGCATCACCGTTAATAGTGGTGATGTCACTTTTGTTGCTCATGGTCTTGAGCTTGTCATTATCTAAATCAATCAAAGTGATTTCTTGCATCTGACTCGACAGTAAATGCGCTAAATGCGATCCTACTTCTCCAGCTCCCGCAATGATAATTCTCATAATTTTAATATCTTTTTAGTCCAGTTTCAAATTAAATCCACTGTTTTTCTTCGATGATGTTTGCCATCTGCTGTTGAAGCTTTTGAGCTTCTGCTTTGGCTTTTTCGGCAAAATCTATTCCCGAAGAGGCGTATAAAATTCCTCTGGATGAATTGATTAGCAAGCCACAATCGGTATTCCAACCGTAGTTTACTACGTCGCTAAGCGAACCACCTTGCGCACCCACACCCGGAACCAATAAAAAAGCTTCAGGAAGTTGAGTTCGGATTTCGGCAAGCATTTCTGCTCTAGTTGCACCAACCACATACATCAAGCGTTCGGCGTTTTCCCAGTTTTGAGAAAGCTCAATCGTCGATTGATAGACGCGTTTTCCACTTTCGAGGATTTGATTTTGAATTTCTAATCCACCCGGATTTGAGGTTAAAGCTAAGAGAATCACCCATTTATCTTTAAAGGCCAAAAAAGGTTCAACACTGTCTTTTCCCATATAAGGCGCTACCGTTACGGAATCGAAATCATAAGTTTCAAAAAAACATTTGGCATACAGACTTGAGGTATTTCCAATATCGCCACGTTTGGCATCGGCAATCGTAAAGACCTCTTTTGGTAAATAATTGATGGTTTTTTCTAATGATTTCCAACCTTTTGGACCTAAGGCTTCATAAAACGCAATATTGGGTTTGTAAGCGACAGCGAAAGGCAAAGTCGCATCAATAATTTGTTTGTTGAACTCAAAAATAGGATCTTCGGTATCGAGCAAATGTTGAGGTAATTTGTTCAAATCGGGATCTAAACCAACACAAAGAAAGGACTTCTTTTTCTTGATTTGATTAACGAGCTCTTGCTTATTCATCTCCAGATTTTAAGCGCTCGGTATTTTCTGCAATCGTAAGTTCATCAATTATTTTCTGAATATCTCCATTCATAATATCACCTAAACTATATAAAGTCAAGCCAATACGGTGATCTGTTACTCGTCCTTGCGGATAATTGTAAGTTCGAATTTTTGCCGATCGGTCTCCAGAAGCCACCAAGGTTTTTCTATGCGCCTGATCTTCAGCTAATTTCTTTTGCAATTCTTGCTCGTAAATTCGAGTTCGAAGTGTTTTTAAGGCTTTGGCGTGGTTTTTTAGTTTCGATTTTTGATCCTGACATTGCGCCACAATTCCTGTTGGAATATGCGTTAATCGGATGGCAGAATAAGTCGTATTTACCGACTGACCTCCAGGTCCCGAAGAACAATAAGAATCTACCCTAATATCCGAATCTTTCAATTCAATATCAAACTCTTCAGCTTCGGGAAGCACAATAACTGTCGCTGCCGAAGTATGAACCCGACCTTGAGTTTCGGTCTGAGGAACACGCTGAACCCGATGCACGCCAGATTCGTATTTAATAACACCATACACATCACTTCCAGAAACCTCAAAAATAACTTCTTTGTAACCGCCAGAAGTTCCTTCCTGAAAATCGGTTACACTCACGCGCCAACCTCTGCCTTCGCAATATTTAGTATACATTCTGAACAAATCTCCAGCAAAAATAGAAGCTTCATCGCCTCCTGTTCCTGCTCGGATTTCAACCTGAGCATTTTTGGCATCTTCAGGATCTTTTGGCACTAAAAGCCATTTGATTTCTTCGTCGAGTTCATTTTTTCTTGGCAAAGCTTCATCAAGCTCAGCTTTTGCCATTTCTTTCATTTCAGGATCGGTTTCGTTGGCCAACAAGTCTTTCGATTCCTCAATATTGGCAAGCAAAGTCTTATATTCCTGATAGGCTTCTTCGATTTTTTGAAGGTCTTTATATTCTTTGTTAAGCTGAACATAACGCTTCATATCCGAAATCACATCAGGCTCGATAATAAGATCTGAAACCTCAATAAATCGTTGATGAATGGATTCTAATTTATCTATCATATTTGTTTGGTCTTAATAATTAAAAGTGCCGTACGGACTTTCGATTTGAAGGGATTTTTTATCAGAAGCTTCGCAATAGCCAACAATTTGAGCATCAACTCCAAATGATTTTGAAATATCGATGACGTTTTGAGCCTGAGCTTGCGGTAAATAAATTTCCATTCGATGTCCCATATTGAACACTTTATACATCTCTTTCCACTCGGTTTGCGATTCAGTTTGAATGAGTTCGAAAAGTGGTGGAATAGGGAATAAGTTATTTTTCACAATGTGAAGGTTTTCCACAAAATGCAAAATTTTAGTTTGAGCACCTCCAGAACAATGCACCATACCGTGTACGTTATCTTGAAGTTCGTCTAATATTTTTTTGATGATTGGCGCATAAGTTCGCGTTGGCGAAAGCACTAATTTTCCTGCATCAAGCGGACTGTTTTCCACAGCATCTAAAAGATTTTTTTGTCCAGAATAAATCAATTCATCTGGAACGGCAGGATCAAAACTTTCAGGATATTTTTCAGCTAAAAGCTTAGAAAACACATCATGACGAGCAGAAGTAAGTCCATTAGAACCCATTCCGCCATTATATTCTGTTTCGTAAGTCGCTTGTCCATAAGAACTTAAACCAACAATAACATCGCCAGCTTGAATGTTGTGATTAGAAACCACTTTATCTCTTCGGAGTCTTGCCGTTACGGTAGAATCCACAATAATAGTACGCACTAAATCTCCAACATCGGCAGTTTCGCCTCCTGTTGAATGAATTTCGATGCCATGCGTTCTCAAATCCGACAATAAGTCTTCTGTTCCATTAATAATGGCCGAAAGCACCTCTCCAGGAATCAGATTTTTATTTCTCCCAATCGTTGACGACAACAAAATAGGCCCAGTGGCACCCACACAAAGCAAATCATCAATATTCATAATGAGTGCATCTTGCGCAATACCTTTCCAAACCGACAAATCGCCCGTTTCTTTCCAATACATATAGGCCAAAGCCGATTTTGTGCCAGCGCCATCAGCATGCATCACAACACAATGCTCTTCGCTGCCAGTCAAATAATCGGGTACAATCTTGCAAAACGCTTGCGGAAAAAGCCCTTTGTCAATGTTTTTTATAGCCTGATGAACGTCTTCTTTTGAGGCCGAAACACCTCTTTGCATATATCTATTATCCGACATGGATTTCTTCTTTTTATGCAAATATAAGTCTTATGCTATGATTAAAAGCGGTTTTGTTGGATGGATTTTTCGAGGTTTTGATTGTGTTTAGATCACGGTAGATTGAAGTAGGGGCAAAATGTTACAGCCCCTACTTTATGTTAGAAAATAAAGGTTACTCCTTTTTAATGACTTTATACACAGATTGCGATTGATTAGTGAAGCTTACTCTGATTTCGTAAATGCCATTTTCAAAATTTGATAAATCGAGTTCAATTTCTCCCGTATTGTCCTCATAATCAAATTGTTTTATGGATTGGCCAAGGATTGAAAACAATTGAATAGAAGCGATTGAAACCTCAGCTTTGTTGATCAGATAAACCATTCCCGTCGTCGGGTTTGGCACTAAGCTGATTTGATTGTCGTCTAGTTCAGCGATTGTCAGTGGTCTTAAATCAACCGTATCAAATACCGTGACCGAACAGTCGTATGAGTTGGTCGCCGTGAGCGACACAATGTAAAGATAAGGATCGGCATAGGCATGAGACGGCGCTGCCAAAGTAGACGTTTCGCCATCGCCAAAAGACCAAAGATACTCTGTAATTCCACTGGTTGTGTTTTGGAATAAAATAGGTGTGTTGAGGCTGGTAATAGAGCCTATAGCAATTTCAGCTTCGGGGAGTTCGATAAAAATATCTTGGGAGGTGCTATCCACACCAAAATCATTAGAAGCAATGAGTTTAATGGTATAAATACCAGAGGCTTGATACTGGTGAATAGGATGCTGGGTCTCCGAACTTTCTCCATCTCCAAAAGTCCATAGCCAACTTGTTGGAACCTCTTCACTTTGGTCAATAAACTGAAAGAGGCCTTCGCAAAGGTCGATGTTGCTTTTGTGGAAGGCGGCGTTTGGTTCTTGATTTATTTCGTCGATAACGACACTATAATCTTCAAACTCGCCATAAAGTACAGAGCAAGGATTTGAACTTGGGATACTGTAGGAGCGTTCGGTAGCAACTCGCATTCTCAGTTTCTGATCGTATACCACATTGGTGTTTGGAACGGTAAATGCGCTAGAAAATGGACTCGATGTATTTTCGATATCAAGAATAACTTCTGTGCTTTCAAAAAAGCCATTGTTGTTAAAATCTATCCATGCTTTTGCATATAAATTACTTGCGCCAGAGGGTGATACAATAGTAATTTGGTAGGGCGTTTGGGTCAATAAATCGGTGGAATACTCACAGCTAAAGTCCTGATAACCAGATTCTGTTGTGCTAGACGGATTACTGATGTTGTTTAGCACGACCGAATTAATACCGTAGGTATCGTAGTTGTTCTGAGAACCAGGCGTACAGAAAGCTTCAGGTACGCCCGAAACGTCGGTAATACTAAGCACTGTACTTAGGGTATCGCAGCCAAATGTATTACAGGCAATGACTTCCATGGTGTAGTCTCCCACGGCTTCGTAGAGATGAGACACCGCGTTACCTGTTGCGCTGTTGTTGTCTCCAAAGTTCCACGAAATAGAGCTTGCCGAGTTTGTAAGGTCTACAGAATAGTCAACCAAACCTTCACAACCAATAATACTATCATTTAAGTATTCTATACAAGGACTTTGTTCCACCAAAATAGAAAAAGGAATCGTAAGACTTTGATTTTGAGGGTCATTACTTGTAATCATGACTATTCTATCATACAATCCATTAGTCCACTCGGTGGTATTGAACCATAAATTAACTAAACTAGAGTCTCCAGAGGCTGTTGTGCCATTCAGTATTTGGCTCGATGAGTTGATGTTGAACTCGTCAACAGTCCAGGTGTCAAAATTGGCACCATTATAACTTGCTTGATGTAGTCTGAATTTCGTTGTTGAAGAATAAGCGTCCTCAGGAATATCTTCTTGAATGGCTGTAAAACCATTATTAAAAATACCTGTTTGATAGGTGTTTAGAATCGTCCATGTCAAGCCGTTTGTAGAATAAGAAAGTATGAGGTTTTCTCCTGGATCGGGTGTTTCGCACTCGCCTGATTCGATGAAAAATTCGATTGTTCCTGGACCGATAACCAGCGGATGGCTTATAATGTTTCTGGTGCCTAAACCAGAGCCAGTAAAGGACAATGCGCCAGCACTATTGTTGTAGGTACCACAGTTTGCGTTGACAAAAACGGAGTTATAAGATTCCCAAATATCGCCAAATCCATTATCGAAATCATCACTGTAGCTTTGTTGTCCAGTGCTCCAATCAAGGTCGGCCATCCCAATATTATGAATATAGAACGAAAACGGCATTGAGTCTACGCCACAACTTGTCAGATGCAAAACGCTATCGACTTGGCTGGTTGAGATAATTGGCGCGCCAAGCGATTCGCCCGCAAGGCAAATTTGAATAGTGGTATCACTATTTAGTATCGTCAAGACGTCGTTGAAATTGCCGACGACTTGTGGGTTGAATGAAACAAACACCTTGCTAGACACTCCATATTCAAGCGAGTCAAGGCTGTTAGAGAATGAATAGGCGCCTGAATTACTGTATATGGTGTCGATTTCTAAAAGATCGCAACCCATATTGCTAAGTTCAAAAGTGTCTGTACTTGATGTAAACTGAATGAGGTCTCCAAAATCGATACAATTTGCCACATCATGCTCAATCTGAGCATCGCCATCTACAGTAAAGGAAATAGCTATGGTGTCTGTTGGGTTATTTGGATCGTTTGAAGATAAAATGAAGTCCGATTCGTAAGTACCGTTATTAAGTCCCTCGGCACTCAAGGTAAGGTCGAACGTTACAGAATCACCTACAGCAATTTGAAAATTGTTTTGGCTAAAGTCAATCCAGCTTGGTACGGCTTCTTCGGGGCTAAAAATAAGTTCGTCGTAATAGTCGGCTTCGCCTAAAGAGAATTGATTGACCGAGTACAGGTCTAACGCTTTGAAATCAATAGCATAATCTACAAAAGTTGCTTCAGAAACTAATAGGGCACCGTCAATATAAAAATCAAAAGTTTGCGTACTAAAGTCGATGTTTTTAAACTCAAAATGATACCATTGACTAGGAACGATAGTGGATGCATGAACTACGTTCCCATCGGAAACCAACCTCCATAAGTTATTGAAATTATACAGAGAAATAGCTGTTTGACCTTCGGATGATTTGATGACATAGTAGGCACTCGGAATACCGATATTGTCTGTTTTTATTCTAACACTTGCATAGCCAGGTGTTATATTTCCTAAGTCGGTATGCAGGCCGTTATAGAAGTTGTACTCTGGATTTCTAACACAATGGCCTCCAACTGCAGGGTCGTTTGAAGTGATTTGAACACTGCTGGTACTGTTGAGGTTCCATTGGTTGAGGTTTCCGGATTCAAAGCCTTCATAAAATAGATAGTTGGAAGCACTAGAGTTTGTATTGACTATCAATTCGTCTTCGCCAGTGTTGTATAGGGTTATGGGTATGGTTATGGAGTCTGAACAGCCTGTTACTGCCTCTGAGATTTCGCTAGGCGAAAAACTTAGAATTGGCGCACCAATACTGCTGGCTTCCAGATAGATGACTTCTAAAACATCATCATTATAAATCAGTAAACTATCGCTAAAAACGTCAATGTCGGCTGTTGAAAACGCAACGATTAAGGTATCATATTCATAAGGAAGAATGTAGTTTCCTAAACCACTACCGCTAAACGCAGCATTGGAATAGACGAGTGAATCGATAAACAAGGTGTCGCAAGCTAAATTAGAAACAATCAGGGTATCGTTTGTGCTTGTGGTTTGTTGGATTGTATCAAAATTTAGTAGGTTGGCATCTACAGAAATCAGGCTCGAGCCTAAAACTTCCATAGACACATAGACATAATAGTTGGGTGTGAGGGAATCGTTGCTCGCCACCAGAATTGAATCCCAGTACGTACCTGCATAACTAGTTGAAGCATCCAAGCCAACCGAAACATTGATGGAATCGCCCGAACTAAGTGTACTATCTACGGCAGTGTAGCTGAGCCATGAGTATTGGTTGGTAAATAGATAGTTTATGGAATTGACTAAAAGTTCTGATGAAGAGGTATTTGTTGTGAAAAAATCATATCCTAAATAAACTACCTTTCCAGATCCTATTTCTTTTTCACCTATCATATACTTATTGTTATACTCAACCAATGAAACATAGTCTGGATCCGTGAAATTCTGAAAATACACAGCACTAGTTAAAGCAATAGATGCACTTAAGCTGTCGGTTATTGGCGAGGGATTTACAATAGTTGCAATGCCTGACGAATTGTTGCTTACAGATGTCGTAGTGAGCAAACCAAGGGCATTTACTCTAGTTGCTAAATTACCACACATTAAAACTGATCCTCCATCTTCAACAAAATCAATAATTACGTCTGACCTTTGACTTAAATAAGTTGTAGACGCGTCTTCTAGTTCAGGAATTAACAGGAAGCTATGTTCGGCTAAAAGCTCGGCTAATTCACTTGGACTTGCGGAGCTGACTTCCTCTATAGTTACATTTGGCATCGACGTTAGTATAGTCGATTTAACATTGTCGTACTCTCCGTCATAGTCAGTACCGTAGGTAAACGCTAAGATGCTAAGCCCAGCTTCGGTATTTGATGGACTATTGGATGTTACAACTAAATCTCCAGGGCCTTGATTGAGAATGGTAAACGATTGACTGTCAGCCTCTCCACAGTTTACTGTTGAGAAAAGAGTGTCGGGTTGGATGAGGATACCTGGCGGAGATTGCACGCTAAGGTCTTGATAAGTTGTATCTACATCAAAACAATTATCAACAATCAGACGAACCGTATATGTTCCTGAACTGGTATAGGATTTCGTCGGATGTTCTTCGGTAGAGCTTGTGCCATCTCCAAAGTCCCATTGCCAATCGGCAACAAAAATTGAGGATGTGCTTATAAACTGATGTGGTGTATTGTAGGCAATAGAGGTATCGGTACTGATACTTGCTGTGGGCGCTGAGCTTGGAATTTCGGAAGTCCAAGAGAAATCAAAGCCCGGAGCGGTAACCGAACCGTCGGAGGTAAATTTCAGAAACATACTCCCGCTAGTGGCAGTTACGGTCTGTTGGCTAGTAGAGCCTGTGAGCATCAAGAGTAGTGGGTCTGTGTCGCTTGTTCCATCATAGATTCTTAGACGGTCATACGAATTCTCTGTATGGAAACTGTTAATGGCCAAGGAGACAGATAGTGCGCAACCAGGGTTGATCAAAAATCCACAATTTTCACCATTACTGTAGCTAGAGAAAGGCCCTCCTGAGTCAAATAAAGTACCTGCTATTGCATCTGTTGAATCATCAAGGCAAATATTAAATTCATTAACTACCGAAATATAATCAAAAAGTGTTAAAGTATCTGAACCATAAGCATTTGTAGCGATTAGACTGACGTCATAGGTACCTGTATTTTCATAAGACACCGTTGGGTGTTCTAGTGTACTTGTTGAGGGCGAAGCGCCTTCAAAGGTCCAAAGATAGGATGTTGGTACATTCAAAGATTCGTTAGTAAATTGTAAGTCGGTGTCGGTACCTACTGAAGTATTATCGTTTGCTGCCGCAAACAAGGCTATAGGCGGATTTGTGTTTTGGCTTATACTGAGGCGGTAGTCCTGCTGTTGACCATAAGTATTTGAAGGACAAGCATTCGAGAGAGATGAACTAGCGACCAAAACCCGCATTCTTAGAGAAGTGTTGTGGACGATACTGGAGTCTTGAAGGACAATAAATTCTATAGTGTTAGTAAGGTAAAACTGATCGAAGACTTTTTCGGAAGCAGCAAATGAGCCAGAATTATCAAAGTCGACCCAAATTTGAAGATAGGCATTCCCAGCTGTATTTGCAGAAATTGGAATAAGTGTGCCTTCGGTGGCTTGTAAATTAAAATCACAGGTCAAATCATTCAAAGTGCTGCTGCTTTGGTCATTCAGCACCGTGTCAAATTCAAAGGAGTGAATCGTGTAGCTGTTTGTAAACGAGGCATCGCAACTTGCAGGAACCATAGTAGGAGCCTCTTCAATGCTTATCAGATTGTTTAGTGTTAGGGTATCAGAAGATCCTCCGCAAGTGGCTGATCCAGAAATGATTAAACTTACATCAAAAGAACCAGTATCGGTATAGGTATGGGTAGGAGAGATGGCGGTAGATGTTGTTCCGTCTCCAAAATCCCAATAATTACTTGAATTGTTTGCACTTAGATTAGTGAACGTTACGGTTAGTGGAGTTTGGCAACCATAGCTTGTACTGGGACTAAAGTTGGCAGAAACACTATTTTGGAATATTGAACCGACGCCAACCGCATGCCAGGCATTGGTAACCTGAATGACTTCATTGGAACATGAACCGTATAAATCGATGGCAGCTTGAATGGAGTTCGATCGCGCATCATCATAATCTGAAGAACTTGTTAGGTATTGAGATAAGTTTCTAAAGGCTATTTTTGCAGCTTTGTGTACACCAATACCTGCGATGTTGTAAGGATTTCCCAAATCATTTGTGCCTGATCCGCCCTTGGTTAGAAGATAGAACCAGTAGTTTTGTACGCCTGAATTGGTATGAACTCCACCATTGTCCGAAGATCCTGATATCCAATGTGTTCCGATGTAGGTGTCAGGGTGGTTAAGTTCATTAGGGTTAGCCATATTTCTTAATGCCACACCATAAGAAGGCACAGTAACTAAGTCGCCAATATAGAAATTTGCATTGGCAGAATCGGCATAAAAACGGATGCAATAGCCAAAAATATCGGCAAAAGACTCGTTTAATGCACCGGATTCATAGCTGTAAACCAAACCAGCGGTGTGTTCTACCACGCCGTGAGTAAATTCATGTCCTACAATATCAATAGACGCTAAGGGATTGAAAACACTTCCACTTCCATCTCCAAAGGTCAGCTGTGTACCATCCCAAAAGGCATTGTTGTATTGACTACCATAATGTACTCTTGATTTAATTTCGGCATTATCGTTATCAAATGAGTTGAATGTATGTTGAGATTGGAAATAATCATAGGTTTGTTCCACACCCCAATGTATACTCAAAGCTGCATGGTCGTCATTCGCTGTTGAAGTCCAAACGCTACTGCTGTTTGTGAAATCAGTTTCGGTACTCGAAGTCGAGTTCATATCAACCGTTTTGATGCCGCCACCTATGGTATTTTGGAGTTTAAATACACTATGGCTTACCGAATCGGTGGTAAATGTCCGTGTGCCATGATACATCGTATTTCCTGAACTTGGCGTATCAATATGATGAATTTTGTCCAGTTTTCCAAGTAATTTTCCATGTGTAACATCAATAAACACGTCATATCTAAACAAAGGTTCTGTTGAGTAGATGTCTATTTTATAGGCTTTGTAATAGTTGCCTTCGTGTTCGTAAATCCATAATTCTGATTCACCTTCCGAAGGGTCATGTCCTTCATCGCAAGTATCCTCAGTGTACTGTTTGGAAGGGAATAAATCCATCCCAAGCTGCTTCGCTTCATGTTGGCTTAATTCTACATTTCCGTCGTGTTCCAAAGACTTTATATCCAGATATTTTCCGTTAATAAGGTAAAGTCCATTTTTGTTGTAGTGAAAAATAAGTTCGGCTCCAAAAACAGCTGCATCATCAAAAACTTGTCTGTATTTCACATGTCGGAAACCCAATTCGTCTGTTTGTTCGGACTGTTGTTTCCACAAAAAATCGTCTTTTTTCAATTGCTTTAACAGCCATTCTTTGGCAGAATTTTCATTGTAAATAGGCGCTGTTGCCTCAGGTTTAAGATGAATGGTTTGAAGATTAGACCGCGATACCGTTTGAGCAGAGGCTAATGCAGAGGTTAAGAACATAAGTAATAGCAACAAAAAACTATGTTTTTGTATTGCATCAAAAATATCTAAGGCATTGATTTGATATTGAATGCTTGACTTTTTCATAGATAAAAAATAAAATATAAGTCAACGAAGATAAGTTTTTTTAGAGGATTCTAAGTAAAACCAAAAATAAATCAGGGAGATATGATTAGTTTTTCATCATCTGGATGGTCTATATCATAACATTCTAATTTCAAACAATTTACCAAACTTTGAGTAATCAATGAATCTCGGTTGATTTTTTCCACTATTGCATAATGAGCTGTGTCAGAAAACTTTCTACCCACAGGGACTATAATTTTGTTGTCAACTAAAAATCCTGTTTCGTCAAACAGATTATATTCAAATAGAGGATTCATCAATTGAGAATAGGCTTGTTTGAAATTAAGATAATGTCCATCTCTACTTTTGAGTATTGTGGTGGAGGTAAAAAGTCCGCCAATTTGAGACCTGCTTTCACTTGGAGGACCTTCATTAGGTGAATTTTTTGCCCAAACACCAACAAATTTAATCTTCTCGGATAGCTTCATTTCTTCTGCTACTGTTTTAAGCGATTCTACAAATTTAAAGGTAGCCAAAAAGCCATTGCTTTCAAACAATCCTGCATCAACATATTGATTATGCGGACTAGTGCGCATAATTGGCGAGAGCACAGGAAAGGCACTGTTTAGCATCATAGATTGTTTAATCGTATACCCTTTTTTATTGTTCCAATGTTTGCAATGACTATGAATATCTTTGTCTCCAAAAAACAAAGCGTTTGAGTCTTTGAAAGCAAAAGGCGAATGGTAGTGATGTCTACCATCCTGAACACTAGTTGCACTACTTAGAAGCAAAGGTGGTAAAGGAGAGACAAGATTTCCCGATGCGTCGTAATAAAAATTATAGAGAGGTTCTGATAGTTGACGTTGTTGACTTGGGTAAGTTAAATTAAACACAGAATCCCACTGATTAATAAGAATATGACCACGTCCTTTTTTCATCGCTATTAAATCTCTGCCTAAAAGACTAATAAGCGAGGAGGATGCAAAATCATTATTGAAAAATGCTTTTGCTTGTTTGGTGCCGAGTGTTGTTTTACCTCCAGAAGCAAAGAAAATAGAATTACCATTTTGACCACCAGATGCTCCTGTCATTAAAATGATATGCTCAAAATAATTAGGATATTGCTCTAGAATGGCGTTGTGGACTAAACCTGTGTGGATGAGTCCTCTTGAGCCACCACCTTCGGCATTAAAAAAGAGTATTGGATACTTTTTTCCAACATCGTCATAGCACTCAATTCTGTCCTTCTTTTCTGTCAGCCAAGTTCTAATATAGGTTTTTAATGAGTCTCGTTGATTGTAGGAAATATGGGCATCGTGAGGGTCGAGCGAATGACTTTCGGAGGTGTGGCTGTAGTTATAGCCTGCAATACATAGAACAACAATGGCGAGTAATGGAAAATTCTTTAATTTAGCATAAGCAAGCCAATTTATTACAATCACAATGCTCGCCAGGCCACTCAAGCCAATAATGACGTAGGTTAAGGGCGACATGACATCTAAGTCGCGAAGATGAGTGTTGACATTCAGTACGTTAGCAATTACATAAAGCATCAGACTAAGGCATAAACTGACAATAAGGGCTTTTCTTGTAATCAGATTTGATCTTTTAATTACGTCATTTCTACATTTGCTATCACAAGGTCTTGGCTTGAAGTTTTTTATCCTAAAATAAAGCTCTCGTCTTGCCGAAACAAGAAAAAATAAAAGGTAAGCTAAAGCAAACATTGAATAGGATAAATGCCTTAGGCCATCAACTGTTTTTGTTTCATTACGAATAGGTAGGATTACTATAGTCAACAAAGCTAGAAAAAAAGCTATACCTACAAGACATACTAGATGTTTGAGAACTAGCTTTTCCATATACCGAAAAGCAGGTTTTATTAATGTCAATACCACCGTCAGAGCACCTAAAAGAACAAACAAGTAAAGTATAAAACTCTTTTCTTTATGTCCTTGAAGGATGTTGTAAATATATTGAAGATGGATGGCGTTGTAAAAGACGGCTACAAAAAGTAGAAGTCTTGGCAGCACGAGTTCGTAATGATTTTTAAGCTTAGCTACTGGTTTTTGTTCGCCTGTTATTTTTTTTGTTCCCCAAAGGCTCAACGCAAATAAAACTAAGGCGATAAAGTAGCCCACAACGTATGGGTGTTTATTAAGCAATAAGATCAATAAATCTTGACCGTGTTCTATATGCAGCGCGGCTATAAATAGTGATAGAAGTGTGAATTCCCATACGTGTTCCCAGATTGACTTTGCTAATTGGCGACATTGGTAAAAAAAATTGGTCATATTTTTTATTTAGAGGCTTGCAAAGCCTTGGTTTCTTCTTGTCTTTTGGTTTCCCGTTTCTTTCTTAGGTTGTCAATATATTCAAAGAATTTTAGATCTAAGGAGAAATTGAGTATATGATTGTTGCCAAACCTTTTCCCTGCACCAGACAGTGTCGAAATACCTAGATTGACATCAAAATCATTAAAAAATGCGATACCAAGCGACGCACCAAACATAGAGCCTTCTAAATTGTTGGATGTACTGGTGTTGGTAATGTTATACAATATCCCGGAGCCGTAGACCAAGCCATAAACATCCGAAACAAGGGGTGTTTTAGATCTTAGCATACCTTTTGTATTATTTTCTTCAAAAGCTATAGACCTTGCTCGTTTAAAATTACGAATATTTATTTTTAATCCAATTTTTTCACTAACATAACCAAAAGATTTATCGTTTGTATTGTCTAGACTCACTTTGCCTAAAGTCTGACTCAGCCCAACACTAAAATATAGACCTAGCGAATTTTTGTCCTTGCTGCCCATTTGTTTAGATAAGTTATACAGCACTTCTTCTACATCAATAGCGATAGAGTTTTCTTTCTTATCTACAATGGCATATTTAGTAGAAAAGTCGGTCAGAATTTTAATATATGAACCAAGTTTGTTGTCGTCTACTATATTGCCCATAGAAGATAAAATTTGAAAAAAGCGTTCATACGAACTTGCCTGATCAAGTTGAGATAGACTTTTGAGCAGGAGGACACCGTCTTGCGCCTTACTGATGTCTAATTCGAGTAAGGCTTTGAAGGCTGTTTTGCCTTTATTATTTTTCTTTTTGTCTTTTTTGATTAATTCACGTTTTAGACTTTCAACTTCATTTTGGAATAAACTATCAGCAAGTTGTTCTACATTACGTAATATCACAGCATCAAACCCATGATTAACAGTCAGATTGACAACCAGAGGTTTAACAATGTTGTTGATGTACAATAAATCATCTTGATAGCTGACAGTATCACTTTTATTAATATTAAGCTTTTTCATACGCTGCATGATTTCTGCAATGAGCTCCGTGTCTTTTTGGCTGATACCCAACTCGCTTCCCTCGTTTGTCTTTGCTTTTAGAGCATTTAAACTCTTTGGCAAGTTAGTTTTGATGTTTATTAGGGTGTTTTTTATCGTATCTATTCTGTTACTTTGATTTGTTTGTTTTAACCCGTCAAGTGTTTTAACACGTTTATGCATTTCGCCAATAGTATAGAAGTT
>JBMYYR010000007.1:0-49000 GCA_049609625.1 Flavobacteriales bacterium | reverse complement strand
CTGATTTCTTCCCTGTGTTCAAACGCTTTTATGCCGATGAAGAGCTTAGAACTTGTAAATCTTGCGGACATCAAATGGAAACAGATCCGCGATTTACGAAATAATAAAGTCCTCCGAAAACAACAGCTTTGACAACTTTTTTAGATTTTAAACGTCTTAAACATCAAGACATCGACGCCAAAGCTTGGAACGCCTGTTTGACAAAGCAGCGTTATCGATTGTATACCCAACTATGGTATCTTGATTTGGTTTCTCCCCATTGGGAAGCGTTGGTTTGGGGAGATTATGAAGCGGTTTTAGCTTTGCCCCTAAACAAAAAAGTGTTTTGGACGTTTTTGCAAAATCCTTTGCTTTGTCAACAAATCAATATATCTGGGAATCAACAAATTGTTGATAAAACTAAACTGGTTGACTATCTTAAATCTACCTTCGATTATGTTAGTTTTTCTTCTCTCAATCAATTTAAAGATATTATAGCTAAAGAGCGGTGTAATCAATTTTTAGAAACCAAAACTTACCTCGAAACCAAAGCCAAACGAAGCTTAGAATCAAATCTAAAAAAAGCTCAAAAAGCCCAGCTAAACATCATCGAAACTGAAGATGTAGAACAGGTTTTTGCTTTTTTTAGAGCGCATTATCATCTTAATTCCTCCGCTATTTCTGAGAAGCAATGGATGTTTTTTAAACATATTATCGACAACTGTCATAAGTTGTCAAAAGCAAGATTGTTCTTTGTGGAAGAAAATCAAGAAAAGGTATTTGCTGTGTTTGGCATCCAAGAACAAGGTGTATTTTATTACCTGCTCAATATTTCGAATGAAATTGGACGACAAAAAGGCGCGTCTTATTTTTTTATAGATCAGTTGATTAGACAAAACAAACACATACAACTTATTGATTTTGAAGGCTCTTCGATAAAAGGCGTACAGCAATTTTATCGAAATTTTGGAGCAAAAGAAGAAACCTATTATCAGTATCATCACAACAGATTGCCTTTTTTTCTGAAGTGGTTTAAAGCCTAAATTATGGCAAAAGTAAAGACAAAAACAGCATTTTTTTGTAAATCTTGCGGGAATGAATACCCCAAATGGCAAGGTCAATGTAATTTCTGTAAAGAATGGAATACGCTGGCAGAAGAAACGGTGGTAACGGGAAAAGTCGCCAAAGCTTCTACGGTGCCACAATGGGTGCGATCGGGAGAAGTATCTACGCACGAGCCAAAGAAATTAGAAGACATTAAATTGGATACCGAAGCCCGTATTCGCTTGGCAGATCAAGAACTCAATCGGGTTTTGGGTGGTGGTTTGGTCGCTGGGGCGATGGTACTTTTCGGAGGCGAACCTGGCATCGGAAAATCGACTTTGATGTTGCAGTTGGCACTTACAAATCCGCAATTGTCTTTGCTCTATGTGTCGGGAGAAGAAAGCGAAAAGCAAATTAAATTAAGAGCCGATCGAATCAGCCAAACTAGCTCCGATTGTTTGATTTATACCGAAATAAATACGCAAAATATTCTCAAAGAAGCTCAAAAAATCAAGCCTCAAGTCATTGTCATCGATTCTATACAAACTTTGCAAAGCCCAACAATAGATGCGCTTCCGGGTAGTATTAGTCAGATTAAAGAATGTACTTCTGAGTTGATGCGCTACGCCAAAGAAACCGAAACTATTGTCATTTTGATTGGACATTTGACCAAAGAAGGTTCCATTGCAGGTCCAAAAGTTTTGGAACACATGGTGGATGTCGTTTTGCATTTTGAAGGCGACAATCGCTATGTCTATCGACTACTTCGGGCGCAAAAAAATAGATTTGGTTCTACCAACGAATTAGGGATTTACGAAATGAATGCGCAAGGTTTAGAACCTGTTTCTAATCCCTCTAATTTGTTGACTAACAATATGAATAACCAACTGAGCGGCTCGGTGATTGCTTCGGCAGTTGAAGGTGCTCGCCCTTTGTTGATTGAAGTTCAGGCGCTGGTGTCTTCGGCGGTTTATGGAACACCTCAACGTAGTGCAACAGGCATCGATAGTCGACGTTTAAATATGCTTTTGGCGGTTTTGGAAAAGCGTTGTGGCTTTCGTTTGGGCGCAAAAGATGTGTTTTTGAATCTAACAGGCGGACTCAAAATTGATGACCCCAGTATGGATTTGGCGATTGTAGCCGCCATTCTTTCCTCAAATGAAGATGAACCGCTATCCAAAAAAATGGCATTTTGCGGCGAAATCGGACTAAACGGCGAAGTACGACCTTCACGCCGTGTTGACCAACGGATTATGGAAGCCGAAAAAATGGGTTTAGACCAAATTTTTCTTTCAAGCTATAATAAAATCGAAAAACAAAATCATAAAGTAAAAGTGATGAAAGTCGCTAATATTTTGGAGCTGTATGAGTTGTTGTTTTGATGATGTTCAGACCGAAATGGAAAAACTCATAAGCCCACAAAAAGCAAACCAAAAGTTTAGTTAGTTTATTCTTTTTTTATGGTAGCGCTCTTATTATCAATATGGAAGTGTAAAGGAATTGAATTATAACCAAATTTTTTAAGCCACTTACTATCCGAAATATATGTGTGCTTCATTCCAAACTTATCAATGCTATACTTAGAGGATTTCTCATTCTTATCTATAGATATAAAAACATGCTTATCGTTTGTGAAAAACGCCTTGTCTTGCTCTTTAAATTCTCTTATACACGGCGAACACCAAGAAGCCCAAAAGTAGACTTTAAACTCTGGTAAGTCCAGAAAATCTGATATTGAACCACTAGAATCTATTGGCTTTACATTTTTAATCAATTCAAATGTAAACGCTTTATAATTCAGTTTTTTAGTTTCAGTTTTTTCAAATCGCTTTATAAAAAACTGTTGATAAGCATCGCAATCGGCAGAAATACTTCCTCTTAGCCTGTCTAAAACAGTTGTATCTTGACTCAACACTAGCCAAAATAAATTAGTCGTTTTGGCCATCATTGTAGAATCATTTTTTTGAGCAGGTGGCTTTAAGTCTTCTTTTGCATTCGCCTGATTGTTAAGCGTATTTTTTAGTCCGGTCCAATAGGTGTCAAAAAAGTATTGGCTTTCGTGTCCCGCCAAATAATCGACCTCTATCTCCTTCAAGTTTTTAATTTTAGATAAGTTGTTGAAGTCTACGCTAATTGTAGTTGAATCAATAAAAAGAGGACATGTTATTTGCAAAGTTTTAGAAGCGTTAAATACCGTCAGAACAGCATATTCAATATCCTTACTGAGATTCAATACCGTGTCTTTGCTTGACACATTAATCTTAACGCCCTTGCTTTTTTCAATTTTACTACATGAAACATAATCTATAAGGTAATGAAAGCCCGCTTCAGAGTCCGTTTTAATAACAATTGAGTTCGTGTTAGGCATTTTTTGTTCCCCACAAGAAGACATCATTAAAAACAGAATGAAGCAAATGCCCCAGCCTGTTTGAATAACAACTTGTTTTATCTGATTAAGAATGATATTCAACATATTTTAGTGTTTTTTAAATTGTTAGCATTCAGTCCGTCTAAAGCTTCCAGAACGTTTGAGTAGGCACTAAACGCAGCACGTCCTTTTTTTGCTTTCACAAAAGTACCTTGATTCATCCATAAAAACAAAATTACACCGTAAAAGTGATGAAAGTCGCTAATATTTTGGGCTTGTATGGCTTGTTGTTTTGATTTTTGGGAATTTAGTGTGGTAATCAAAGGCTTTAATCTTCTTGCGTACAGTTCAAAAACTTGCCAAAAAAATAAACCAAACTAATTGATTCTTTTTGTTAATTTTGCAGATTCGAGAAATTATATATTCTCAAGACCATTAAAACAAGAACGATGAAAAATTTTGTCCAAGAACTCCAGTGGAGAGGACTTATACACGACCTGATTCCGGGTGCTGAAGAAGAACTTTTGAAAGGGCAACAGAAAGCCTATATTGGTTTCGATCCCACGGCAGATTCTTTGCATGTTGGTAGTTTGGTTCAAATTATGTTATTGGTGCATTTGCAAAAAGCAGGTCACGTGCCAATTGCTCTTGTTGGTGGAGCTACAGGAATGATTGGCGACCCAAGTGGGAAGTCTCAGGAACGTAATTTATTGACCGAAGAAACTATCCAAAAAAATGTGGATGGTATTCAAAACCAATTGGAATCTTTTCTCGAATTTGAGAATATCGACAATCCAGCTATGGTGGTTAATAATGCCGATTGGTTTAAAGAATTTTCTTTACTAGATTTTTTGAGAGACGTCGGCAAGCATCTGACTATCAATTATATGATGGCAAAAGAATCGGTAAAGAAACGTATCGAAACAGGTTTATCTTTTACTGAATTTTCTTACCAATTGATTCAAGGTTACGATTTTTTCCACCTCAACAAAACGCATGACTGTCGTTTTCAGCTCGGCGGTTCAGACCAATGGGGAAACATTGTAACCGGAACGGAATTTATCCGACGTATGGGCGGCACAAAATCTTATGCCATTACCTCGCCTTTATTGACCAAATCGGATGGAAGTAAATTCGGAAAATCGGAAGGTGGAAATATTTGGCTTGATCCAAACCGAACATCGGCTTATAAGTTTGTTCAATTTTGGATTAATCAAAGTGATGAAGATGCTAAAAAACTCATTCGTATTTTTAGTCTGAAAAATCAAGAAGAAATTGAGGCTTTAGAAAAAGAACACGACGAAGCGCCACATTTGCGTTTGCTTCAAAAACAATTGGCAGAAGAAATCACTTGCCGAGTACATAACCAAGAGGCTTACCAAAAGGCGATTGAAGCTTCGGCGGTTTTGTTCGGAAAAAACACTTCGGAGCAATTAAAAGTCTTAAGCGAAAGCTTACTTTTGGATATTATGGAAGGGGTTCCACAGTTTGAATTATCAAGAGAAGTAATTGAAAATCAATCGGATGCTATTATGTTATTGAGCGAACATTCGGCTGTTTTTCCATCTAAAGCCGAAGCTAGACGTGCGCTTAAAGCGAATGCCTTGTCGGTTAATAAAATCAAAATTAATGAGGCGTTTAGAATGCAAGACGAACACCTCATTCAGAATAAATACACCTTGATTCAGAAAGGAAAAAAGAATTTCTTTTTGTTGAAATTTGTTTAAACTCAGTACAAATGAAAACGCAAATAGAACAAGCTTGGGAAGACAGAAGTTTGCTAAAGCAGGCCGAAACTCAATCAGTTATCAGAGCAGTTATCCAACAATTAGACGAAGGAAAACTCCGTATTGCTGAACCAAAAGATGGCGATTGGCAGATTAACGAATGGGTAAAAAAAGCGGTGGTGATGTATTTTCCGATTCAGGAAATGAAAACCATTGAGCTAGATCCCTTTGAATTTCATGATAAAATTCCTTTAAAACGCAATTACGCCAAATTGGGCGTTCGGGTGGTGCCTCATGCCATTGCTCGCCACGGTGCTTTTGTGGCTTCGGGCGCTATTTTGATGCCCTCTTATGTCAATATTGGCGCCTATGTCGATAGCGGAACGATGGTCGATACCTGGGCAACGGTTGGCTCATGTGCACAAATTGGGAAACGTGTTCACCTCAGCGGTGGCGTTGGGATTGGCGGTGTTTTAGAACCTCTACAAGCGGCTCCAGTTATTATTGAAGATGACGCCTTTATTGGTTCTAGATCTATTGTTGTTGAAGGTGTTCGGATAGGAAAAGAAGCTGTTTTGGGGGCGAATGTAGTCCTGACAGCTTCCACAAAAATTATTGATGTTACGGGCGATGAACCTATCGAAACCAAAGGCTATGTACCTGAACGTTCGGTAGTTATACCAGGCTCATACACCAAAACATTTCCTGCGGGAGACTTCCAAGTGCCTTGCGCCTTGATCATCGGAACACGAAAAGAAAGTACCGATAAAAAGACATCTCTAAATCAAGCCCTTAGAGAATATTCAGTTTCAGTTTAAATGAAAAAACACACAGAAAACCAGACGGTTTGCTGTATTGATAGACCAAGATATGGAAAAAAAAGTTAGAGTTCGATTTGCGCCAAGTCCAACAGGCCCATTACACATGGGAGGCGTGCGAACTGCCCTTTACAACTATTTATTTGCCAAAAAACACAATGGCGATTTCTTAATCAGAATCGAAGACACCGACCAAACACGCTATGTGCCAGGTGCTGAGGATTATATTTTTGATGCTTTGGCCTGGTGCGGCATTCAGGCTGATGAAAGTATTCAGGCTGGAGGAGATTTCGGCCCTTATAAACAGTCCGAGCGAAAGTCTATGTATCGCGAATATGCCGATTTACTCATCGAAAAAGGCTTTGCGTATTATGCGTTTGATTCCAGCGAAGAACTTGATGCTGTTCGCCAACAAGCCAAGAAAAATGGCATTCACGCATGGCAATACAACAACATTTCTCGAAATTCTATGCAAAATTCGCTCACATTAGGCGAAGAGGAAACAAATAGAAGAATTGAAGCTGGAGAGCCTTATGTTATCCGAATCAAAATGCCTCGAAATCAAGAGGTTAAATTTGAAGATGCGATCCGCTCTTGGGTTTCGGTCAATACCAATAACTTGGATGACAAAGTGCTGTTTAAGTCCGATGGCATGCCAACCTATCACCTTGCCAATATTGTTGACGATCATTTGATGGAAATTTCTCATGTTATTCGTGGCGAAGAGTGGTTGCCTTCCGCGCCTTTGCATATACTTCTGTATCAATGTTTTGGATGGGACTGTCCGACTTTTGCGCATTTGCCACTTATCCTAAAACCAGATGGAAACGGAAAATTGTCTAAACGAGATGGAGATCGTCTTGGTTTTCCTGTTTTTCCGATGAATTGGACGAATCCTGAAACCAATGAAGTGTCTTCTGGTTATAAAGAACGTGGATTTTTTCCTGATGCTTTCAATAATATGTTAGCCTTTTTGGGTTGGAATCCGGGAACAGATCAAGAAATCTTTTCGATGGAACAACTTATCGAAAGTTTTTCTTTGGAGCGTGTTGGTAAAGCTGGAGCAAAATTCGATTTCGAAAAGACCAAATGGTTTAATCAACACTATTTAAGAGCAAAAAGCGGCGAAGAACTTGCAGAACTTATTGATCCAACAGGACAATATCCAAAACAAACCTTAGCTCAGGTTGCCGAACTGATGAAAGAACGTGCCACCTTAACCGATGATATTTTGAAAGATGGGGCTTACTTTTTTGAGCAACCAACAGAATATGACGCCAAAACCGTTAAGAAAAAGTGGAAAGAACAAACGCCAAGTTTATTGATTGAATTGAGCGCGCGTTTAGAGAAACTAGATGTTTTTGAAGCTGAGCAGATTGGCATTAGTTTTAAAGCTTTTTTAGAAGAAAAAGAACTTGGTTTTGGTGCCTTGATGCCGAATTTCCGATTGGCAGTTACCGGGAAAGGTGCAGGCCCGAGCATGAATGATATTTGTGCTATTTTAGGTAAAGAAGAAGTGCTTTTAAGAATTAAAAACGCGGTTGAGCGTATTAAAAAATAAGTGATGGCTAAAGAAAAATTTCTAATTGTTGGAAGCGGAGGCCGTGAGAGTGCTTTTGCTTTAAAATTGTATCAAGAAACGCAATTATTTGCTCTAATGGGACATAATAATCCGACTATAATTGATTGTGTTAATGCCAGTGGAGGCGAATTTTTGGTGGCTAATGCCAATGATCCAAAAGTGGTACTCGCTTATGCTCAAAACCATCAAATTGACTACGTTTTTGTCAGTGCAGATGATCCTTTGGCAAATGGCGTTGTTGATATCCTGTTAGAAAACAAGATCAAAGCAGTCGGAGGTACGCAAGCGGCTACACGTATCGAATGGGATAAAATTTATTCTATAGATTTGATGCATGCCGTTGCTCCCGAACGTACGCCGTTCTATCGTGTGGTTAACAAAACAGATAATCTCGATGAAGCGATTTCGGCTTTTAAAGCCAAAGGTGTTGATTTGGTGGTCAAACCACAAGGTCTGACAGGCGGAAAAGGCGTAAAAGTCATGCCCGATCATTTGGCTAATTTTGAGGAATGCAAAGCCTATACTCAAGAACTTTTGGAAGCTGCACCCGATGAAAGCGTGCTTTTAGTTGAAAAACTGGAAGGCATCGAGTTTACCATCATGGGACTTACCGACGGCGAAAATCTAGTCATGGCACCAGCCACTTACGATTATCCTTTCCGATTTGAAGGTGATACGGGCCCAGGAACGGGCGGCATGGGTTGTTTTACCAACAATGAAAAGAAATTACCTTTTATGACCGACGCCGATTTGGAAAGTTGTCGAGATATTCTTCAGCGTGTTATCGACGAAATGAGAGCTCGAAATCTGGTCTTTAATGGCGTGCTCAACGGTGGTTTTTTCAAAACAGCTGATGGCATTAAATTTATGGAATTTAATAGCCGATTTGGCGATCCTGAAGGTCTAAATGTACTGAGTGTTTTAGAAAGTTCGTTTGCTGAACTCATCAAATCGATGTATTATAAAACATTGAAAGACAGTGAGGTTAAGTTTGCTAATAAAGCCAGCGTCATCAAATATATTGTAGCTAAAGACTACCCAAAACACAGTGCCGAAGCAACTGTTTTTGAACTCAATCCAGAAACTTACAAAGCTGAAGGCGTCGAGGTTATTTTTGGTTCTTGCGAGCGTGTTGAAGGTCATCAATACACTTCATTAAAAAAATCGAGAGTGTTGGCGTTTTGCGCTTGCGCGGATGATATTGAAACGGCTTCCGAACGTATTAATCAATCGATTGAAAGTCATTTTAAAACCAATTTAGACTACCGAAAAGATGTGGCTAGCACCGAAAGTCTTCAAAAACTTGAGGCTATCAATCGGTCTTTGGTTTAGGATCTGAACACCATTGAAACCATCAGATTATAACTTAATAATCTGATGCGTTTCATTGGATTGATTTTTCAAGTCGAAAGTCATAATGTATGGCGCAGCAGGTAGATTGCTGATGTTAATGGTATTTCCGCCGTTTGTTTCAAAGGTTTTAACGTGGCGGCCTAGCACATCCGAAACCACAACACGTTCTACTTCAAAAGCATTAGAAAAATAAAGGATTCCAGTATTTGGATTCGGGTAAAAATCAAAGTCAAGTTCAGGATTTTCTCCCTTTGAGCCTCCAGAAATTAATTTTGCTTTTTTATCGATAAACAAATAGGTTTTATGTCCTTTTTCAAACACTAAAAAGTCTTCTTTTCCGTCCTCATTGAAATCAAAATCAGGAACGTCATGTATTCGTTGATAAAAATAATCTCTTATCGGAGATGAACTAATTGGATTAGAAAATTGATGGATAAGTTCAGAACTCGAAAAATAATCTGACGGAAAAGAAGAATACATCTTGAGCTGGTTTGTTGAGTCAGTCATCAAAATCTCTAAAAAGCCTTCGTTGTTGGCATTTATAGCTTTGAAAAATGTTTCATCAGGATTTGGATAATCTATCTGGATAAAATCATTTAACGTATTGATATACAAATAATTAGAAGTTAAAATATCATCAAGTCCATCTTGATTAATGTCTTTTATTGAGATTAAGTTCCCTTCTAAACTTTGATCTAAAAAATAGCTTCCATTGGCATAGCTAATCAAGTGTATGAGGTTCGTGTCGTTCCTTTGTACTATAAAATCGTGATATTGGTCGTGGTTACGCTTAAATGGTTTTGGTTGTTGAATCTTAAAGCTTGAAACGGCATTAAAGGTATAGATAGTTTCAAATATAAAAGCATCTTCGCAAGCGGTGTTGAGTGCCATAAAAAGCTCATTATTCCGACTTGCAACAACATCTATTTTATTATCAAAATTGTAATCTCCATAAGCACTAAAAACACCTAAATTTTTGAATTTCGATGTGCAAACACTATCTTCATAGAGCGTGTTGGTTTCATCGAAACTAAGTACTCTAAAGATATCCCCAAAATTTTTACTCATTAAAATATAGCTTTGTTCAGCATCAGGGTTTGCTTTAATTTGTTTACTTCTTAAATGAAACTCTATTTCACCTTCTTTATGATCGTAAAAATTCCATGTAAATGGCTTACTAGACTTATAAGCTACACCTCCTAAGCTGTCAATATGTATTAGGTTTCCTTTTAAATTTTCGTACCTAAGTCCATTTCTGTTGATCAAAAACTGATTATTTCCGACATGAAAATAAGAATTTAGAGCTTCATTGTAAGATATTAAAGTTTTAGCTTCTTCTGTTCTATACCAAATGGCATGTTTCCCACCTCGTCCAATCACATTCCTGTCTCCTGTCGCATACACAATATCCTTTATACCATCTTGATCGATATCAGAAACCGTAACAGCGGAATAGGAGTAAGCTTCTCCCGCCAAACTATTCCGCCCATCAATTTTTTGTACTTCAAATACAGTATCATTAAATGTATAATAAGACAAATACATACTACGGTAGTCATTCCAGCTTTTCCCAAAATTAATTTTTCCATCGCCAGTTACATCAGCCATAAAAATAGGATTGATAGGTAGCTTAGAAGATTCAGGGTTAATTATCTGATTTTCAACAAAAAAGACATAAAGTCCGTCTCCTGATTTATTTATAAGCAAGTCTCGTTCTCCATTATTATCTACGTCCAAAAGATTAAAACTAGAGTTGTAAAACGGTATATAATCGGGCTCTTCAGGGACGAAATAAAATAGCGTGTCAGAGTTTCCTGTTATTGGATCAATTGTTTTTAACAAAAGAGGAATATCATTTTGTGATGGCGGATAATTTTCTGTAGACAAACTATAAATGACAAGTTCGTCGTTCTGATCAAGTTCTAATTTTAGTTTATAGCTAAGATTATGATTTGGATCTACGACTCTAGCTAACGTATCGATTGCATTTGCATCAGTAAGATCATAAAGTACCGAATCTTGAATAGTATAATAGTGAGTTGAATTGCTGTTGTTTCCTAACACCATTAAGCTTTTCACCCACGAAAGCGGAAAATTCTCTTGTTCAAATTGAAAGTCATCCGTTTGTCTGTAAAACACTAATTCTTGGTTTTGACGAAACAGAAAATCTAATTTTCCATCTTCATCATAGTCCAGTAATTTCAAATATCTGCCTGATGAACTAAAAGGCATTTCAAGTGAAATTTTATAATGCAAATCTCCTGTGTTTTCGAGTATTTGGAGTGTTTTATTGTTTCTAATGCTTAGTATATCTACGTCGCCATCGCCATCAATATCTGCAGCTCGTATTGCAGAAACACTATCGGTAAACGTAGCCAAATTGAATTGCTGGAAATCTACAGATTGTGCGTTTAGGCTGGTTGGCAACAAGCTGATAATCAGAATACTAAATAGATTTTTCATAATTTTTATGTTTTGATGATATTTTGCTTCTTCAATAATTTCTATAGTTCGTTCTACTGCTTTTTTCGTTGTCGTCAAAATCTACAACAAAATCAATATCAGATTCATCGTTAAAATCATCTCGAGTTACTGAACTAAAAGCAGAGAACGCCCGAGCTTTGTATTGTCCACAAAGCTTTTTAATCCTATTTTATATTTTTGTCGTTTATTTTTATATCTCAAAAATAGTCAAATTTCCTGTATGTTCAATTGTGTCTGCGATTTTTCTTGCATTAGCCACAGCGTGTTTATCATCGAATGGGTGAGCGAGGGACAGCTCTAAACGTCTCTCCTCACATAACTCTTGTTGTGCAAAACTAACGCTCAAAAAAAAATAATGATTAAAGGGGTTTTCTGCTGGCACTAATTAAACTAAATGTCCTCTAAAAAGTTGCATTTATAAGCTGAATTCAAGCCATCTAAAATAGTATTTCGGCTTAAAAACTAGGTTTATGCTCTTAAACAGTTCGTGATGACAAATTTATAGTTTTCATCAAAACAAGAAGTCAAAAGCTAAAAAACCTTAACTTTGTATAAAAAAATTATGACCATTTATTTAGGATCCGATCATGCTGGAGTGGCTCACAAACAACGCCTGGTCGATCACCTCGAACATCGTGGTATTCAGGCTGTCGATTTAGGCCCTTTTTCTGACAGTCGGGTAGATTATCCAGACTATGCCCATGCCGTTGCTTTGGAAGTGCTTTCTGAAAACACCGACACCTTGGGTGTATTAATTTGCGGCAGTGGAAATGGCATCAATATGACGGCAAATAAACACGAAGGTATTCGCTCAGCTTTATGCTGGACACCCGAAATTGCCAGTCTGGCTCGCCAGCACAACGATGCTAATATTTTGGCTCTACCAGCCCGTTTTATATCTGAAGATGAAGCTGTTGAAGTTCTCAGCGCATTTTTAGATTCTAGCTTCGAAGGTGGAAGACACGACGATAGAGTCGAGAAAATTGACATTGATTTTAGTGAAGATTCTGAGGTTTTATGAACATAAAAGCAGTTATTACAATTTTAGAAGATTGGGCACCCAAAGCCTATCAGGAATCCTATGATAATTCGGGCTTGATTTGCGGCGATGAGCAAGCTGAAGTATCTTCGGTTTTGGTAAGTTTAGATTGCACCGAAGCCGTGGTCGACGAAGCCATTTCTAAATCCTGTAACCTTATCATTTCGCATCATCCATTGGTGTTTTCTGCCATCAAAACACTGACGGGAAAAACGGATATTGAACGTGCTTTAATCAAGGCCATTCAAAACAATATTGCACTTTATGCCTTTCATACCAATCTGGATGCTGTGGACACTGGCGTGAATAAAAAAATTGCTGATAGATTAGGTTTAGAAAAGCTCAATATTTTGCGCCCCAAAGCAGATACGCTTTCGCAATTGGTTACTTATGTTCCTGAAAATCACTTAACTAAACTAAGAGAGACTTTGTTTTCAGCTGGAGCTGGAAGCATCGGAAATTACAGTTCGTGTAGTTTTTCTAATGCTGGCATGGGGACTTTCAAAGCGACTGGAAAGGCGCAACCTTTTGTCGGGAAACTAGATGAACTGCATCAAGAAAAAGAGCGCCGACTGGAACTTGTTTTTCCTCGTCATTTGCAATCAAAAGTGATTTCTGCACTCAAAACGCATCATCCTTATGAAGAGGTTGCTTACCAAATTATTGAACTCCAAGTGCCTAATCCTTACGTTGGTTCGGGGATGATAGGTAGTTTGGCTGAGCCGATGGATGTAAAAGCATTTTTTGAACGGATTCAGAACCGATTTCAAACTCAAGTTATTAAACATACAGATTGGTGTAAATCTACCATTAAGCGCGTAGCGATTTGCGGAGGTTCGGGTTCTTTTTTGCTTTCGGATGCAAAAGCAGCTGGAGCTGATGTATTTTTGACTAGCGATTTTAAATATCACGAGTTTTTTTCGGCTGAAAATCAAATCATTATAGCTGATGTTGGACATTACGAAAGTGAATATTTCACAATTGAATTGATAGATGAGAAACTTCGGGAAAAAAATTGTAATTTTGCCGTTTACAAATCGGAGCTAAACACCAATCCGGTTAACTATTTTTACAACTAATTGTACTATGGCAAAAAAGAAAAAAGAGAAAATCTATTCTACTGAAGAAAAGCTTGTCGCATTATATAATCTGCAAAGTATTGATTCTGAGTTGGAACAAATCAGAATTTTGCGTGGAGAATTGCCAATCGAAGTAAGCGATTTGGAAGACGAATTAGCTGGACATAGCACTCGAATTGAGCATATAAACGAAGAAATCGCGGCTCTAAATCAATCGATTTTAGAACGCACTGAAAAAATTGCCAATTCAAAAGCGGCCATAGAAAAATATTCGACTCAGCTCAAGAACGTTAGAAACAATCGAGAATTTGAAGCTTTGACAAAAGAAGTTGAGTTTCAGGAGCTTGAAATTCAATTGTCTGAAAAAAAGATCAATGAATTTAAAGTTAAGATTGAGTTTAAAAACGAATTGATTGTCAAGACCAACGAAAAAGTTGAAGACAGCAAACAAAATCTTGAACAGAAAAAAGCAGCTTTAGATCAAATTATTGCAGAAACGCAAAAAGACGAAGAAAAGCTAACCAAACAACAAAGCAAAGCCGAATCGGTAATTGATGCTCGCTTGCTAAAAGGATACAAACGCCTGAGAACCAACCTAACCAATAAGTTAGCTGTTGCCAAAGTAGATCGAGAATCTTGTGGAGGTTGTTTTGCAAAAGTACCACCACAAAGACAATTAGACATCGCAAAGCGTACAAAAATTATTGTGTGCGAACACTGTGGTCGTATTCTGGTTGATGATGAAATTGGAAATTAAGACAAAACATAACACACACAAAGAGGATAGATTCTATCCTCTTTTTTTGGCTTTATGCTGTTTTGCATTCAGCACCTTTCTTAAGGCGCAAAACCCTGTAGCTCAGGCTGTTTTTAATTTAGATACTGAAAAGCTTGGGACGCTTATTCAGGATTTTGAGGCTGAAAAGCAAGCTCATATTTGGAGCAAATCCGACTTTATACACGTCCTATTCAACGCCACCGCCTTTTCCGATTCGATACAAGATGTACTGAAACATCGAGCTGATTTATTTTCAGATTCAAAACAGCTCTCCAAACAACATCAAGACCTATACCTTGGCGAATTAGAACTTATGCATTCGCTGTTAATAGGCCGATCAGGAAGTCCGCTTCAAGCCAGCCAATACTTGATTTCGGCTTACAAACACATCAAAAATGTGCTCAAAACGAATCCGAAACATCAAGAAGCTCTACTTCTGAAAAGCTATATGGACCTCAGTCTGAGTTATTTGCCAAATTCAATGAAATGGGTTTTATCTGTTTTAGGTTTGGATACCGACAAAGAAACGGCACTCGACATCATTAGAACTTTACATAAAACAGGACTCAACAGCAGCTTTGCGCGCTATGAGCTAGATGCTGTCAATTTGTATTTTCAGCTCCAGTTTGATCTACAGATCATAAAACAAGACACATTCAACACTACAGAAGCTCGTTTGTTGGTTATCAGCTTATTGCAGAGCAAGAAAAAACAAATTCCAGAGATGATTCAGACACTCCAACAAATGGACTCTGGCCTTATATTAGCTTCTTTTTTGATGGGAAAAGCTCTGTTTTTGACCGAAAATTCTAAAGCAAAATTCTATTTTGAACATTTCTTAGAAAACAATCAAACAGAAATTAATCAAACCTCGGCACTTTACTACCTTTATCAAATTGCTATTTTGGAATCCAACAAAACTGCCCAAAGCAGGTATTATACTCTGATTTCGAGCATTGACGAACCCATATCATACCGAGATAAATGGGCAAAAGCAAACTATAAACAAGTTTTGAGTCCGGCGTTCATCCAAATCAGAAATGCGTTTGATAGAGCTGATTTTGACAACTGTTTAACATTGATTACTAAACATAAAACCAGCCCAAATTCTAGTTTTCTGGCCTACTACGCTTGTAAGTCTTTGGCTCATCTTGGAAAGTTTACGGAAGCTAAATCAACATTCAACACCTTATTGACCATAAGCTCAAAATCAAACTATTATCCTCCTAAGGCGGCCTTGTTTCTGGCCAAAACCTACGCCAAAAACAAAACCGAAGCTTTGTATTACCTTGACGCCATTGAAGACTTTGATGATTACCTCTACCAGGATGACATCGAAAATCAGATAGACCACCTTAGGAAAGCGATTGAAAAAAACGATTGAACATTAAAAAAACAATCAAAACCAACCAAGCTTAGCTAAAATCCTACACCAAAAATTTACACCTAAAGAAACCTCAATTATTGAGGTTTCTTTTATGCAATATTGTGAGTAAAAATTCTTGTCTCAATATCAAATACTTTAGACAAACTCACTCATTTCATCTTGATGATTGCTTTCTCACCCTTCAGGTTTTAAAAATCTGAAGGGTGTGAAAACAATTTTTAAATCAGCATTTTATTGAATTTTTAACGCCTTAAAATATTTCGATGTATTTTTGTCATTCAACATCAATCATTTCAAATTTTTGAGCTCAAAACGAAGGTATTTCTATAATAAAATTTCATTTTTCTATCCTGTCATTAATGTATTTTTAAAATCTAATAAGCGTCGGCTTTCTTATGAACTAAACGCCTTGCCAGAAGGTGATTTGTTGGACATCGGAGTGGGTATGGGTGGGCATCTAAAGGATTTTAAAAAACATAATATTACAGGCATCGACCAATCTGAAAATATGTTAGCATACGCCAAGCGTTTTCAAAATGATCGAATTACTATCCTAAACATGGATGCGGAACAACTTGAGTTCGAAAATCAACGTTTTGATTACGTTGTGATGGCGCATTTACTTTCTGTAGTCGACGATCCTGACCTGGTTCTAAAGGAAGCGTTTAGAATCCTTAAACCAAAAGGCAAGCTACTGATTGTTAATCATTTCACACCAAAAAATTTCTTAAAATACTTCGATAAAAATTTCGAGTTTTTTGCCTCTTGGTTTCATTTCAAGTCTGATTTCAAACTAGACGATCTTTCAGCCCCTTTAGAACCATTTGAACTCATAAAATCTGAAGATTTGGGTTGGTTTTCATATTTCAAACTTCTAATCTACCAAAAGCCATGAAACACTCAAACCGATTGGTTTTTATATTGCTGATTTTTAGCTTGTTTATCTATGTGTTTTATCGCACAGAACATATTTTAATTAACAAATGTGTTGCCTTTTTAGTTCCTCATGAGTTCTATTTGGGACTCAAATCGGCACTAAAACAAGCCTTGCCTTTGCCCAATTATTTTATATTCTCGTTGCCTGGTGGTTTGTGGGTGTTTTGTTCAAGTTTATTGGCTCAACATTATGTTATTTCAATAGGGTCAAAATCCATCAAATTGGTGTTTTTACCTTTGATATTTTCGGTCGGATTAGAGATTTTTCAAGCCCTACATTGGTTCAACGGACGCTTTGATTGGCTCGATGTTTTGACTTATTTTTTGTTTTGGATGGTCGCTTTTTCAATCAGACCTAAAACAAAATCCGAATCTATTCTGAGGCCTTTCACTTGTCAGAAATTGTATGCTATACTGTGTTTTTTCAGTGTGTATTTAGCGCATTCTTGGAAATAGAATCGTTTGCCGTTTTGGGTTTCCAAAAATCATGCTGTCTGCTCAAGACTAAATCACAGTAATTTTCACTGTTTTGGTCAAATGATTGCTTTTTAGCGACAAGAAATAAACACCAGAAGACAGTCCGTTTAGCTGAATTTCTTTTTGCTCAAAAGCTTCTATCTGCACCTGAGCTTCAGAAAACACAAGACGTCCAAGTCCATCAAAAACCCTAATATTTCCGTATTTGATGTCTGTAGCTCCGTTATTTACAAGCTGAAACAAACCCGTATTTGGGTTGGGATATACGCTGATGTTGAGCTGATACTCGGCCAGCGTTGGGCAAGTCCAGCCGGTGGTATCTTCGTCAAAATAGCTGCGCAAATGCTCCATCATCACACAGGGTCTTTTTTGGGCAAATAGACGTTGCTTGTTGAGCGCTTCGTTCCATTTACTAAGGCTTGATGGATAGCGCCATCGGTCGATGTGTTCTTCTATTTCGGGCCTGTATTGTTCTTCAAACCGATCAATAAGATCAATGACGTGTTGGGGCTCAAAAGTTTGATTTAGAGCATATTGAAAACGCTCCAAAAACTGATGTTTAAAGTTTTGGTTTTGGAGCAAGGCTCGAAACAAAAGGTTAGAGCAAGCACAATGTGGCCAGTCGTTTGCTATTTTTGTGGCGTGTTCTATCGAGTTGACGTTGTAGGATGAGCGGTGGTCGTAGCCAAAAGAAAAATCTAAATCGTAAATTAAAAAACGCCATTTGGATTCGGGTGAATTGTCTTTCCAGATTTTAAAATTATTGCAAGGCCAGTCGTAATTGGCAAAGTAAATTTCGGCGATCTGAAAATCGATCATATTCTCAATATCAATTTGCGAAGCCACATAGTTGTAGGCCTCGTTTTGAGACAAATCGTGGGTCGATACGTAATCGGTCAATGCCAAATAATCGCTATTGCTCCCTTCATCAACAGAACCACAAACGCCTAAAATATTAACACTATCTTCCTCAATATCAAAACTATACTTGAAGTGATGCTCATCATACATTTCTCTAATATTATGAATGCCCCAATATTCGCCATTGATAAAAACAAGCGAAGGCTGATAGGCCTGAAGATCTAAATTTAAAGGCTCAATAAGGGTTTGGAGCATGGCGTCTTTAAAATGAGAATAGGTGAAATCTTGACCTCCGTTTCTGAAAATAAGTCGCTTGAACGTTGTTGCCTTCGATCCTTCAAATATCGGGTAATCTACTTTCGACCTGCCATAGGCGTTTCTGAAATAGACATTAAACGATTTTTGAGGATTGGACAGACTTCCAAGTCCGCGCATCCGCATGCCAGCATCTGTCTCAAAAGCTAAGGTACCGTCGGGTTCAAAATAGGAAATATGCATTGCTCTTTCCCAGGCCTTTCCTCGGTTGTTGTAGTTCCCGATAGCAAACCAATTGTAGCCCTCTTCGTCAAAGCGTTTACCCGGAATGTAAATCCCTGATTCATAGTCGAATAAATTTAGGCTATCGGTTACCAAGCTAAGTACCGGAAAGATGTATCTTTTTTTGATAGACGGGTCTACAAAGTAGGTTTTGGTGTAAATTTTACTCCTTAAACTGTCGTTTTCAAACACAGCATAGCGAATCACATGGCCTTTGTAGACGCGTTTAGGCGTTTTCCATTTTATATTATAGGCATTGGCGGGTTTGGAGAGCGGTGTGGTCGGAATTTGACTGATGCTTAACTCATGTTCTTCTTGAGCGTCGATGAGGAGTGTGCTGCTGTATAAGTTGCTTTGCGCTGATGGAGTTTCGCCATTTAGCGTATAGCGTATAAGCTGATTTGGGCTTGAAGACACCAAAGACAAGTCAAAGGCCTCGCTATAAAACCCCGAAGGATGCGAACAATAAATGCCGTTGGATTGGCTATTGCTCGCACCTGGCGTTGGAGTATTTGTAATAGTCATTTGCTTATTTCCGTCCACTACGCAAGCGTAGGATGTGTTGGTCGGAATAAAAACAGGTGCTACAGAAGACAAAACCTCAACTTGATGGCTGGCTAAAAACAAAGGCTCTCCTGTTTGTTTAATTTTGAAATTGGTATGAAACTCATTGTCAATCAGCGTATCTCTGCCAGAAGCAAAAAGCACTAAAAAACTTTTTGGCTCTATCGAAACCTCGGGAAATCTCCATTTCTGAAGATCATCTTCATCGTCCGATAAGCTGTACTGATGTAGATTGACAAGCTCGTTGCTGCTGTTGTATAGCTCTATCCAATCGGGATAGTCTCCAAATTTATCTTGCAAAACAGTATCATTGCTCGACATCACTTCGTTGATGACCAAAGTCTGCGAAACTCCACGAAGAGAACTTATAAATAAAATGGCGAAAGCAAAATAGCTTATAGCCAAAGGTTTAGTTTTCAATATTTTGAACATAACAATTAATATCATGACAAAGCTAGTTATTTTTAGTTCTAGTCGTCAAATTTTATGTTGATAGGCGAGAATGGTTTGTCTAGCTATTCACATCGTTCAACATAGAGCCTGTATCTTTTAGGCATTGCAAAGATAATCTAAACTAAACTTGCGACAGTTCTTAGCAAAAGCTTAAGTTTGTATTTTATTTTTTGATTCGTGAATAACTTAAGCACACAATGCAAGAAAAACTCATTATTTTAGATTTCGGCTCGCAATATACTCAACTGATTGCCAGACGAGTAAGAGAATTAAATATCTATTGTGAAATCCATCCATACAACAAAGCACCAGAGCTCGACGAGCATGTAAAAGCTGTTATTTTGTCGGGATCTCCGTTTTCGGTCAACGACCCGAATCATCCTGTGCCTGATCTTTCAGAAATCAGAACAAAACTGCCTTTGTTGGGCGTTTGCTATGGCGCACAGTATTTAGCCAAGCTAGATGGAGGCGAAGTGAGTGCCTCAAAACATAGAGAATATGGACGTGCTATTCTGAATAAAATTGACTCAAATCATGCTTTATTTTCATCAATAACAAGTCCATCACAAGTTTGGATGAGCCACGCCGACACTATTACGGAGCTTCCCAAACATTTTAAGTGTATTGGCTCTACGGCCGATGTGGAAGCGGCAGCTTATGAAATTGAAGGCGAGCAAACCTATGGCATTCAATTTCATCCTGAAGTCTATCACTCAACAGATGGTTTACAGCTTTTGAAGAACTTTCTGGTTGATATTTGTGGCTATTCACAGTCCTGGACTCCAAATTCTTTTGCTGACGAATCCATCAAAACATTAAAAGAACAACTCAAAAACGACCGTGTAGTTTTAGGGCTTTCGGGAGGTGTAGACTCTACTGTAACAGCTGTTTTGCTCAACAAAGCTATCGGAAAAAACCTGTATTGTGTGTTTGTAAACAACGGTTTGTTAAGAAAAAATGAGTTTGAAACTGTTTTGAAGAACTACGAACATTTAGGTCTGAATGTGATTGGAGTTGATGCTTCTGAGCAATTTTATACGGCATTAAAAGGTTTGTCGGATCCGGAAGCTAAACGAAAAGCCATCGGAAAAGTATTTATTGATGTGTTTGATCAAGAATCGAGTAAAATAAAGGAAGTTAAGTGGTTGGCGCAAGGCACTATTTATCCAGATGTTATCGAATCAGTTTCGGCAACTGGCGGCCCTTCAGCGACTATAAAATCACATCACAACGTAGGTGGTTTGCCCGATTATATGAAGCTAAAAATTGTTGAACCTATGCGTTTGTTGTTCAAAGATGAAGTGCGTAGAGTAGGAAAAGCTCTCGGTTTAAATCCCGACTTATTAGGTCGGCATCCTTTTCCTGGACCAGGCTTAGCCATCCGTATCTTAGGCGACATCACACCTGAAAAAGTAAACATTCTACAAGAAGTAGATCATATTTTTATTGAAGGTCTCAAAACTCATAATTTATATAATGACGTTTGGCAAGCTGGAGCTATTTTGCTTCCCGTACAATCGGTTGGTGTGATGGGAGACGAGCGAACCTACGAAAAAGCTGTGGCTTTGCGAGCTGTTCAATCTACCGATGGTATGACTGCCGATTGGGTACATTTACCTTATGATTTTTTGGCAGAAATGTCGAATAAAATCATTAATCAGGTAAAAGGAGTGAATCGTGTGGTTTATGACATTAGTTCAAAACCACCAGCAACCATCGAGTGGGAATAAATATTTTGACCTATTTAGACTTCGTTTAACCTATAACTGACTTATTTTAAATAGATTTGCACACGTCTAATTAATTAAAAACCAATGAGAAAATTTTTTACATTTCAAAGCTTAGCTTTTGTCGGACTATGGTTAGTTTCGATGGATGCTAAAGCACATTTCAACCCTTTTGCTCAACAAGTTTTTGAGCCAATGGCAAGCTCATTCTATGATTTTTCTTCACATAAATGTTCTGAGGATGTTTCCATGCTCGCCTTGTCATCCACAGGAACCGTCTTGGCTAAACAAAGCTTTGAAACTTCTGGCGATACATGGGCGTATTCCTTAACTCCAAATTCTTATGATATTTCTAATGATGTTTGGGCTGAGCGCGGAAGTTTATCTTCAATATCTCCACAAGAAGGAGCTCAATTTTGGGGTATGTCAGATTTGAATAACGGAAATGGCGGCGGAGATTTCGACCACATTATTGAATTTACAGCTCAAGATTTAACAGGTTTCAACAGTGTTGAATTAAGTTTTCAATACTATACTATTGGTTTTGATGCCGGAAATGGCGATGAATTAAGCTATGTTGTAGAGTTTGACAATCAATCCACTTGGGCTGCGAATACCACTCTAAACCCTAACACAGGGACTTGGACAGAAGTTCAAATTTCTGTTCCAGATACGGCAAATTATGTTCGTTTGCGTTTGGTTGGAAATCAAAATGGCGGAACCGACTACGCTGGTTTCGACAATGTTGTTCTATCAGGAACTTCTGCTGTGCCAAGTTGCGATACCGACACCACATTTGTGTATTCAGATTGTGATTCTGTCCTGTTCGAGGGCGCATACTACACCTCATCAACCACAGTTGTTGACACCTTAACAAATTCGCAAAGCTGCGATAGTCTGATTTACAATCAACTTATTGTTAATCAAAGCTATAACCAAACACTCGATACCGTATACGCTTTAGAATCTATTGTGCTAAATGGTATAGAATATACAAGTTCTCAAACCGTAGATAGCACATTCCAAACTATTCATGCTTGCGATAGTTTGCTTAGCATACCAATTCATGTAGAATCATACAATGGTATAGGTTCTTTGCTTTTAAGCCAAAGTTTTGAAATGGCCAACACAGGTTGGAATTTTACACATTTTCCCAATCAATACAACATTTCGGGAGATGTATGGATGCCAGTAAACAACTTAGCTTCAATTTCTGGAGCCACTTTAGGCAATAAATTTTGGGGTGGTCAAGATATTGACAACAACAATGGAGGAGGAGCTTTCGCTCACACTTTGACTTTTGATGCCGTTGATATTTCTGCCCATACAGAGGTAGCTTTAGTTTATGATTACTACGTCAATATTGCAGGTGGCGCTTCGGATTATGTTAGTATATATGTGGAGTTTGATTCATTAAACACCTGGACAGACACCGCAACTCATGTGCAAAACAACCAAACAGGAATGTGGTTGACCGATACAATTTTAGTTCCTGATACAGCAAACTTTATTCGCCTACAGCTGGTCGCTGATTTTAATGGCGGTTCCGATTATTTTGGTTTTGACAACATTAAGCTTCTCAGTAACTTTACGTCAGTTGATTGTACGTCGAATACCGACTCGGTAGATTACGCTCAGTCAACTTGCTTGGATTCGTTAGTTATTAACAATCAGACCTTTACTACTACTGGTTTGTATACGCAAACCTTGACTAATGTGTCTAATTGCGATTCGGTTGTTAATTTAGATTTGACCTTCAACACCGAAGCTCTTACGACGCTGTCCGAGCATATTTGTGATGGAGAAAGTTTTTCGGTCGGAAGCTCAACGTATACAATTTCAGGTACTTATAGCGACACTCTAACAGCTCAAAACACATGTGATTCTATTGTGAACCTGACTTTAGACGTCGGACAAGTTTCGCCAAATGGCTCTCAAACCATCGTTACTTGCGACGATTCCATTATGTTAAACAACGACACCATTACTACCTCGGGGACGTATTTTTATTATTTGACCAATAGCTCTGGTTGCGATTCGTTAATGATATACAATATCACACTTTCAAACACGCTTCAAGAATATCAGGTCATCGAAACGTGTCAAGATACTCTAGAAATAAATGGAGAATATTACACGAGTTCAGGGCTTTATACCCAGAACTTTAGTACTGCGGAGGGTTGTGATTCTGTGTTGAGCTTGAGTATTAGTTTTGCGGCACCTATTACGTCAAATTATACCACTTCGTCTTGTTCAGGATCATTGACGGTTAATGGAGAAACTTTTGTTAGTTCGGGTAATTACACCCAGGTTCTGCAAACTCCAGGAGGTTGCGATTCAACGATTAGCCTAAGTCTAACCATTGGTTTAGCGTCCGATACCGTTTATGTTTCCGATACCATTTGTGCATCTCAAACCTATGATTGGAATGGTAGTTCGTATGATGTTACTGGTTTGTATAACCAAACGTTTTCTAACGCCACAAATTGCGACAGCGTCGTTCAGCTTGACTTGCTAGTTAATACTCTGAATGTCATGTCGATAGACACCAGTATTTGTGAAGAAACCACTTTTACCTTTGGTAATTTAACAACGTCTTCTTCGGGAGTTTATCAGGTCGAATTAGACAATTTTGACGAAACCTGTACAAGCTATGAGCTTACCGTTCAATTTGTTGATCTTGATGTCCCAAGTTTATCTTTGGTCGACAAAACAATAGTCGCCAATCCAAATACGGGCGACTTCCAATGGTACGATTGTGCAACAGACATGCCTATATCCGGCGAAACAAATTCATTTTTTGCACCAAGTCAAGATGGCGAGTATTATGCTGTTCTGAGTCAATACGGCTGCGAAGTTACCACAGATTGCATTGAAGTTCAGGGTATTGGTTTAGATGACCTTGAACCTTTATTTGCAGTCTATCCAAATCCAAATTTGGGTCAATTTTCCATTCAAATCTTGAATGACTTTAAGCACGATGAATTTGTAATTCACTCAGCTTTAGGTCAGGAAATATACAGATTTGATGCCGGAATGGAGCAACAAATCGAGCTTGAACTAGACTTAGCTCCTGGTGTGTACTATTTGATGTCAAACTACGAAGGGAAAGCCAATGGAATCACAAGACTTGTGATTCAGAACTAGGATATTTCCAGATAATAATAAGAAAAAGCCTCAACACACGTTGAGGCTTTTTTTGTAAATTGCATCACATAAAAAAAGTCAATATGTATCTTAAACAGCTCCTAATAAGCCTTTTTTTGCTGCTTTGCCTAAGCGAAACTCAGGCGCAATTCACCAAAACCCATTCGCCTTTTGATGGACTCAAAAACAAAGCGACCTATAAGATTGGCGGTTTTATGCGGTTTACCAATTACCACAATTACGTGCATTGGGATGAGGAGCGCTACACGGATTATGTTTTGCACAATAATTTATATTATCTTCAACAATACGACGATCAAAATTTGTTGTTTGTTTCGATGCACAATCGCTTGTTTTTTGGCGAAGGTACGAGCTTAAACGCTTCTGCTTATGCGCAATCACTTTCTCAGAACAACGATTGGCTAAATACCGATTTTATTGTTTTTGAAAATGATGAACAGTTTTTAATTTCCAATTTTGATCGATTTTTCTACCAATGGCGATCAAAAAAAGTAAATGTTAGAGTCGGAAAACAAGCCTATTATTGGAATCAAAGTTTTGTTTGGAATCCCAATAATTACCTCAATACCTATTCTATTTTTGGTTACGATGTTCAGAATCGGAACAGCATACTTTCTATTAAATCTACGTTCAGATTGGGAGACAAACGCAGTCCGTGGACTTTAGATTTGGCTTATGCACCGCACGAAACCTTTGATAAAAGCATTGTTACAGGTCGGTTTTTGTATAAAAAGAAACGTAACGAATTTCAAATTGTTGGTGCTTCCGTTTTGGATGATGTTTCTGTCGGATTTGGTTTTACGACCTACATCAACGAAACGGGATTTTCGGGTGAAATAAGCTATTTTCAGCCCAAAGATATTACGGCGGGCGAATCCGCTTTGTTGATCGATTTATCAACCTATTACACGTTTCCAAATAAACTTTTTCTTTTGGGAGAAGTGCTCTATCATTCAAATCCTCAGACTAGTTTTGTTCAAAATGATTTGTTTGCAAACTCTGGAGTTAAGAATTTGATTACCAATAACATTCAGCTGGCTGGTTTGGCACAAATGCCTATCGGGAAGCGAGTCTACTTAGGAAGTTCAGCCGTTTATTATGTTGATGATGAAGACTTGAGTTTCAATGCATTTGTCCAATATAAAATCAGTAAACAATTGCAATTTTATTTATCATACAATCTCTACGGTCAACAAGAACTCGTTACCAGTGGCGATTCCCGAAAATTTCTTTTAGCCGATTTGACCCTAAAATTTTAGTACTTATGTGGATTGATACGCATACCCATTTATACAGTTCGGCATTTGATGAAGACCGAGAGGAAGCAATAAAAAGAGCCAAATCTGCTGGCGTCGAACAGGTGTTTTTGCCTTCCATAGACCAATCGCATTTTAAAGCCATGGAAGCCATGGAACATGCGGATCCCGACTGGGTAAAACTCATGATCGGTTTGCATCCATGCTCTGTAAAAGCTGATAACGCTACTGAATTAGCTTTTGTGGAACAGCAACTTAAAACCAGACCTTTTGCCGCTATTGGCGAGGTCGGAATGGATTTATATTGGGACAAAACGCACAAAGCTGAACAAGAAGCTGTTTTTCGTCAACATTGCGAGTGGGCTTTAGCATACAATTTACCTTTAATTATCCATGTTCGAGATGCATTTGAACCTCTTTTTGAACAATTAGAAGCCTATAGGAATAAAGGTTTAAAAGGTATTTTTCATTGTTTTTCTGGAGGAAAAAACGAACTAGATTGGATTTTTAATTTCGGATTTCTAATTGGCTTAGGCGGTGTGTTAACTTTTAAAAATGGAGGTTTAGATAAGCTTTTTGCAAACGAGAATCAATCGGTTTTAAACCATATTGTCCTCGAGACCGATGCACCCTATTTAGCGCCGCATCCACATCGTGGCAAACGAAACGAAACGGCCTACCTTACCTTAGTTGGCGAAAAATTAGCCTCTATTTTTCAAGTTTCTGATGAAGAACTTGCCAAAATCACGAGTAGAAATGCCCAAAAGCTCTTCAAAACCTACAGCCATGCCGACACCATCTAAACTGTTACTGATTTACACTGGCGGAACAATCGGTATGCGAAAACATCCCGAAACGGGAGCTTTAGAACCGATTGATTTCAATTCTATCAAAACTAATTTTCCGGCATTAGCGGCAAGCGAATTTTTATTTGATATGGTGTCGATGACAAAGGTAAAAGATTCCTCAGACATTTGTCCAGAAGATTGGGTTGCCATGGCAAAAACAGTTCAAGATTATTATGAAGATTACAAAGGTTTTGTGTTTTTGCACGGCACCGATACGATGGCTTTTTCGGCGTCGGCATTGAGTTTTATGCTCAATAATCTATCAAAATCAGTCTTATTTACAGGTTCTCAGCTCCCGCTTGGCGTGCCGCGGACGGATGCCTTAGAGAATGTATTGACAGCCATGGAAATTGCCTCAGCTTATGAAAACGGCAAAGCAAAAGTACCCGAAGTGGCAATTTATTTTGAATATAAACTCTATCGGGGCAATCGTTCATCAAAGGTCGATGCCGAACGGTTTAAGGCCTATGCGTCTTCAAACTATCCACCCCTTTTGGAAGCTGGCGTTAATTTGAATTACCATAAAGACTTGATTAGGAAAGATAAGGGCTTAGGATTTTCTATTAATCCTCGCCTGGACACCGCCCTAATGAGTCTGAAAATCTTTCCGGGAATTGACATTAAGCACTACGCCATGGCAATAAAGAATCCCGAACTGCATGGTTTGGTTATTGAAACCTATGGCGCAGGGAATTTAGGACAAAAACCTGAGCTTATCCAACTACTCAAACAGGCTGTAGAGGCTGGAAAAATTGTTTTGAATGTCAGTCAATGTCAAGGTGGTGCGGTGGCGCATGGAAAATACGGCGCGAGCTCTGCCTTGGCTCAAATTGGTGTGTTGAGTGGTGGCGCACTTACCTTTGAAGCCGCCATCACCAAATTGATGTGTGTTTTGGCCTTGGAGGTGTCTTTGGATGAGAAAAAACGGCTGATGCAAACGAGCCTGAGAGGAGAAATGTAGCGATTCGTCAATCTAAAATTTGCGCGTATTGATACCAGAGTTTAGCGCATCACAGTCCACTGTTTTTTCGTTACTTTGTCTAAATCTAATCCTAATGTCATGCGCTTTTTTATTCTCTTTTTTTATTTGATAACCAGCCCATGTTGGGCTCAGCTTTATTTTTATTCAGCCCAAGATATTGATGTTGAGGAAGATGGAGAAATATTGAGTATGCCTTGGATAGGAGGTCTGAATGCGCCTCAGTTTAGTGAAATCGATTTGAATGGCGATTTGATTAAAGATATTATGATCTTTGATCGAGATGATGAGAATTTTATTCCCATACTGTTTAATCCTTACACCATTTCGGACGAACACGCCTATTTTCATGATGCTCAGTTTGAGCTTGATGTGCCGACAACAAAATATTGGGCCTTGGCCAGAGACCTCAATAATGATGGCAAAAACGATTTGTTGACCAGTTCGAATGGCGGAATCAACTACTATAAAAACACAACACAAGGCAATCAAGTGAGCTTTGAATTTGTAGAGACCTTGGAGTCTAAACGAAACGGAAATTACAGTACTATTTATGTTGGGAATGCAGATATACCCGCCATTGTTGATGGTGATTTGGATGGTGATTTGGATGTTTTAACATTCAATGTGCCAGGAATTTATGTTGAATTTCACGAAAACGTGTCGGAAGATCCATCAGAGGTTGATTTCCATCTTACGGATAAGTGCTGGGGCGATTTTACAGAGAATTTTTCTGACAATTCAGTCAATTTAAGCGACGATGTATGTGCTGGTCCCCTGCGGCTGGCTATGCCTCTTCATTCGGGCTCAACGCTGGCAGCCTATGATTTGGATGGCGATCAAGATATGGACTTAATGTTGGGAGACATTAGTTTCAAAAACATTGTTCAGCTCACCAATTCTTATGTTGATGATGAAGCGTTGATGATAGAGCAAAATACGGCTTTTCCGTCAGCACATCCTGTAGATTTATCGGTTTTTCCGGCGCTCTATTTTGTGGACTATAACCGAGATGGCAGATTGGATATGTTAGCTTCGCCCAATGCTTCCAATTTTGCCGAAAACAAAACTAACGTATGGTATTATAAAAATACGGGAACAAACCAATTGCCTAATTTTGAGTTTCAACACGAACGCGCGTTTCAAGAGCATTCGATTGATGAAGGACGATTTTCTAAAGTTGAATTGGCAGATTATAATCAAGACGGATTGATGGATTTATTTGTGGCTGGAGGTCAACGTTATCAAGTTGGAGGACTGACATCTACCGTAAGTTATTATCAAAATGTTGGAACGAGTAGCACACCAAAATTTGAACTGATGACCACTGATTTTGCTCAACTTTCTGATTATAATTTAGGGACACATCTGGACCCTGTATTTAACGATTTTGATGACGATGGCGATTTAGACATGGTTGTTGGAGTGAATAATGGAAAACTATATGGATTTGAAAATCAATCAACTACATCAAATTTATGGCAATTTACTTACCAGCCAACACTTTTTGATGGTCTGGATGTAGGCGACAATGCCACGCCTTGCTTTTATGATGCCAATGGCGATAATTTAGAAGATCTATTGGTCGGAAATCGTTTCGGACGCCTTTCATATTATGTTAATAACGGAACAGCCAGTTCGCCAAATTTTGTGCTAGACACCGAAAGCGTAGGGAATTTAGGTTATGAAGATCAAAATGACATTAGTTTTATTGATTTTCAATTACTTGAAGTTGACGGAGAAACACAAATGTATTTAGGAACCAATCAGTCTGGCTTGCGCCGAATTTCCACTATCGACAATAATATTCACGGAACATTTACTGTTGAAGAAACCGATGTGATGAGCCTTAGCAACATCAAAAATACCAGTCCAGCTATTGCCGACCTCAACAACGATGGCTATCCAGATATGATTTTGGGAAACAGGCGTGGAGGCGTTCTACTTTTCTTTGGCTTGGATGAAAATGCGGTTTCTATTCCTGAACACAAACCTTCTATTCAACTTTACCCTAATCCCGTTTCTTCATCCCTGAATATTCAAAGTTCTGAAAACTGGAAGCGTTATCAAATCCTAAACTCAACAGGTCAATTGATTGAAAATCATATATTTAATTCTTTAAAAATTGACGTTAGTAGTTTGCCTCAAGGTGTGTATATATTAAAAATAGAATCAGATGTAGCTGTTGAAACCATTAGGTTTGTCAAGTTATAAAACCCTAAACCTACCATTTGATTTTATTAATCTCAGACCAATTGACTTGCCCCGGTCTATAGACTTGTTCTTTTAGTTTTTTATCCGAATTATAGCGAAATTCTTTTGGAATAGCCTTCGCATTATCAAAATCAACATACTGAACATCAAGAGCTTGGAGAAGTTTAAATTGAGAATGTGTATTTTTCTTAAACATATTAATATCGGTTAAGCGAACATCAAGCGTGTAATAATTAACATCAGGATACCACTTTCCTCGTTGCTTTACAAAATTGATGGCTTGACTAAATTGAGGCTTATCAATACCAACACCATACATCAAAAGTAAAGGTTTCACGAGCGCTGGAATACGTTGATCGCCCTGCATTTCAATCTTCATAATCGCTAAATCATCACGATGGATATAGAGTTTTGCATCAAGCTTTATGCCGTCTAAACGCCTTCTGGAATTCACCAAAATCAAGACAATCTCCTCTCCTTTTTCATTAAAAAGAGGCTCGTTATGAAATGAAATATCAAACTTCTTATAATTTGTGCTATCTAAAAGTATCTCACTGTTGTTCAGTCTCAAAGAAGAAAAAAGATGAGTAAATCCACCAAACATATTGCGGACATCAAGGTTATTAACTTCGGTGCTGTCATTACCATTCTTTTTTAGTTGTTTTCGTTCCTTTTTATCCGATTTTTTAATGCGTTTGGACATAAAATCCAACTCTTTGGTGTTTGGACTAGCTTCAAAAAGCAAAACCTCATGCTGGTCCAATTTTGAACTGTCTTTAAATTGAGGATAATACGTTCGTAAAACAGCCTCATTATGACTCAAAAACTCTCCGTTTTCAAGTCCTTTTTCGGCATAATAACTGAGTGTAGAAAATAGAGTATCTGGCTGATTATCAGGAATATAATTAATACATTTCTTTAAATATTCTTCAGCCGACAAAGGTTTCAAAACCAAGGTGTTAAGAATGTTTTCGGCAACCTGTAGCTCAATAATGTTTCGATTTTTGAGTTCTAAAACAGATAATGTTAAGGTCTCGTAGCCAATAAAAGAAAAGGCTAAACTATCTGTTTTTTGAAACCCATTGAGCTTTACCAAAACTTGCCCATTTTGATCACTCACCGTTCCCCAAGTTGACGACCCAAGAAGATAGACGTTAGCATAAGGCAAAGTCTCTTTTGTTTCAAAATCAACAACTTGCGCTTCCCAATTGAGTTGTTGTGCGTTTAGATGTTTTTCAACTAAAAGAGTAGTTAGTAGAAAAATCAGGATTGATAATTTAGGATTTATGACAGTCATGGCTAGATATTTTGAAAAATAAAAGTAAATTTAAAGCTTTAAGAAGCTTAACGCAAGCTATTTTTGATTAAAATATCCAACACGACCTTAATACCATACATGATTTATGCGATTCCTAATAGCTCTGCTCTTAACATCTTCCCAAATCTACGCCCAACTTACGGTTGTCGATTCCTTTTCGGATGGAAATCATACCGAAAATCCGCTGTGGTTTGGCGATGAAACTCAATTTATTGTCAATTCTGATTTTGAATTGCAATTGCAAGCTGAAGCCACGGCTTCTCCTGCCGAATTGAGTTTAACTACCGAAATTGTCGATGCGGCAAGCTGGTCTTGGTATATGAAAATGGATTTTAATCCGTCTTCTCAGAACTACACGCAAGTCGTTGTTTATCAACATCCAACAAGTTCTAAGTCGATATTTTTAAACATCGGAAAAACAAGTGATCGGATAGATTTGGTGTATCAAAACAACAGTTCGACACAACTTTTGGCTTCTTCTCCAGATGGTTTTATTTCTGAATCTAGCAACGAACTTTGGTTCAAGGTAGAGCATCAAAACAGTACGTGGTCAGTCGAGTTTAGCAAAAACAATTCGGATTGGCAAAGTTTGCCGAGCGTTACACAATCAGTAAACTTGAATAGCCGATTTACATTCAAAACTTGGTTTACGACCACCCGAAAAGACAAGTTTTATTTTGATGACGTTCATATTTCTGGAAACGCTTTTGAAGATACAAACCCACCAGTTTTGGATAGTTTTTTGTTGAATGCCGACCAAAGTATTGAGCTTCTTTTCTCGGAAGATATTCAATTAACCAGCGTTCAGCCCGCCCATTTTTCTATTCAAAATGTAAACGATGGCATCGCATCTGTGGACGTCATTAGTCCAAGTCATCTCAAAGTCAAGACCAAAGATTTAGACTTTAATCAATCGTATTATTTGGACATCAAAAACCTAAAAGATTTGGCGTCATTATCCATTCAGGATACCTCTTTGGTGCTCTTTTGGCAAAACGTAGAGGTTTACGATGTCTTGTTTAATGAACTGATGATTGATCCCGAACCAAAAATATATTTACCTGAATATGAGTATATTGAGTTAAAAAATAGACAGAATTATTCAATCAATTTAGATCAGTTTAGTTTAGAAATCAATCAACATTCGATAGACTTACCAAACTATACAATTCCGGCCCAAGGTTTAGTAACTATTTACGGAACATCGGCAAAAACGGCAGTCGATTCTGTGGCTGGTGTGTTGTTTTTGGAGTCAGATTTTTCTTTGCCAAACACCGAAGCTCAGCTTAGTTTGAAAGACAGTTCTGGTGTGATTATTCATGCGCTTCGTTATTCCAATGAATGGTATCAGGATGACGAAAAATCGAATGGAGGATGGAGTTTGGAGAACACAAATGCGGCTGTTCCTTGCCAGCAAAAAACAGTTTGGACAGCTTCAACACATCCATCAGGCGGAAGCCCAAATGCAGAAAATCAGAGTCAGACCATGGAGTCTCGTTTGGAGGATTCAAGAATTTGGATGAGTGATCGGAGAACGGTGCATTTAGAATTTCCCTATTTGGTTTTGGATAGCCTTTATTTAGATCCTGATTCGTACTTGTTTTCAGAGCAGATTCAATTTATTGAAAGAACAACTCCTTTTCAACTCGAATTTACGCTTTATGATCATTTACCTGAAAACCAATTAGTTGAAATAGAGTTTATTGCCGATTTAACTTGTGGTTCGCCTAAAAATTTCACTTGTGGATTCACAGAAAAACCTCAATCTGGCGAGCTTTGGGTTTCAGAAATTTTATTTGATACCGATGCCGAACATACCGAATTTATTGAATTTCAAATTGGAGAATCGCCTCTTAATCCTTACGATTTAGTTTGGGGAACGCTCAAAGATGGGCTTTGGGACTTTGAATTTCTTTCGCAAGATTCAACTTGTTTTTTACCAAATCAACTCATCGTGTTGTGCAAAGATTTGGATGCTTTAGATGTGCATTACGAACGCAATCCAGAAGCGGTATATTGGCAGCCAAAATCATGGTTGAGCTTAGATGACAAGTCTGGCGAATGTGGTTTGTTTCTCAGAAATCAAGACGAATTAGAACGTGTTTGTTTTGATGAAACTTGGCATAGTTTGGCTTTGAGTTCTACCGAAAATGTGTCTTTGGAACGTCTGTCGCCAAATCATGACGGATGTAGCTCTACAAGTTGGATTTCTGCCAAAGAAGAAAATCATTTTGCAACACCAGGATTTTCCATTCAATCTATTGAAAATCAAGATTCAGGAAGTCCTGATGTCTTTAGTCCCGATGGCGACCAAGATAATGATCTTTGGCAACATCGATTCCAGTTTTCTAATCCAGAAAATACCTTGAACGCACGTGTATTTAGCCTCGATGGTAGAGAAATTAAGATGTTGTTGAATTTTCAAACTGTTGGGTATCAGTATGATTTAATTTGGGATGGAACCAACGAAGCGGGTGAATTATTAACATCAGGAACTTATATTGTTTGGGTAAGCCGACAAAGCGAGCAAGCTTCGGAAACCATACTCAAAAAAGCAGTAAGCATCCAAACGAACTAAAATCAATGACTTTAGATCAAATTTCCGTACTTTTTCATGCCAGCTTAGGTGGTTTAGCCTTGCTGTCTGGTGGCGTTTCAATAGGAGCAAAAAAAGGCTCAAAGCTTCATAAGAAATCGGGCAAGTTGTTTTATTACAGCATGTTGCTCTCTTCAATAGTAGCGATTTTCATTACACTTTTACCTTCAAAACGGAATCCATTTCTATTTTCTATCGGTATCTTTAGTCTCTATTTTTTGTTGGGAGGTTACCGAAGTTTGCGTTTCAAAAACACAACTATCGACCTCAGAATCGACAAATTGATAGCTTATGTTATGATGCTAACTTCGGTTTTGATGGTATTAATTCCAGTAGTGTTTTATTCCAAAATCAATATCATACTGACTGTTTTTGCCCTCATTGGCTTTATCTTTTCTTGGCGAGATTTAGGCTTATTCAAAAACCCTAATCAACTCAAGACCAAATGGTTGAAATTACATCTTGGTAAAATGACTGGTGCATATATTGCCTCAGTTTCAGCCTTTTTTGTGGTGAATCAGATTTTGCCAGGCATCTGGAATTGGTTCGTCCCAAGTATTTTTGGAACAATCTATACTAGTTTTTGGATGCGAAAAGTGAGTCCGAAACGGAAAACTTAAGCCCTATAAAATGGCTCATTTGACTTTTATTCCTCCGCTATTCAATTGCGGTAAGTTTTAGCATGTTTGTTTTGCCTTTCAGTTTTACGGGCATACTTGCCACGTTGATAACCAAATCGTGTTTTTTAATATATTTTGTTTTCTTTAATTTCTGATGTAGGTCTTTCATGGTCGAATCGCTGTCCTTGGTTTCGTTGTAATAAAAACCATGTGTTCCCCAAAGCAGGCTCAACGTATTGAGAATGTTTTTGTTGTGAGTAAAAACAAAAACTTCAGCATCAGGTCTATGGCTCGAAATTTTGAAGGCATTAAAGCCTGTGTGGGTCATACACATAATCGCTTTGGCCTTAACTTGATCTGCCAATTTACAAGCTTGGTAGCATATCGAGTTCGTAATAAAACGTTCGTTGTTGTCAATTGGTGGAAACTCTTGCTTGACGATTTCACCAGAACCTTCAACTTCATTAATAATTTTTACCATCGCATCTATGACCTCCAAAGGATATTTCCCGACTGACGTTTCTCCTGACAGCATCACGGCATCAGCACCATCATAAACAGCACCTGCAACATCATTAACTTCTGCCCTCGTTGGCGAGGCGCTCTCTATCATACTTTCCATCATTTGGGTGGCAACAATCACTGGCGTGGCATGGCGCATACCCATTCTGATAATACGTTTTTGAATTGAAGGCACGCGTTCCATTGGGACTTCTACGCCCAAATCTCCTCTCGCAATCATCACAGCTCCAGAGAGTTGAACAATACGCTCCAAGTCTGAAATGGCTTCTGGCTTTTCGATTTTTGCGACTACCCTACTGGCTGATTCTCGACTTTTGAGAATGCTTTGTAAAGATAAAATATCATCTGAGTGTCGAACAAACGACAGTCCTATCCATTCAATATCTTCGCCGATAGCAAAATGTAGATCCTTCAAGTCTTTTCTAGTAAGGCTGGGCGTAGAAAGCTTAGTGTCAGGTAAGTTGACTCCTTTTTTTGAACTCAAAGGCCCTCCATGAACAACTTTTAGCTTAACCTGATCTACACCATTCGTTTTCAAGACTTCTAAATCAATTTTTCCATCATCAATACGAACGACGTCTCCTTTTTGGACGTCTTTGGCAAAGTTTGGATAAGACGAAATACTAACCTGTTTTGCAGTTCCTACTATTTTTTTGGTTTGGATGTTTAGCTTCTCATTGGCATGAAGAACCACACCTGCTTCCACGTCGTCAATTCTAATTTTAGGCCCTTGCAAATCGCCCAAAATAGCCACGTTGGTATTGAGTTCATCATTGAGCTCGCGTACAAGTTCAATAATTTCTCTTGCGTCTCGATGATTGGAGTGCGAAAAATTTATCCGGCAGACATTTACACCGCGTTGGATCATTTTTTTGAGCATTGAACGTTTTACAGATGCGGGCCCAATAGTGGCTATAATTTTTGTTTTTTTCATTGTCGTGTTTTTTTATCAAGTGAGTAGATAATCGGGATGTTCTAAGCCATTTACATCAATTTGAAAAACAGCTCCAAACTGATCAATTTGCCTCAAATTCTCTTTCATCTCATTGAGTTCTTGAGGGTAATATGGCGGATGGAAAATCAAAAAATAATCAACATCTTTCCGATCCGAAATTAAATATAATAAATCAGATTTAATGCGTTCGACATCCGTGAAAAGCGATTTATACTTTTCGTCTGGTGCAGAACCATTTTTCAGCAAGACCCAATTGATGTTTTTTAATCGGTCTTTGTAGGTGTAAGTTGGAAAAAAAAGCCAATCTTTTTTATGCAACAATTCGACATCTTGAAGTGCTCGCCCAAAAGTTGACCCAAGGCATTTATTCACCACATAACAACACTCAACGTGATCTAAATCAGTTACTAAACCTATAATTTTGAAATCTATATCAATAGGTTCGTTGAGGATGTACTGCTTTTTTTTCACCAGAATGTTGATCTAAACCTACTCCACCGTAACCGATTTTGCTAAGTTTCTAGGTCTATCAACATCACAACCTCGCATCAGCGCAATGTGGTAAGAAATCAATTGAAGAGGTATCGTGTTGACCAGCGGACTAAAGACTTCATTTACCTGAGGAACTTCGATATAATGGTCGGCTTCGGCCTTCATAAGCTCATCCCCTTCGTTGATAATGGCAATAATTTGCCCACTTCTTGCCTTTATTTCTTGCACATTGCTCACTACTTTTTCGTGATGTCCTTTCAGGTTAGCAATCACAATCGTCGGCATGTTTTCATCAATCAATGCAATAGGGCCGTGCTTCATTTCGGCAGAAGGGTAGCCTTCGGCATGAATATAAGAGATTTCTTTCAGTTTCAGAGCGCCTTCCAAAGCCACAGGATAGCTATATCCTCGACCTAAGTATAGAAAGTTTGAAGCATCTTTAAATTGCTTCGAGATTTCGATGGCTTTTGCATTGGTTTTGAGTGCAGTTTCAATTTTTGATGGAATGTCATTGAGCTCAACCAACAATTGATGGTAAGTCTGAGTAGTTATCGCTCCTCGAATATTTCCTAACTCAATGGCTATCAGAGACAAAATAGCTACCTGAGCCGTAAATGCCTTGGTTGAAGCGACACCAATTTCAGGGCCAGCATGGGTGTATGCTCCCGCATGGGCTTCTCGAGCAATTGATGAGCCAACCACATTACAAATTCCAAAAATGGTAGCCCCTTTCGATTTGGCAAGTTTTATGGCAGAAAGCGTGTCGGCAGTTTCTCCAGATTGAGAAATGGCAATAACGATGTCGTTTTCGGTAATGATTGGGTTTCTGTATCTAAATTCGGATGCATATTCGACCTCAACAGGTAGTCTGGCTAAATCTTCAATTAGATATTCGGCTACTAAACCAGCATGCCAAGAGGTTCCGCAAGCCACAATAATAATTCTGTTGGCGTTGGCGAATTTGTGTTTATATTCTTCGAGACCTTGCATTTTAATCAGGCCTTGGTCTGCCATCAAACGCCCTCTGAGCGTGTCGATGATCGACCGTGGCTGTTCGTGAATTTCTTTCATCATAAAGAAATCGTACCCGCCTTTTTCGATGGCTTCCAGATTGAAGGCAATTTTTTGAACATAAGGCGAAACAACTTCATTTCGGATGGTTTTGACGTGCAATTCGCCATTCCGTTTTATCAAAGCAACTTCTTCGTCTTCCAAATAAATAGCATCCTGAGTATATTCTACAAAAGGACTTGAGTCTGAGCCAATAAAAATCTCATTTTCGCCAATACCTAAAGCCAATGGCGAACCTTTTTTAGCCACCACTACTTGATCTGGGTTTTCCTTATCAATCAGCGCAATAGCGTAAGCTCCAACAACTTGCTGTAGCGCTCGACGAACAGCCTCGAATAAATCTACGTCCGTATTAATCAAAATATCTTCAATAAAATTGACTAAAACTTCGGTGTCGGTATCACTTTTAAAAGTGTAATCTCTTGAGCTTAATTCTTTTTTTATGGACGCATAATTTTCAATAATTCCATTATGAATAATGACCAAACGCCCAGAATTTGAAAGGTGTGGATGCGAGTTTGTGTCGCTCGGTACGCCGTGGGTTGCCCAACGTGTATGCCCGATTCCTGTAATTGGTGTTTTGTCGTACTCTTTTGAGGCCTCAACAAGATTATTTACCTTCCCTTGTTTTTTATATAATGTAAGTTCATTATTTTCTGAAAGTAAAGCCACGCCTGCGCTATCATATCCACGATATTCTAAGCGTTGCAATCCTTTGATCAACATGGGGAGAATATCTGTTCGCTCTCCTATATAACCTACAATTCCACACATAATTTTTTTTTAGTTTTCTTTAGTATAAATAATATTCAAGCTCATTTTTTTGTCTTCGTCTGAGCTTGTTAGTCCTTCAAAAACACAGCGTTCCATAGAGAAATAAGATGGATTTCTAAGGTATAAAGGTGCCGTAGATTTGCCCAACATACGCTCGGTTAAATAGCGCGTGATGTTGAACTCATACATATTATCAGTTTTGTTGTAAACCCCACCTATATCGCTATGACCCAAGATAGAATAATACTCCTTTTCGCTACTACTTCCGTCTTTTGGGCTACGGTATTCGTTTAACAAACAGACTATTGGCGAAGGAAATTGACTTAGTGTATCGGTTTCCCTATGCAGTTGTAAAAGTGCTCGATTGATAAAAATTTTCTCGCCATCTTGAGCTACGCTTTCCAAAAATTGCTCGATATGAGGAAAGTCAATCACAACCTCAACGCCCGCAAGTCCTTGAAGAAAGAGCTGAGCACTGTTTTCTTGATTTAAAGACGCCTGAAGAGGCGCAGTTTCGTAATGATTCACATACTCGTTTAGACGATTAGCGGAAGCGGTAAACACAAAATCTAAGTCTTTAGATTCTCCATCAAGCGTGTAGTATAATCGAACTTTCGTACTCAAATAATCGAACCTAAATAAGGCCCCCTCTTGGCCAGCATGATTGTTGTCAAACTTGATGGCCAAACCTTTGATGTAGTTACTAAAATTATCATCATTTTCGAGCTCAAGCTCACCCGATTTGTCCATGATTTTTTGACCAAACTCCGACGCTAATTTCACACGCAAAGTATTGGAAATCTGACCTCCATCTTCATCACTCACATAAACCTGAGGCGTGAACTGTTTAGATGCGATGGCGTCGCCTAGAAGTGTGTAATTTTCATGGCTGAATTTTTTTATGGTATCTATCGTTTCGGCAACCTCGTAAATGCTGATGCTTTGACTAGATGTTGTGTCGCCATAATAAGCAGCATAGGGCATAAGCAAGACAATTGAGTCGAATTGTGTTCCGGGCTCAAATTCTATATTGTTCTGAGAAAGAAGAAGTTGCGAATACAGATGCGCTTCTTTTTTACCAAATGTTTCGTCGTTTATTGCGCCCATAACAACAAAATTTTTGTTGAGCGTCTCCACAGTATCTACCAAGTGGAACGTGGTTGAGGTGCTTAAGGTATCCGTAAAAAAACTTGTTGAGTTATTGATGTCAATAAGATTTTTTCCGATATTGTTTTCTTCTTTTTTACAAGATGAAAGTATAAAAAGACCTAAAAGACAAAAAATTAAGATGTTTTTCTGATCTAGTTTTGGTGTAAGTAGAGGCATAATGGTTGCGTCGAGACAGATGTTGTATTGCGATTTAAAGCAGACAAAAGTCTTCTAAAATTCGGAATAGCTGATGGCTCATTCAATTAATTGCTGTTAAAAAAACTTAGTCTTCTATAAGGTCGTTATAAAAACTTGGCATTTGGGTTTTGTAGGCCTCTTTTTCGCAAAGATCTGTTATTTCCAAACCATTATCTTTCGCAAATGCGGTTAACACGTCAGATGTTTCTTCGGTTTTGAGAAACGCATCAGCGTGTGTTAGTGCTAATTTCTGAATGTTTTCATAGCTCGGTTTTTCGAGAAGACTTAAATCTTCATCACTAAAGCCATCAAATTTCAATTTTTGAACAAGATCGGTATTCAGAGTGCCTTCAAATGCGTTGTTGTAGTCGGCATAAACCACTTTTGTATTTTGATACAAGGGGTCGTCTTTGTGGTATCTTTTGAGATACAAAGGTAGCAAAGCACTCATCCACCCACTACAGTGAATAACATCGGGCGCCCAGCCCAATTTCTTTACCGTTTCGAGAACGCCTCTACAAAAGAATATCATACGCTCGTCGTTGTCTTCAAAGGCTTTACCCTTGGCGTCTTCGGTAGTAAATTTACGCTTAAAATAGTCTTCGTTATCAATAAAATAAACCTGTAGTCGAGCTTGCGGAATAGAGGCTACTTTGATGATCAAAGGTTGGTCTAAATTATTGATTATCAGATTTATACCAGAAAGTCTGATTACTTCATGCAACTGATGTCTTCGTTCGTTGATAATTCCAAATCTTGGCATAAACGAACGTACTTCAAAGCCAGATTCATTCATAGCCTGAGGCAAATAACGTGTGGTTTCGGAAAGGCTTGAAGATGTATTATAAGGCTTGACCTCTTGAGATATGTATAAAATTCTTTTTTTTGTTGCCATAAAGATTAAGTGTATGTTCTTTAGTTTTTTATCAAGTGCAAAGATAATAAAAAAAAGATAGCAAAAATACGAATGGTTTGATGTAAATATTCCAATTAAGGAATGTTTGTATCGAGCACAGATATTAAAAACAATAGTATTCGACCAAATACATGCGTTTATCTAGAGACTACCAGGTCTTAATTTCTCCCAACAATACCACAGAGCGCCTTTTGTTGCCATACGGCATCTCACTGAAAAAAAGATTAAATTGAGTATGAGTCAAAAAAAAAGATTTACATACAACTAAGAGTCAGTTGTTTAATGAAAAAAATCCATCCAGCCACCGGTAAATTTGATGGACTGAATGGACGTTTTTAGACAATACACTTGAAACTCAACATTAGACTAAGGACAGCTCACGCAGTTCAAAATTTTGAACTCTGTTCTTCTGTTGGCTTGATGTTGGGCTTCGGAACACTCAACACCATTTGAACATGTATTTGTCAATTTAGTTTCACCGTATCCAACACCCTTCAATCTGCTTTTGTCAATCCCTTTTGACACAAGATAGCTAGACGCCGACTCGGCTCTACATTGAGAAAGCTTAAGATTGTAGGCATCAGATCCTCGACTATCGGTATGTGAAGAAAGTTCAATAGTCATATCAGGATAATCTTTCATCAACTTAACCAAACGATCAAGTTCTTCGGCAGCTTTTGGTTTGATATCGCATTTATTCAAATCATAAAAGATATTTTTTAGCTGAATAACTGCGTTTTTTTCAGGTTGTTGAAGGTTCAATTGCAGCTCAACATAAAGTTGCTTGCTTCTATCAAGACCTTTTGTTGTTTCGTAGGCAACTTCGCTTGCGAGCCATTTTGATTTTTTAGCCGAAATTTTATAATCAGACTTTTGCTCTAGCTGAAAGAAAAAGACGCCATCTTCAAGAGTTTCATTGGTCGATTTTAGGTTAAAAGAAATATTATCTCTCAATACCTCAACTTTCTCTATAGGCTCGCCAGTTTTTGAGTTGGTTACAATGCCTTTCAGGGTAAATCGTGGATCATTGTGAGTAATAATTTTTGATATTAACGCTTCACTAAAGTCTTTCTTATTGATCTTTGCAATTGTAGTCGATACATTATTGAGCTCACCTAAAACCTTGTAATTGTCAGCTTCTAAATGATCAATTTCTACTCTTCCTTCTTCGTCCGTTAAGCCTTTGTAAACAAGTTGACCATCGCTGTCTTTAAAAACTACACTTGCGTAAGGCAGTGGTGTTTTGGTGTATTTATCTTGAACAGTAACTCTTATAACATGTTCTTCAGGAGTTTCTTCAATGATTTCAACGACTTCTTCAAGCACAGGTTCTGGTTTAGCTTCTGTTATCACCATGATATTATCAACCGTATGGTTGTTGTTTCGGTTTGTAGAAACATAAAACTCTTTTTCAGTTTTCAAGATATGAAAGTCGTCATAAGTTGAATTGAAAGGTGCATGTAGGTTTTGAGCATCAGAAAATGAAGTTCCATTCATCGTTGATGAAAATAAATCTAAGCCACCCAAACCAGCATGTCCATTAGAAGAAAAGTATAATTCATTACCATTCAAAACTGGAAACAACTCATTTTGATCAGTATTGATAGCACTAACGTTGACAGGTGTAGACCACGAACCAGATTGACGTTTTGAATAATAAATGTCCATTCCGCCTGAACCTCCTGGTCTATCCGAAGAGAAAAACAACATCATACCATCATCAGATAAATGCGGATGAGCGGTATTGAAACTTGGGTCATTCCATGGAAAATCATCAACTTTAGTCCAGTTGTCCTCTATGTTTCTAGCATGAACAATCTTTAGTTTTTTGGTTTCAAAACCTGCTTCTGTTTTTCCTTTAGAATATACAGTATTGAAATACAATTCAGTTTTATCTTGACTAAGTGAACCAACACCATCGTTTTGATTTGACATGACTGCTTTGGCAAAACTTTTAAAATCGGAACCATAAATCGGGACCAATTCAAGATTTGTTGAATGTCTTCCAGTCAACGCATTTTCTGCTGTTCCTTTAGATTCTTTTGTTACAATTAATGTTGAATTGTCATATAAAGTCGGTGCAAAAATTGAAGATTCTAACTGTCCGAAAAGGAACTTCGTTTGATATTCAGCTTTAGACTTTGAAAACGTATCATACAAATTAATCGTTTTCATCAAATGGCTATACTTTTGATTTCCAAAATTCTGTTGTAATTTCTGTGTATAGGTTTTAGCTTCATGTATTCGGTTTTCAACCCGAAGTTGATCGACTAATTTTAACACATACAATTCTTTGGCATCCACATTATCCACCAAATACTTTAGATGTTCAATAGATTTTGAACTTTGGTTAGAAATCTTGTAGGCTTCAGCAAGTTTCAATCTGGCCTCCTCGCTATCAGCCTGTTTTTCAAGATATTTCTCATAAAGCACAATAGCTTCTTGATAGTCGTAGGCAGCAAACTTTTTATTTGCTTTGTCTAATTGTGCCCACCCACTTTGAATCATCAAAATGAGTAGGACTAATAAAGATTTAATTTTCATATCGTTTCGTTTTCAAGATTAAAAATAACGTTGATTTGTCGATCGATCAACAGGTTCTTCGCCTTCTTTCTCAGGCTTAGATTTTTTCAGTTTGATACCGACAAAAAATTCATGAGATCCATTTTGATGTTCGCGCAAACTGCTGGTTGTAATGTCGTAAGAATATCCAAAAGTCATTTTTTTGAATTCCATCTGTAGCGAGGCACTTACGGCATCTCCAGAACGATACCCAACTCCAAGACCTACTTTATTTTCAAACCAAAGCTGCGAAGAGATTTCGGCAACCAAATCGGCTTTAAATTCCGATTTCAAAAGAAGTTGTGGTCTCAGATCGAACTGCTCGTCGAGCTTAATTTTTGATCCACCATAGAGATAGAAATGGTTTTTAAGATATTTATCTCCAGCGCTTTTCGACTCAAAATTCACTATTCGTGGAGATGATAATCCTATGTAAAACTTTGGGTTGTAATATAAAGCTCCAGCTCCAAAATAGGTTGAATTATTTGCTCGGTTTGCATAAAGCGGATCGGTGATGTCTACACCAACCAACCTCGAAAAATCTGAATCTAAATGATGGAATCCTACTTTTAGGCCTAAAGAAAGCTTTGAATTGTCGCTCACTTTTAGTTGTGTAGATGGACTAATTTCGATAGCATCGCTAGTATTAATCCCAATAACATCGTGATTAAAGACAATGCCTAAATTCAAATTTTCTTTAATTGGCAACTCTCCCAAAGCAATAAAACTTTGAGGTGAGCCAGGGAGCTTATCCCATTGGTTTCGGAATTTCAATCCGACCGTATGTTCGCCAAATACACCGCTATAAGCTGGGTTTATCAACAAATGGCTATTTAATATATTCTGTGTGTATTGAATTTCTTGCTGAGCAAATACAGCTCCATAAAAACAAGATAGCGCAATAACGAGTTTAAGTTTTGTGTTCATAATATTATTTTTTAATATCGGATATCGATAAATTGAACTTTCGAAAGACCACTATCTAAAGTAATGGTAACATAATACGTACCTTGAAGAACTAAATCTCCAGCATTGGTTTTTCCATCCCAAGTGTTGGTGTATTTATCATTGCTATAGACTTCGTTGCCCCAACGATTCATCACAGAGATAGAAACATCTCCACAGCCGTCAATGCCCTGAATAACAAACAAATCATTTTGTTGATCTCCATTTGGCGTCAGTCCGTTTGGAATAATGAGATGATCAAAGGTGCAACATTCGGTAGGTTCAGGCCCACAATTTGGCAAATCCAAACAAATAGCAGAGCCTAAAGAATCTGTACAACACATCGTTGCTGCCGTACCTGAAAGACTATCATACACATTATTATGTGCCGTTAGATAGAGACAAAGTTCATCAATTGGGTCTGAAGACAGGTTCTCTATCAAAATCTGATACCTACCCTGTATTTGCCCTTGAGCGATGGCGCTATCTGGCACTATTAGGGTTTGACTTAAACTAATATTCGTGTCCGAATTTCTGATTTCAAATTGCTTAACATCAAATGTGCTGTTGTTATGAATATCAAAAGAGAACACTGTTGAATCGCCTTGACACTCAATAGCATAGTTGGTAAAATTGATACATTCTGGCTCTACTAAATCGCATTGACTTTCTATTTTCAAAGTATCAGTACAGACTATAATTCCATTGGTATCTAAATATTCTACTGCAATTTCATAAGGATTTGTAGCGTAGCCTGTCAAACAGAAGTTGGCAAAATCGTCATAAGTTCCTGGACTCAGATAATCGCCTGGCGAACAAAGCTGCACATGATTACTGGTTACGCCTGGCTGAATGTTCCATCCGCTAAAAATAGCAAACTGAGCGCCAGCTTGTCCTGTGAAATTGATACAGCTTATTGGTGTACTTACTTGAGCAATATTTAAACTTAAATCAAAACAACAATCCTCATTGACTTGACTGTGCTCCATCTCGATGCCATAACAACCTTCGCCACCTTGACCAAATCCACAATCAGGAATGGTTACACAATAAGCAATACTATCTATACAACAATGTTCTGGATAAATGCCTGTTAGACGTGCATCTGTATTAAGGTCACAAACTGAGAACATAAAACACGTTTCATATATTATATTACCTGCTGTATCGGTGTTAAAGCCATCAAACTGCATCGGAATCGTATACGTTCCTGTGCTGTCTGGTAGTAAATCTGCAATAGGCAAGAAGTCATTGTAAGGGTATAAATTTGAATCGATGCTATAGATGGTGATGCCTCTCATGGTGAAGTCGGCTAAGTTTTCTACCGTAAAACTCATTTCGTAAATGCCATTTACACACTCAACAACTTGATCTGTTACTAAAGCGCAGGTGGCAGGAATATCCTGAGCACAAGCCTCTAATTCAAATTGTTTTGTACAAACGGTATCATTCTGCGGTAATGTACCAATGAAATTGATGTCTATTATTTCTCCGTCTTTTCCATCAAAACATACGGTTATAAAAGTTGATTCGTCTTTAGTTAATGGCATATATTGACCGTTATCATAAATAAATGATGTTGAATGTGGCCCATTTGGTTGAATACCCAAGTTGGCATTTAGGCTTGCCGAGTGTATAATACTTGCACTTCCTGCATCAACCTCAAATCCTGAGAAATAATCTCCATGGTAATTGTTGATTAGCTCTATTTCATAGCAACAGGTTTCTATAGTGTCATTCAAAAGCATATCAAACTGAGTAAGATTTATATCCACAGAATCACACGCTTCTACAAAAAGACCTTCGCAAGAGCAATCGTAGAACTCTATGTCGCCGAAACGGCCTTTAGAAACACCCAAGTTTACGATGTGCGATTCGAGATGGTACGTTGCTGGGCTTAAATACCCATTGTTTGGTTGACTAATGGCGCCATAGTATGTATTAGCGCTATAAGACGGTGCATCTACAGCAATTGCATTAGACATCGCCCAAATCAATTCATCACATTGATATGATGTAGTATCTTGAACTGGTCCGAAATCTACCCCTCCAGCCGAATTAGCGTCATAGGGATCAAATTTACTTACAATCTTCTGCTCTACAATTGACCATGCTAAGTGATCGCCAACGTATTTAAGAACCGCGGCAGCATGAGCATTTCCTTTCTCCGACAGAAGAAGCTCGCCTCTTTCTGAAAAAGCAATGTCTGTAACCGCATTATACGTATGTGTTAAAGAAAGGTTGATTTCTAAACTTAACGTACTTGGTATCAATTGACCAGTAGCTGTGTTTATTTCGATCGAATGAATTTCTGAGATACCCGCAGATACTAATCTAGAAAAATATACTCTTGGCGAATAATTTGTTGATACTTCTTGAACAGCAATACCGAATAATCGATCACCTAATCCAACCATATTAGTTCCCCCAGGGTATGTAGTGAAAGGGTCATAAATTTGATCAATATTTCCAGTTCCAGGGTTTATAACAACAATCTCTCCACTATGCAAGTTAGTGGCATAGAGCTTATCCACTGTAACAGAATGCGCTACATTTCCTATCCCATAACCATCATTTACTATCACGCTTGTTCCTACTCCAGATGCTATTGACGAAGAAGATGGTACAGATGTAATAAGTGGATTTGTATTATTTAAATCACTTGCATCTGCTTTGTAGATTGCTCCAGGTCCACCCGGTCCATAACCGAAGTTAAAGCCACTAGAAACTGTCTGTATCGAAAACCCAGTTGTTGACGCAAAAGAAACTAGATTGGAATTTGCATACATTGCCGTAGAAGCCAGATATACATTTCCATTATGATCAATGGCTGTTCCAAAGACCTCGCCAATCGAGTCTCTAACCCATGCGTTTGGCATTTGTGTACTGGCAGCCCAATGTGTTCCCATTGGTGCGCCCAGATTGTTTCCTAAAGTTTTGACCGCAGCTACATGAGGGTCGTTTGGTGTACTTGCACAAGTTACAATCGCATCTTGACAAGACGTCAATGTGATTGGATTTTGAGCTTTTGTTGTTGCAAATAGAAAACTAGCAAAGAATCCTGTTAATAAAAGTCGGTTTGTTTTTTTCATAATCGATTAAATTAAATTTATGTAAATTAAAATCATCTATTTCATGCAGCAAGCTCCCATTCGATGAACAACAGGTTTGACTTGACGAACGGTAGGTTTTTAGACCTGATTAGCAACCAAGCTTTGATGATGCGTTCGCCATTAAACCGAACGTTAAGAAAATAAAGCAGGCGTATTGAAAAATTTAAGCCGATCCAATCATTACAAAAGAAATCTCCAAAATATGAGCACAAAAAAACCCGTAAAGTAAAAACTTTACGGGTTTTAATATGAAGTATATTCAATTTAGAAATCGAATTTAATCCCTTGAGCTAAAGGCAGTTCAGTTGAATAATTAATCGTATTGGTTTGACGTCTCATATAAGCTTTCCAAGCATCAGAACCAGACTCGCGTCCGCCTCCAGTTTCTTTTTCGCCACCAAACGCACCACCGATTTCGGCACCAGAAGTTCCGATGTTTACATTGGCAATTCCACAGTCAGAACCTTGGTGAGATAGGAAACGTTCCGCTTCTCTCAAATTTGTTGTCATGATGGCAGAAGACAAACCTTGTGGTACGTCGTTTTGCATAGCGATAGCTTCATCAAGATCAGAATAGGACATCACATACAAAATAGGAGCAAAAGTTTCGTGTTGCACAATAGCAAACTCGTTTTTAGCTTCAATAATGGTTGGTTTCACATAGCATCCGCTTTCGTAACCTTCGCCTTCTAATACGCCGCCTTCAACAAGAACGTTACCGCCTTCTTTTTTGGCATTTTCAATCGACTCTAAAAACATACCTACGGCAGCTTTGTCGATTAATGGCCCAACGTGATTAGATTCATCTAAAGGATTTCCGATTTTGAGTTGCTCATAAGCTTTGCTTAATTTCTCGACAACCGAACTATAAATAGATTCATGAATAATCAATCTTCGGGTAGATGTACAACGTTGTCCACAAGTTCCTACAGCTCCAAACACAGCACCAACAATGGTCATTTCGAGGTCGGCTTCTGGTGTTACGATGATGGCATTGTTTCCGCCAAGTTCGAGGATGGTTTTTCCGAAACGTTTAGCTACTTCTTGTCCAACAGCACGTCCCATTCGGGTAGATCCTGTGGCAGAAATTAAAGGTACACGTTGGTCCTGAGTCATCCATTCGCCCACCTGATAATCTCCATTGATAAGTGAACAAATACCTTCTGGTAAATCATTCTCTTTCAATACGCTAGCCATAATATTTTGACAAGCCACACCACACATTGGTGCTTTTTCTGATGGTTTCCAGATACAAACATCACCACAAATCCAAGCTAAAGCCGTATTCCAAGCCCAAACCGCAACAGGGAAGTTGAAGGCAGAAATAATCCCAACAACACCTAATGGATGATATTGGTCGTACATACGGTGAAGTGGTCGCTCAGAATGGATAGTAACTCCATTCAATTGACGTGAAAGTCCGACAGCAAAATCACAGATGTCAATCATTTCTTGAACTTCGCCTAAACCTTCTTGGTAAGATTTTCCCATTTCGTAAGAAACCAATTTACCTAAAGCTTCTTTCTTTTCGCGCAATTTTTCTCCAAACTGACGAACAATTTCTCCACGCAAAGGCGCCGGCTTCATTCTCCAAGATTTGAATGCTTCCTGAGCTTTGTCGATAAGTTGATCGTATTCTGCTCGGCTAGTTACCGAAACCGATCCAATTTTTTTTCCATCAACCGGAGAAAACGAATCTATATACGTTTTTGTAGCATTGCTAGACTCCAAACCTGATGAAGTCCCCATGTTTTGAGCATCTAAACCTAAGGTTTTTAATGCCGCTTCTATTCCGAACTGGCTCATAAGCTGTTTTTAATTTTAAAAATTTTGAGCAAAGTTAATCGAATTTATGGGATTTTGAGAACAGTTTTATGATGATATGTATACTCAAGAGTGCGAAGTTGATTAACATCGTGGTTTTATCAAAATATCAAAGTCTACTATCAGCAAAACATATCCGAAATTAACACTATGATTTAATGTTGACATCACAATCTGATAGCGATCAAGACGCGGCATTAAAGCTCAAACTCTAGCAGAACATGATACAATCCATATTGAATTTAAAAAAAAAGACTATTTATTTGATAATGAATCATTTCGCACCA
>JBMYYR010000006.1:0-49145 GCA_049609625.1 Flavobacteriales bacterium | reverse complement strand
CACACACACATTTTTTTGGACGGTATCGTAATATATAGCCAAAATTTAACATTATCTTTGAATTTTATTAGGATATGATGTTTGAAAAATCAAATTACGAAAATAGACTTAACGATTTAATTCAACTCGTTGAGCTTTGGTAAATGTATTCAAACTGACATTCTGAAAATAATAGAGCGGAAGAAGAAGAAAAGAAGAGTGTCGCTATACTGTTCTAGCATCTTTAATCTAAAAAAAACTCTGCAAATGAAATTCAATTTACAAACACATCAGGTCTTTTTAGGCGACGATTATTTATCCTCTTTTGAATCGGTTTTGGACTGTAAATTGAGTTCATTTTCTAAGATTTACATCCTTACAGACTCCAACACCTTAGAGCATTGTTTGCCCATTTTATTAGAAGAAGTGCCAGAACTTCAAGATTCCGAATGTATTGAAATAGAACCAGGAGAAGCCTCAAAATCTTTGGAGGTAGTTAATCAAATTTGGAGTCAATTGACAGAAAATCAATCGGATAGAAAAACACTTTGGGTTAATCTAGGTGGCGGTGTGGTTTGTGATTTGGGCGCTTTTGTGGCTTCAACTTATAAAAGAGGTTTGTCTTTTATCCAAATCCCAACCTCACTTTTGGCTCAGGTTGATGCTTCTGTGGGTTCAAAAACAGGTATAAATTTTAATGGATTTAAAAACCAGATTGGGACGTTTACTGATCCACTTGCTGTGTTTGTAGCTCCAAAATTCTTAGATACCTTATCTGAACGTCAATATAAAAATGGTTTCGCCGAAATCATAAAACACGCCTTAATTGCTGATGTGAGTTATTGGGAAGCCATGAAAAATGGAAAGCACGACATGGATTATTATATTGGCGAATCACTAAAAATTAAAACTGAAATCGTTCTGGCTGATAAATTCGAATCTTCTCGACGAAAACAATTAAATTTTGGACATAGCTTTGCCCACGCTTTCGAAACGTATGCTAGTCAGGAAGGTTTAGAACTTTTTCATGGCGAAGCTGTTGCACTTGGAATGCTTGCCGAAGCTTATCTTTCGATGCAGTATTTAGGTTTAAAAGAATCTGAATATCAAGACATTAAAAGCTCAATTCCTAAAGTATATCCAATTCAAAACTTTAGAACTCACGCTCATCCCAAAGCTTTAGCATTTATAGCTCAGGACAAAAAAAATGAGCATGGAAAACTCAATATGACTTTATTGAAACACATCGGGAAAGCGCAAGAAAATGTTGAAGTTTTAGCCAAAGATTTAGAACCAGCTTTAGAATCTATTTTCCGATGAAACCCTTTGTTGTCAACATAGAAGCTTCTAAAAGTATTGTAAATAGGAAATTGATTATCAGTTATTTAAAAGGAGAATCTTTGGCTTTTTCTGATCAAAGTTCTGCCGAAGATGTTCAGGTGTTGAGACGAATTTTAGAAGATTCAAAAAGTAACATTTGGGACGTTGGCCATACAGGAACGGCTTTTAGATTTCTGACCGCTTTGGCCTGTTTAGAACAACGAAAGATTGTGATTACAGGTTCGGCAAGACTTAAAGAGCGACCTATTTCGCAATTGGTTGATTTACTGAGAGCTATTGGGGCAAAAATAGATTATATCGAGAAGGAAAATTTTGCACCTTTGCGTATTTCGCCATCTAAATTGAGTTTTCAAAACCTCGATTTACCTTTAATGAAATCTTCGCAATTTATTTCTGCTTTGTTGCTCATTGCGCCATTTATGCATCAAGGCCTCAAGCTAAATATTCATCCCAATCAAGGTTCTAAATCTTATATCCAAATGACTTTGGATTTACTCCAAAAAGAACAACTCGATTTACTGAATTTCTATCCAAATATTGAACTTTTTCCTGTGCTTTTGGATCATCCTCAATTAGGAAACTCGATTCCAAAAATAGAATCCGATTGGTCTTCGGCGAGTTATTGGTTTGCGATGGCTTTAGTGTTCAAGGCTGATATTCAGATTGATACGTTTTATGAAGATTCACTTCAGGGCGATGCTGTTTTGGTTTCTCTTTTCAAAACCTTAGGCTTAGACTCTAGTTTTGATGATGGAATTTTGAAATTGACTAATCAACCTGCTAATATTCAATATTTTGAATATGATTTTTCGTCTTGTCCAGACCTTTGTCAGACGCTTTTAGTACTTTGTTTAATCTTACAAATAGACTGTCAATTCACTGGTTTAGAAAGTTTAGCTTACAAAGAAACAAACCGACTTTTGGCCATAGAAACCGAATTTGAAAAATTAGGAAACACCATCGAAATTTCTGAACATTTTGATGAGCTGAATTTTTCTCCAAAACCTATAAAATTAGAAAATCAAATCGACATCAAAACCTACCAAGATCACAGAATGGCCATGGCATTTTCGCCATTAGTTTTGATGTTTCCTGAAAAAATTAATATTAAAAATCCCGAAGTGGTTAATAAATCTTACCCAAAATTTTGGTCAGATTTTGAGCGGTTTAAAACACATTTAAACTCACCTTAATTACCGTTTCGACTTCGCCTTAGGCTTCACCGATTTCCACTTCTTGTTACTTCTACTTTTAAGTTTTTCATTTCGGATTTCCCGTTGAGTTTTCGGTTGTTGCTTCGCTTTTTTCTCGCCTAGCAATCTTGATTTTAAGTCAGGAAATTCTTTCAACACTTTAGAAATCCAAGCTTGATTTTCTGATTTATACCAAAAGAAAAATCGATTTTGCTCTTTTTTCTCTTTTTCGGTCTTCGGCGTATATTCTTTTTTGAGATTATAAGGATGATGACCAGAATAGTAAATGACTGTAGAAACGGTCATCGGAGTTGGCGTAAAGTCCTGAACTTGTTCTAGTTGGAATCCCATTTCTTTGGTTTCGGCAGCTAAATTTGCCATGTCTTCTTGCTCTGTGGCAGGGTGCGAAGAGATAAAGTAGGGGATGAGTTGAAGTTTCTGGCTCAGCTTCTCGTTCAGTCGATCAAATTTCTTTTTGAACTGATGAAAATGTTTAAAGGAAGGCTTTCGCATAAGCTTCAAAGTTCGATCAGAGGTATGTTCTGGCGCCACTTTTAATCGACCCGAAACATGGTGTTTCATCACTTGTTCAAGATACTGATCCATATCGTCCGATTCCCCTTTCTTATTATAAGATTCAGTCAAAAGATCATAGCGAATCCCACTACCAATAAAGGCTTTTTTGATTTTTGGATGATCGTTTACCTTTTTATAAATATTGAGAAGTGGCTTGTGCGACGTATCCAAATTTGAACAAACCACAGGATGAATACAAGATGGCGATTGGCATCGATCGCAAATAGATTGATCGTATCCTTTCATCTTATACATATTCGCCGAAGGCCCACCAATATCAGAAAGATAGCCTTTAAAATCGTCCATTTCGACAATTTTATCGAGTTCGTTTAAAATAGATTCTTCAGATCTGGACGCAATAAATTTCCCTTGATGCGCCGAAATCGTACAAAAACTACAACCTCCAAAACACCCACGGTGTGTGTTTACCGAAAATTTTATCATTTCGTAAGCAGGAATTGCTCCACGTTTGTTGTATTTTGGGTGAGGTAAACGCGTGAAAGGCAAGTCATAAGACTGATCCATTTCTTTTTCCGTCATCGTTTCATAAGGTGGATTGATGACTAAAGTTTTGTCTCCAATGTTTTGAATTAAACGTTTGGCTTTCACTTTGTTAGATTCTTGTTCGATGTATTTAAAATTGGAAGCATAAGCCAATTTATCACTCAAACAGAGTTCATGAGCATTTAATTCTTGATCTACCCAGGTCTTATTTTTTGGAATTTGTTCATCCTGATTTAGAAGAACAGCCGTTTGTTTTATGGTTTTTAAGGACTCGAAAGGCACGCCACGTTTGAGTAAACGCAAAATTTCTCGCAAAGGCTGTTCGCCCATTCCATAAACTAATAAATCGGCACCGCTACTTTCCATAATCGATGGCATGAGTTCATCTGCCCAATAATCGTAATGCGTTACGCGGCGCAACGAAGCTTCAATTCCACCAATCAAAATCGGTGTGTCTGGGTAGAGTTCTTTTAGTTTTTTGGTATACACCGATGTCGCATAATCTGGTCTAAAACCCGATTCTCCATTTGGTGTATAAGCATCATTTGATCGACGTCTTTTGTTGGCCGTATAATGATTTACCATCGGATCCATATTGCCGCCAGTAACAGCAAAAAAATGTTTTGGTGCACCAAATTTCATAAATTCATGCCCGTCATCTCGCCAGTTGGGTTGTGGTATAATTCCCACTCTAAAACCTTCACTCTCAATGATTCTACCAATAACCGCCGAACCAAAAGAAGGATGATCAACATAGGCATCGCCCGTAACCAAAACCACATCTAAAGCCTCCCAATCTCGGAGTTTCATTTCTTTTTTGGTTATCGGAAGCCAAGCCGAACGGCGTAAATTTGACATAATATTTAGTAGTTTTGTACGCTTAAAATATACGTGTAAAAAATTAGAGAGCAATGTACGCAAAAAACATAAGTCCTAAGCCAAAAATTCTAATTTCATGCTCTAAATTATAGAATCTTAAAAACAACATAAATACTTAATATTAAAGTAAATAGAGAATGAATTTGAAGATTAAACTAAAACTAATAAAAAATTTAAGTCATTGATTTTAAATAGATTAAGAAAGATAAATCTCCATTTAGTCTTCATAGGCTTTCTCTTGCTTGCGTTCAGATTCTTGATGGGACTCTCAAAATTTTCCTCTCATGACGAGCTTCAAATTTATCTGATTGGTCTAAAAAGTCATCTCACAGGTGTCTTTCCTTATTTCGGACCTGATGTAGTCTATAGCAAAAGTCAGATTCCGGGTGGACTTCAAGGGCTCTTGGTTGCCGAGCCTTTTTCTTGGTTCGAGATTCCCGAAGCGCCTTATATTCTGCTCAACATTCTGAGTTTTTTGGCTTTACTATTCTTTGCAAAGTTTATTTGTTTTCGCTTTCCAAAACTCCCAAAATGGGTGGTTTACCTCTGGATTTTGACCGCACCTTGGAGTTTACATTATTCCACTCACATCGAAAATCCGTCGTATTTACTCATCGGAGCTATTTTGTTTTTTGTGTCCGTCATCGAACTTGGTGATTTTTATAAAACCTCTTTTCTTCGCCCAAACTTGGCTTTTTTCTTTCTCGGTTTTTCTTTGTTTTGGATAATGCAATTGCATTTATCTTGGGTCTTGACTCTGCCTTATTTAGCTTGGGTTTTCTGGCTTCATCGGACTAAGCTTAAAGCTCTTTTCAAAAACTTTGGCTTTTTTGTTTTAGGCTCAATACTTAGTTTATCAACGCTTATTCCGACCTTGCTTTTTAGTCAAAAACACTTAGGTTCTGGCTCTGGTGGCGTCGAAAACAATTTAGTATTCAACCTAGAAAATAGCATGGAGTTTCCCAAACTCATACTCCGTTTTTTCTCCTTTGCGAGTTATGAAATTCCTCGATTTTTAGGTTCCGATACCGATTCCAGAATAGAATTTCTAACCGAATACCTTTGGCTTATTCCTGTTGTTATTGCTCTACTTATCATCAGTTTTTTTCAAGTTGGCTATTTTATCTATTCCTTCTTCAAACCAAACACCTCGCCATCCTGGACAAAAGTGCGCTGGTTTGTAGGTTTGAGTTTAGTGTTGACGGGAGCTTCGTTCTTATTTTCCATCACCGAACCTCGCTCCCACACCTTCTATTTGCTCTACCCGATTGCACTTTGGTATTCATTCTATTGTTATCAAAATATAAATTCAGAGAAACTCAAAACGCTAACAATCACTGTTTTAGTTTCAGGCTTTTTCTTTCAGCTTGCCTTATTCATTTCCCGATTCGACACACGTTCGTTGTTCAACAAACGCACTCAAGTTTGTCAGGCCATCTCAACATCCGACTACACTATTTTGGGCCTCAGAAGAGAATCTGAATTAATGAAAGCGCACAAAACCATCGAATGGAAAGCTGATGGAAATAGTTTTTTTACTGATTTTGAACCTGATTTAGTCTATTTCAAAGCTCAAAACCTGATCAAATCATCCGACCCAAATCGTGCTTATATCTGTAAAGTGGATTCTACCCAAATCTACAGCCAAACCTTCAGCCGATTGCTAAACACTGAACATTGCAAACAAATTCGCATACAAGCTTTGGCAAAATCTGATCAGTTTTCTGATTTTAATTTAGTTTGTCACAGCAAAGTGAAAGAGCAATCAAAGTGGACGGTCAACACTTTGGAATCCTCAAAGCAAGTCTCAACAGATTGGCAAAATATCGAACTCTTTTTAGACTTCCCTGCCGAACATCAAAGCGATTCTACCGAAATTTCAATCTATATTGCAATGCCCAAATCATCGGAAGCGGTTTTGTTTTTAGACGATTTTTCGATTCAATTTCAATAAGAAAAACCCTACCTTTGTCGGGCAACAGATGTCTTTATCGCTTTTTTTTGAATAGAAAAAAGAGGAAAGTCCGGGCAGCAAAGAGTAGCATACTTCCTAACGGGAAGGGTTTTGGGTTTTCGGATTCGAAATACAGCTGTGTCGCAGAAAATAACCGTCCTGATGTTTTTCGGGATAAGGGTGAAAAGGTGAGGTAAGAGCTCACCAGTCCAAAAAGTGATTTTTGGAGCTGGATAAACCTTATGCGCTGAAAGATCATGTATACCAAGGCCGTAACAGGTTTACGAAAGGCTTACTCGGCCAATCTTGGAGGGTGGATTGATGGAAGTTTTACGTGAGTAAAATTCTAGATAAATGATGAAGCACATTGAAAAATGTGAACAGAATCCGGCTTATGCATCTGTTGTTTTTTTTTATAAATTTTAGTTTTAAGACGATTTTAGGCTATGAAAACCTACAAAATAATAACTGTTTTTGTGCTCGTGCTGTTTTTCGGCATTGCGGCTTTGGCATATAAATTTTATACTCAAATTTATTCTTCACTAAGCCCAGAAGCCAAATACATCACCATTCCGAAAGGCGCTTCTTTTGAAGATGTTATTCATATTTTGGATGAAAATGAGCTTATAAAAAATAAAGCTTTGTTTCTCTTTTTGGCCGAACAAAAAAATTATAATGACAGCCGAGTGAATGGTGGTCGTTATGAAATTGAGCCTGAAACCAATCTCAACGAGTTGATCAACAAATTGCGTATCGGCGATCAAACACCTCTAAGCTTAAAGTTTCGAGAAGCCGAACATTTGGGCGAATTAGCCAAAGCTATTGCCAAAAATATGGAGCTCGATAGTGCGGAGTTTGTTCAGGCGATCTACGACCCTAAATTTCTTGAGAGCAAGCAATTGACGAAAGCAAATGTTAGTCAAATTTTCATTCCAAACACCTACGAAGTGTATTGGAATTGGTCGGCAGGTAAGCTCCGGGATCGTTTATATGAAGAATATGAACGTTTTTGGAATGCGTCGCGTATTGCAAAAGCTAAAAAGCTGAATTTGAGCAAGAAAGATGTTACAACCTTAGCTTCTATTGTCAAAAAAGAAAGCTATGTTTCGGATGAATTTTCAACGATTGCAGGCTTATATTACAATCGTCTGCAACGTGGTATGCCGCTCCAGAGCGACCCAACAATTTTATATGTTATCAAACAAACACACCCGCATCGGAAACGAAAGCGTGTACTCTACAAAGACCTCAAAATCGAATCGCCCTACAATACCTATTTACACACAGGACTTCCGCCAGGGCCAATAGCTATTCCGTCTATCAAACATCTTGATGCTGTATTGAATCTCAAAAAGCATAAGTATATCTATATGTGCGCAAATCCTAGTTTGGACGGTCGACACGCTTTTGCCGTAACCGACATCGAGCATCAAAGAAATGCCCGACGCTATCATCAAGCCATGGATTCGCTAAGAATTTTGAGGTAAAATTATCTCTGTTTTGGCCGCAAGTTAAAGTCTTACAATCTTACGGCTAAACACTAATTTATCATTTCCTTTTTCTTCAACAATAATAATGTAATTGCCTTTGGCATAGGAATTTAAGTCAACTTGTAGTAGCTGGCTAAATGCTGTTTCATAAAGTACTTGACCTTGCATATTGATGAGTTTGAAGGTAAAGGTTTCGAGTCCATCGATGCTTAGGGTTAGGTAAGGGTTCGTGGCTAAATAATCGAGCTGAAACTCATACGTAAATCCATTACCCAATCGTTCAATATGAATAGAATCTGAACGCAAATCACAGTCGCCATTATTGCTTACACGAACCTGATAATAGCCTGGTTCGGTAGCTGTATAATAGGGCGAATTGGTGCCAGAAATCGACACTCCATTTTTGAACCACAAATAATAATCTCCTGTTTCTGAGGAGCTTAAGTTGTCATAGTCTCGAAAGACCTTTGGTTTTTTCTTGTCTACAACCTCGATGTTGACTAAGGAAGAGTCTCTTTTTGTGTTTCCGAATGCTAAAAGTTTAACTTCGTGATATCCTGCTTCTAAAAATTCAACTTCGATGCTGTTTTCGGTCAATCCTCCAGAGCGGACTTCGTACTGGTCTGTAGAAAAAGTCCAGCGAACTGAATCTGGATTCAAAGATTGACTTTCAAATGTAAAAGATTCGGGCAAACAAGCTCTAAGAACAGGAGCATTAAGGAGGGATTTAAAAGAAATTAAATCAATAAACGTACTGGTAAACAGTCCTCTACCATGCGTGGCGGCTAAAATTTTTCCCGTCTGGCGATCGCCTCTCAACATATCGACACGAACATTTGGGATGCCATCATTGATTTGCTCCCAATGTGGTTCGTTTTGATGAATATCATTACAAAACCAAATGCCTAATTCGGTAGCAATCAGGACTTGCTGACGATCAAAAGGATTGAAGAGGCATGAACGCACGGGAATATTTGGTAAATTACCTTCAATATCACGCCATGTTTCGCCGCCATCGGTGGTATACCACACGGATTGTACACCATAATTTGAAAAGCTGACCAAAAGTTCGTCTTCGCTTTCTCCAAAATCAATACCAGAAACCGTTGCGTTTGGCATGGCTGAAACTTGAATAGCTTCGGCTGTAAAGTTGGTAGTGTTGGCGTTTAGAAATTTATAAATACGCCCACCAAATGTACCTACATAGAGATTACTTCGTTCGGTGTCAAAAGGGGCAACATCCATATACGATGCATTTGAATATTTTTGTTTGTAAAGTGTCTGAGGCGTCGTATTGTCGGTAAATATTCGGTTGATAATGGTGTTTGAACGTGAGGTATAGAGAATATTTAGATTCGGGTCGTAGGCAGAAGCATTGATAAACGAACCGCCAGAACCATCGAATAAAGTGCTCATAGACCCAGGTGTACCCATGTAGTAATGGTTGTATTGTGAGGAACTTATTATAAAATCATCATCAATATCATCAAAAAAACAGTAGGCGCCATCTCCTCCAGAGACTTCGTTCGTTCCTACTTTTCCAATTCCGTTAAAATATTGGGTTCCATTGTCTTGTGCTCCTGCCAAATACCTCTCTTTGGTTCGATGAAAATCGGCGGCATAGAACTGGGTTACGTTGTAGTTTGAGTTGATGGCTTCAAAATCAGGATTTAAGTTAGTGAAATTGGTTGTGAGAAAAACACCTCCATCATTGGAAACCAAAACCGTATCGGGCGAGCCGTTGAAAAAAAGAGCTTCGTGCTGATCGGCATGAACATAATGTTCGGAAGGATCGGCCTCCCACCAGGTTGAAATTTTCTCCCAATTTTGTGCTCCATCTGTGGTTTTAAACAAATTTACAGCACCCGCTAGTACCGTATTGCTGTCTCGAGGATCTACTTTGATTACCAAATCATACCAAGCTTGCTCGCGAGAAAAATCATTATTCGGAATTCCATTTTCAGGATCTAAAGGCTCGTTTACCGTTTGCCACGTTTGCCCTCCATTGCTCGATTTGATCACTTGCCCGACCGTGTTGTTGGATTCGTAAACAGCAAAAATGACATCTGGAAATGCCTGACAAACATCTAGTTCCACTCGTTGTCCTGAGACACTGTGAACAAGAGTGGCATTTGTTTCGCTGGCATCCAATTTATAAATTCTACCATTCAAGCTCGGTATCCAAAGTGTTGTGTCTTGCGCCGAAACAGTCATCCGTCCAGGTCTCAGACTTTGCCCAGAAGAAGACAGTACTTCCGTAAACGTTAGTCCATCATCCGCAGATCTATACAGACCGCTTGTGCCAAAGGTGGATCCTTCGTAACTATATGATCCTGAGGATACATACAAGATAGTTTTGCCCTCTTCCACACGTGTTTTGACGTCCAAAACGTAGTTCATGTCTTGTGTGTTTTCTAGCCAATTCCATGTTGAGCCTCCGTCGTTAGATTTCCAAATTCCTGAACCTACCGAAGCTCTTCCGTAAAATCCTTCGCCAGTACCAACATAAAAAATTTGAGTATTTAAAGGGTCATAAGTCATGGCCGAAATAGGGAAACTACTCCAAAAATCACTAACGTTTTCCCAAAAACCTTCAAAGCTAAACACGTTTTCATTTTTCCACAATCCGCCAGAAACGGCACCAGCCCAAAGTGTTTGTTTGCTTAGGTCGTTTGGGTCAACCATCAGTGTTCTTGTCCGCCCTCCCACATTTGTTGGGCCACGCTCTGTCCAAAACAAGGTGTCGGTTTGTACTTTTGTTTTATGCAGGCGCTTGGTTTTGGATTGATGAAGCACATCGGCCAAAACTTCTGGCGTTGGGTAGCCTAGTTGGGGGTCTAAGGTTTGTATGAAATTGAGTTCGGCAGCCAAATCAGGTCGATCTTTTTTTGCCAGACTTTTGATTTCTTTTTTGCTAGATGGAGGTCTGGTTATGGCGGGCTGACTGTTTACAAAAAGCTCATAATCAGCTCTTGATGAAAATGTATTGTCTTTTTCTGAACAGAAAAACAAAGTGGACAAGGCAAGTGCCAAGCCAAGAACAAAACTATAGATTAATAATTTTTTCATAGTGCTTTAGGGATAGTAAATGTTGGGTTCTTGTTTGAGTTGATGAGCGTTGATGTTGATACGTTTCTCTTCATCACTTTCAATATAAATGCTTGCTGTTTTCGGTCTTTCAAACAAAACAATGGGTTCAAAATCATCATCTCGATGAGCTTTCGTCTGGCGATAGTGTGCTTCAAGATATGGCATATCGCCTTTGGTTTTTGCTTTAAGCTCAAGCCGAAACGTGTCGACGACCAAGGTAGCGTTCTTAAAATGTGTAGATTGTAAATCTGTTTTAAACCTTACCGAACGTGTTCTTCCGCGCCCTCCAAACGTATATTGATAGCTCAATTTGGGTAGAGCTTTGACTTTACTTTTTAGGTGTTGGTTTGGTTGAGCTTGACTAGTGCAGCTTGGCAGGCTGAGGCTCATTAAAATCAAAACCAAACTAAGCTTGAGGTAACGGATTAACTTAGTTGTAATCATATATCTATGTTTGTTCTGTTGTGTGTTCTTGAATTCAAGTTATAGCATATTTTTCCAATTCATGAGATGTTCATTCAAAAAAAATAGCACGTCATTAAATTTTAAACTGGAAAGATAGTCGCCAACCTTGGTTATACTTACTTTCGTTCGTCAGTCTATTGAGTCTAAACACGTAATCAACTCTAAAAAATCGCAAAATATTTTCTACACCAATAGCAGCCTCTAGATAGCCTCCGGGTTTGTTTGGAGCGTCAATCAGCACGCCGTCAATGGTTTGAGTTTTGTTTTTGTTGTCCAAGGTGCCGTAAAGCCCTTTGAAGGTAACGACTTCTCTAAAATCTAGTTTTTTGAGTAAAGGAATGTGGTTAAACACCCAACCTTCGAGATGTTGTTCGGCAAATACACTCACGTATTTATCGGATAAATATTCATAATTTTTCAATAAAGAGTAGCTAAACAGGCTGTTGATGCGTGTTTCGTTGGCTGGCGCAGCATACAACAGAATGTAGGGCACGTCGCCGAGGATGCGCTCTGCTTCGATCTGGTAGACCAACCGACCTAAAATACCGACGGTTTGGCGACCGTTGACTCTTAGTTTAAAGCGTTGATAGTCATAGTCTCCATCGAATAAATCGGAAATTCCGAATACGCCGTTTAGTTGTACGCGGTATTTGTTTTTTGCAAATATTTGTTTCCGATGCGCCGAGCGTTCCCTCATATAAATTGGGTTGTAGTCGTAGACCAAACCTAAATTCAGTTCAGAGGTTTTGATGTGAGTTTTTCCGGTATCGTCCAAAAAGTCGAATTTCAAATCGCCTAATTCACCATATTTGATAATAGAAAATTGAGAATTGAACTTAAATTTTCGACCGATGTCTTTAAAAGAATAGAAGGTTAGCTGTTGGGATGAGCTTAAGTTTGAGACGGGCGAAGAAGAAAGTAAGGTAGCAAAAATGCTGCTCGAACTTATTTTTGAGGCTCGAATTTGAGAAAGATTTTCGACGTCGTTCTTTATCTGAACACCCAACAAATGGAAGTTTTTTGGATTTACAATTCGCCGATAATCAAGCCGATACTTTAGTTTTTCATCCTTTAGACCATAAGCCAAATGTCCATCTATTCTAAAGTTTCGCCAACCGCGAAAAGCAGTACTTCCGCCAACAAACAGACGACTTCCTTCGATGGTATTTTTGGAATAAAAATTCCATAAAGGCCCAAGTTCAAAATATTCGCCTATAGGCAAATAGGCCGAGGTGGCCACATAGGTCAGTTTGTCGAAAGCTTTAAATTCTTTGGTTGTTGCAACCGAGTCAATCATGGTGTAAATGCCATTTTCGCTTTCTGATAATTTTTCTGTCCGATGAGTATTGATGTATTTTTTTTGTGTTCTTGGGCCTTCAAAACCCATATCTTCTAGCGAATCGAGCTGATCTTTGGTCCAGTATCTGTCAAAGCGATAGTCGGAATAGACGTAGGTTCGATGACCAAAAAAACCTATTTCTTCTTTTAGGTTCAGAATCGAAATATCCATGGCCATATAGTCTCGAGAAATTAACCATTTTTTGCTCTCTTCATTAAATGTAAATTCTTGATCTACAATTAAATCTGAAATAAAATTGATGTTGGCGTCTTTCACAATACGCATCTTAATTTTTTCAACAGCCCATTGAGCTTCGTCAACCCAAATATCGCCAATGAAGGTTAGTTCGTGCGCACGTTTTGGAATGTATTGAAGATGGAATTTGTTGACGCCATTTTCCTGAATTGTGTCTTTTAGGTAGTAATGATAATTTATTTGCGCGGTGGAGGCGAGCGGCGAAGCAAAAGGTCGATCAAAAATGGTAATGGTAGGGTCATAAATGTCAAAATCAAAATCGGCAGATTGCAAAACCGCATTTGCGCTGACATTGTCTCGGAATCCTGAAATTTGATTGGCTATCAAAATATCTTTGTTTACGCGTGGATTGGAGGCGTTAAAATGTTTGTAAATCGACTCATTGATCAGTACGGGCAAAGATGTTTTCCCGTTTAGTTCAGACGTGTCGGCGTATTCAAAAATAAATTGAAGGTTTTCCATCAATTTTTTGTCCGTAAATTGTTCTTTGAAATTATTTAGATCAAGCTGAAATTTCTCGTAACGTTGGTAGCTTAATACATCAAAATTTGAGGCAATATTTTCTTTTTTATGCTTCCAAACTTGTTTCATAATTTGGACGGCAGGGCTATCGCTTTTTTCTTTTTTTCGTCTTTTAGACACAAGTTTTACGGCGCCAAGAACCTCTGAATTTTCCTCTAATAAAATTGTTAAGTTATTTCGTTCTCCAGGTTTTACGGCAAGCGTTTTTGGTTTGAAACCCACAAAGCTTGCTGTAATGGCTCGTGGCATAGAGGAGGTCTGAAATTCAAACTGACCATTGATGTTGGTAATCGTGCCGATAGATGAGTTTTTGAACACCACATTGGCAAACGGAACAGGTTCTTTGGTGTTGGCGTCCAGTACTTTTCCTTTCACCAAAGTTACTTGTGCCAGTACTTGTAGCCCAAAAAGACTAAGTAAAATTAAAAGTAAATGTCGATAATTCATTAGAGTTTTTTTTGAAACAGAAAAGGCGAAGATAAGTGAAAATGCTCGGGCATTTGTTCATTTTCTCGCTTATCTTTTTAATTCTTCATCCGCATATAGACTATTTTTTTTGTCTCAAAATAGGCTTCCGAGTAAAATTCAGAAATATCATAAACCTTTGGTTTGTCGCCAAAAGGCTCGAGCTCTTTTGTTAAATCACCACCTTTCAGAAGCAATAATCCATTTTTGAAGTGATGCTGATTCCGGCTTTTAAACATGCCTTTTACCCAAGGTTTGAGTTTTGATAAATCGGCAACAGCTCGGCTGATAACAAAATCAAATGTTTTGTTTAATTCTTCGGCTCGCTTGTGCTGCGCAAGTACATTTTTGAGTCCCAAGGCTGTTTGAAGTTCGTTTACTACTTTGATTTTCTTGCCGATAGAGTCTACCAAATGAAAGCGTGTTTCGGGAAATAAAATAGCTAAAGGTAGGCCTGGAAACCCTCCGCCAGTACCCAAATCCAACACGTCAGTATCGGCCTTAAAATGGATTAATTTTGAGATTGACATGGCGTGCAAAACGTGATGAATCTCCATCTGGTCGATGTCCTTTCGACTAACCATATTAATTTTTGAGTTCCACTCAGGGAACAGTTCTAAAAGTAGTTCAAATTGCTCTTTTTGAAGCTCGGTAAGTTCGGGGAAGTAGTGTTCTATTCTTTTCATAAAATTTAGTGATAAGCCTCTCCCAAACTACTGATTAAAATGGTTCGGGCACGGCTCAGGTTTGCTTTCACGCTACCGATAGGCAGATTGAGTTCTGATGCTATATCTTTGATTTTTAAATCTTTAAGGTATCTGAGTTCAAGAATGGTTTTGTATTGAGGTTTCATGGTGTCAAGAAAAAGCATTAACTGATTGATGTTTTGTTTCACAATAAGTGCTTGTTCGGGGTTGTTGTTCGGGCAAGGAATATGACTCATCAAACACTCGACTTTTTCGTGAGAAATACAGCTAGCCGAAAGGTGTTTTTTTTGTGTCCTAAAAAGGTCAATGGCGGTATGATTGGCAATCGTAAATAACCAGGTCGAAAATGCAAATTGGGTATCCATTTGTTTGATGTTGCGAAATGCTTTCGTGAACGCAATAATGCAAATATCTTCATTGTCCTTGCTTTTCGGAAATTTAACATTGAGGTGTAGCAACAACGGGTCCCAAAATTTTCCCATCAACAAATAAAACGACTGTTGATTTCCTGCTTGGGCTTGGCGAATCCAAATATGTTCTTGTTCTTGCATCTTTAGTTTCCTGTCCAGTTTTTTGGTTGATTTTTCCATACCGAAAGGCTAACCGCAGCCTGAAACAAAGCTACACAAAGGAAGTTGAAAGGGAGTAGAATTAGCGATATTTTCTCTTTCCAAGCTTTTGAAAGTTGTCTCCAGCGCCACAATATTATGGCTAAAACTATTCCGTAGATAAAACTAGAGCAAGCCAAATTGAGCGGACTGAAATAGAACAAGAAAGGAGAGCCAAAGAAAAAAAATAAATGACTTAAGTCATTGATAAACAGTCTAAATAAAATCGTTTTTGGATAGCGAGCAGCGGTCGATACATGTCGACGTTTTTGATTGAACCAGTCCCGAAAAGTCGACTCGGCAATCGAAATAGTTTTGGCTTCCGCTTGATAAAACGTTTTAATCCTTGAGTTATTTTGATTCTGATAGTCTTGAAGAAACAAATCATCGTCGCCTGAGCGTAATTGAATATGCCGACTAAAGCCATTAAGCTGATAAAAAACCGATTTACGATACGCAAAGTTGCGCCCCACACTCATAAATGCTCTATTTCTGGATGTAAAAGCACCTGCATTGAGTGCAATCCGAAAACTTTCAAAACATTGCATTTGATTCAGAAATCCACCAGTTTGTTGGTACATGCCCAACATAACCAGCATATTTGCCTCTTCAAATTGGGGCGCAACCTTGCTAATCCATTGCTCGGAGCTGGGTAGGCAATCAGCGTCAATAAAAAGTAAATTTTCGTAACTAGCAGTTTTGATACCGATGCTTAAGGCAAGTTTTTTCCCGAAAAACATGCCGCTAAATTCTTCCTGAGGCGTTGCGGAGTAGCGTATGCGAGCGTCGCTGTCTTGAAACTGTTTTATAACGCGCTCTGTTTGGTCTGACGATCGATCGTTGACAACAATCAGCTCAAAACACGGATAATCTTGTTTGAGTAATTCGGGGATTAGCCGTTTTAGGTTTTCGGCTTCATTTCTTGCCGCCACAACAACAGAAATACCAGGGATGCTCTTGGAATCTAATTTTAGTTCTCGCCCAAAATGAGACTTCCGATACAAAAAAAGATAAATCCATAGTAGGTAAGATATTAACAGAATCAAAATCAATAAACTAAAGTAATCTAATGAAATCCAGTCAGTTATGGTCTTGTTAAAAAAATAACTTTGTAGACTCAACATCAAGGCGTTTGAGTTAAGTTAAAGGTATTGTAGTCTTTTTCAGACCTCAATTCGCATGTTTTCGAGCATTGGGTTTGGGTCATGATTAATCACTTTTTTGGTTTGAATGTTCGGTAAATTAGTTTTACTTTTGGGACTTCAAAACTCCACATTCGGGATGTGGCGCAGTCTGGTAGCGTACACGCCTGGGGGGCGTGGGGTCGCAGGTTCAAATCCTGTCATCCCGACTTCAAAAAAAACCTTTGTGTTGGTTCGCAAAGGTTTTTTTGTTATGTTTTGGCTTCGTTGTATTGTGATCTGAGAATAATTAATCTAGATGCTCTCGAAAAAAATACATTTGTTATATGATTTCAAGATAATTATCCATTTAACGTATTGAATTTTGAACCCTGCCAACACAACAGATTTTACGCTTAGTTTCCTACTTCGGAAATAAATTTTAGACGAACCAACCGCAATTCTTCTTCATTAAAATCGCCATCAAATTCATCATAAGCCGAGGCTATCGAATCGTCTTCCGACTCCATAAAATAATCCATAATATCTTCAATCGCCTCTTCGTCCAAAATATTGTGCATGGTATAATCGAGGTTTAGTTTGGTGCCCGAATGCACGATGTGTTCAAATTCTTCAAGTACTTTATCAAAACTAATACCTTGAGATTTGGCAATGTCTTCAATGGACACCTTTCGGTCGGTGGCTTTTATTAAATAGACTTTTAGTTTCGATTTGTTGACAATCGACTTAACTACCATTTCTTTTGGTCGTTCGATGTCGTTTTCTTCAACATAGGTTTTGATAAATTCAATGAATGGGCGTCCAAATTTTTGAGCTTTTCCTCTTCCAACCCCATTGATTTCGGTCAGTTCATCAAGCGTGGTTGGGTATTGAAAGCACATCTCTTCGAGCGAATTTTCCTGAAAAATAACATGGGTTGGCAATTGTTTTTGTTTGGCAACTTTTTTTCTGAGGTCTCTTAGGGCTTTAAAGAGGAGTTCGTCGAAGGTCGATTTTCCGCCGCCATCTGCCGGTGAGCTAGTCAGTTCATAATTATGACTGTCGGTAATCAAAAACGATGTTGGTTTTTCTAAAAAGGCTTTGCCGGCTTCGGTAAGCTTGAGCACGCCGTAACTTTCAATTTCTTTGATAATCAGTTTAGAAACCATCAATTGACGAATCAGGCCGTTCCAGTAATACGAATCTTTGTCTTCTCCATAGCCATAAGATTCGAGCTGATTCAAATTAAAATCTTTTAGCAAAACGGTAGATTGTCCCATAATAAGAGCCGAAATCTCTTTACTTTTCAGTTGCTGACTTGTTTCGTCGATCGCTTTTAGAATCGCTCTAACATCTTCTTTTCCTTCGGTTCGAGTTTTCGGATGTTTACAATTATCGCAAAGTTCATTACAATTACTGTCGTCAAACTCTTCTCCAAAATAATAGAGCAAAAACTTACGTCGACACACCGCCGATTCGGCATAAGAAACGGTGTCCAACAACAGTTGTCGACCAACTTCTTGTTCGGCAACAGGTTTGTTTTGCATAAATTTCTCGAGTTTTTCGATGTCTTTATAGCTGTAGAAGGTCAAACAATGGCCTTCGCCGCCATCTCGTCCTGCTCGCCCAGTTTCTTGGTAATAGCCTTCCAAGCTTTTCGGAATATCATGATGGATAACAAAGCGTACATCTGGCTTGTCGATTCCCATTCCAAAAGCAATGGTTGCCACAATAACGTCAACGCCTTCTTGCAAAAACGCATCTTGATATTTTGCTCTCGTGCCCGAATCCAAACCAGCATGGTAGGGCAAGGCTTTGATGTTGTTTACTTGTAGGGTTTGAGCTATTTCTTCTACTTTTTTTCGGCTCAGACAATATATAATGCCTGTTTTGCCTTCGTGGCGTTTTATAAAATGGATGATACCTTTTAGTACATCCGTTTTGGGTTGCACTTCGTAAAATAAATTCGATCGATTAAACGACGATTTAAAGACATTGGCACTCGTCATGCCCAAGTTTTTCTGAATATCTTCCTGAACTTTTGGAGTCGCCGTAGCTGTTAGGGCAATACAGGCTACATCGCTAATTTTTCCCATTATTTTGTTCAAATTTCTGTATTCTGGTCTAAAATCATGGCCCCATTCAGAAATACAATGCGCTTCATCAATGGCGAAAAAAGAAATGGTGCATTGCTGCAAAAACTCAACATATTCTTCTTTAATCAACGATTCTGGCGCTACATAAAGCAGTTTTGTTCGCTCGGAGCGGATGTCGTTCTTCACTTCTTCAATCTCTCTTTTGTTGAGCGAAGAATTTAAAACATGTGCCACATCGTTTCTGCCAACATGGCCTCTGATGGCATCTACCTGGTTTTTCATCAAGGCAATAAGTGGCGACACAATAATTGCCGTCCCTTTGCTCATCAGCGCAGGCAGTTGATAACACAAGGATTTTCCACCACCTGTTGGCATAATAACAAAGGTGTTTTTTTTGTCTAAAAGACTCTGGATAATAGCTTCTTGGTTGCCTTTGAAGGTGCTGAAGCCAAAATACTTTTTTAAACTTTCTTTAATCATTTTTTTGCTGTATCAAAATTCCGAGCAAATTGGCAAAAATCAATTACCTTTGTTTGCTCGTTTGTAGAGCTTTGTTTTGCGGACTGTTTTGACCTCAAAACTCAACTCAATTTTCTCTTTTAGTTTGAGCTACTAAAATACAATTAAAATCTAATTTACAACAAAAAATAAAGTGTTAAAAATCGAAGACATCATTCAACAGGGTAAAAACGTCATTTTTGAAGAGGCAAAAGCTGTTGAATATCTCGCTACTTTTTTGGATGAAGACTTTGCTGCTGTTGTTCAAACCATCCACAATTCTAAAGGTCGGGTGGTGCTAACGGGCATCGGAAAAAGTGCGGCTATTGCCAACAAAATTGTAGCAACCATGAACTCTACCGGCACGCCAGCTATTTTTATGCACGCCGCCGATGCCATTCACGGCGATTTGGGTATGGTGCAAACCAACGACGTTGTTATTTGCATTTCTAAAAGCGGCAACACACCAGAAATCAAAGTGCTTGTACCTTTAATAAAAAACATGGGCAATGCGTTGGTTGGGCTCACGGCCAATAAAAACTCCTATTTAGGTGAGAAAAGTGATTATATTCTTCATGCTTTTGTAGAAAAAGAAGCTTGTCCGAACAATTTGGCACCAACCACCAGCACCACAGCTCAGCTCGTTTTGGGCGACGCCTTGGCAATTTGCTTGCTAAAAGCAGCTCAGTTTTCGGATAGAGATTTCGCAAAATACCATCCTGGTGGCGCACTCGGCAAACGCCTCTATCTTCGCGTAGAGGATTTGATAGACGCCGAAAGTAAAGCTTTTGTTGACACCGAAACTGACCTTAAAGATTTGATTATCAATATTTCAAAACATCGGCTAGGCGCTACGGCAGTTCTAAACAACAACAGCATTGAAGGCATTGTTACCGATGGCGACATTCGTCGGATGTTGGAGTCTGACAATGACTGGAATCAGCTCAAAGCCAAAGACATTATGAGTGCTGGGCCAAAAACCATTCAACTTTCGGCGATGGCAGCAGAAGCTCTCGAACTGATGGAAAAACACAATATTAGCCAAGTTTTGGTCTTGGACAACGAGACCTATTGTGGCATTGTCCATCTTCACGATATTTTGAAAGAAGGTATCATCTAAAAAAAAAGCCTAAAACAAAATGGAAGAAGATAAAGAAATGAATTTTTTGGACCATGTCGAAGTCTTGCGGAAACATCTATTTCGGATTATGTTTGCGCTTTTGCTTTGCTCTATTTTTGCATTCGTTTTTCGAGACTGGCTCTTTACAGAAGTTATTTTAGCAAGTTCGCACTCCGATTTTGCAACCTTCAAAGCCTTGTGTTGGCTCTCGCATACGCTTGGTTTGGATGAAAGTCTTTGTATAGAAGATCAAAACCTAAAGCTCCAAAGTATTCAAATGGCAGGACAATTCACAACCTCCATGTGGGCTTCTTTCATTATCGGATTCATCGTTTCTTTTCCTTATATATTGTGGGAACTTTGGAAATTCATTCTTCCTGGGCTCAAAACCACCGAACAAAAGTATTCTAAATGGATTATTGTTTTGGCCACCCTTACCTTTTTTATAGGTGTGCTGTTTGGCTATTATGTTATCATTCCGCTAGCTGTCAATTTTTTTGGCACTTTTCAAGTATCCAACTTAGTAGAAAACATTGTTTCGCTCAATTCCTACGTTAGTATGGTCAGCAATCTGGCGCTAAGTTGTGGTTTGATGTTTGAATTGCCCATTATTGTATATTTTTTAGCAAAACTAGGCATCATTACACCCGAAGGCATGCGAAAATACCGCAAACACGCCTTTGTAGCTACTTTAGTTTTTGCAGCTATCATAACACCTCCCGATTTTTTAAGTCAGGTTTTGGTTGCTCTTCCCGTTTGGTTATTATATGAATTAGGCATCCTGATTGCCAAAAGAACATTGAAAAACGCATGAAATTAAGTGCTCATCATTTAGTGAAATCCTATGGCGCAAAACGTGTCGTAAAAGATGTTTCGATAGAAGTAGAACAAGGTCAAATTATCGGACTTTTAGGTCCAAATGGCGCCGGAAAAACCACCTCGTTTTACATGATTGTCGGACTTGTGAATCCGACTAGCGGACAAGTTTTTTTGGATGATATAGACATTACCGACAAGGCCATGTATGAACGCGCTCGGCTAGGCATGGGCTATTTGCCACAAGAGGCCAGTGTGTTCAGAAAACTTAGTGTGGAAGACAATATAAAAGCAGTTTTGGAACTCACCGATCTTAGCAAAAAAGAACAACACGAACGTACCGAAAAACTTTTAGAAGAATTTGGACTCACACACATCAGAACCAACAAAGGAGAAGTGCTTTCGGGCGGCGAGCGCCGACGAACAGAAATTGCGCGCGCCTTGGCTGTAAATCCAAAATTTGTCTTGCTCGATGAACCCTTTGCTGGCGTAGATCCAATAGCTGTAGAAGATATTCAAAGTATTGTAAAACAGCTTACTAAAAAAAATATTGGCATCTTGATTACCGACCACAACGTACAAGAAACCTTATCGATTGTAGACAAAGCCTATTTGCTCCACGAAGGCACAATTCTGAGAGAAGGTGTGCCCGAAGAACTTGTAAAAGATCCAAAAGTGAGACAGGTGTATTTGGGTTCAAATTTTGAATTGAGGCGAACGAAGTAGTTGAAAAAAATAATTATTTACACGAAGTAACCGCTCAAAAAACATACGCCTAGATGTTGTTGTAGATCGAGCCTGGAATAACGAAAATGAAATCCTGAAACTTGACTTATGAGGCTTGAAAAAAAGCTGAAAAGAGCTTAAGTTTCAAAAAAAATAATACATTCAAAGCAAAAAAAACCTCTAAGTGTTGCATGTTTCGTTTTAACTCAATAAATTTGGCAAGTCTCCAAAAAACTAAAAACTAAAAAACCGATGAAATACATTATCAGACTTGTTCTTTTGGCCGTAGCCCTTTTCTTAGCAAAAATGCTTTATGATTCTATTCAAGAACCACTAATTTTTGAAGAAAAAAGCACCGAACGCTATACAGCAGCTCAGGCTAAAATGTTAAAAATCAAAGAAGCTCAATTGGCTTTCAGAGAAGGAAACAATAGATTTGCTAAAACATTTGATGAATTAATCAGACACGTAGACACCGCAGATTTTGTATTGACTTCAAAGCGAGACACATCTTATATTGTGATTGACAAAGTGTTTAAAGAAAAGGTAGAAAAATTTGAAATTCTGACTGATACTTTAGGGTATAGCTCAATAAAAGATTCGCTTTTTAGTTCTGATGCCGAACTGAAAGACTTGCCAATCATTCCGTTTACGGAAGGTAAAACCTTTAAAATGAAGGCAGGTAAACTAAAAAAAGGATCAAACTTTTTCCCTGTGTTAGAACTTAAAGCACCAAAATCTGAACTTCTAAAAGGACTTGACGAACGTTACGTCAAAATGCAAGGTCAAGATTTAATTTTAGGAAGCATGGACGCCGTAAACCTCAATGGAAACTGGTAAAAACACATATTTAACTCCCGACTTTATCGAAAAAGAAGGAGATCAATTCACGCTATCCATTCGGCTTTTGTCGGATGGATTTTGTGTTTTTGTGCATTTAAAACACAATCAAACCCTCTGCTTTTCAGATGTTGTTCAGGCTGATGAATCAGATTTAGATTTGGTTTTGAGCCAATACCTCAATACGCAATCGTTTTTACAACGTCGATTTGAAAACTGTCAGGTTTTTGTAAACACGGCCTCTTTTTGGATTCCTAAACATGTTGAAAACAAAGATGAGTTAAACGCATTAGCAAGCCTTCAGATTCCTTTTAATGCAGAACAAGAACAACTTCTCGTGAATCAGCATCCGCAATGGAAAGCTCAACATGTATTTGTGATGCCGAAAGCAGTTTACACTATGTTGAATCAGCACTTTTCTGGAAAATCTATTGATTTTTTATACAGCGATTATCACCTTTTCCAAATGGATTATTCGGCTTTGGCCAATAAACGAAAGCTGATACTGAATCAAGAACTTGATGGTTTTGAACTTTGGTTTTTAAACAGCAATACCGACCTTCAATTTCATAAACAATTCAAAATCAAATCAAAAGATGAATTTGAATTTGTGTTTTTTCATCTTCTAAAAACACTTCAATTCAACTTCTCTTTCGATTATTTATATTGTTTCCCCTCTGTTTCTGATGAATTTATCGACCAAATAAAAGCGGCTTTTGCACATATTGAGCGGCTTTCAAATAACAATGATGTTGAAATTGAAATGCTTTCTAAATCTATAAATCAGCTTGCTCAAAGCTGTTCAAAACCTAATTTTTCGAGCCAAAACCTTCGATAAACTTAATTCGCCTAGCTTTTTTGCACAAGCCTTGAAGCTCCCATAAAAAAACTGTACTTTTGCAGTCTCAAAAAAAATCAAACACATCATGTTGAATATCGTATTATTTGGCCCTCCTGGAGCAGGAAAAGGCACTCAATCAGCACAATTGGTCAAACACTTTGGATTAACTCACTTGTCTACTGGAGATATTTTTCGTTTCAACATGAAAGAAGACACAGCTCTAGGTAAGTTGGCCAAATCTTACATTTCTAAAGGACAACTTGTGCCCGATGAAGTAACGATTGATATGCTTCAAGATGCTGTAAATCAGTCCAAAAGCCCAAATGGTTTTATCTTTGATGGTTTTCCGCGAACTACTGTGCAGGCCGAAGCTCTGGATCGGTTTTTGGCTAAAAAAGACATGAAAATTGACGCTATGGTGGCACTTGAAGTCGAAAAACAAGAGTTGATTGACCGACTGTTGGAAAGAGGAAAATCGAGCGGAAGAGCCGATGACGCCAATCAAGAGGTTATTGAAGATAGACTCGATGTGTATAACCAAGAAACAGCCGTTGTCAAAGAATTTTACGAAAAACAAGATAAATTCCACGCCGTTGACGGCCTCGGCACTGTGGAAGACATTACCGAGCGGCTCATCAACTGTATTTCTAGCCTAAACTAAAACACCATGTCTGTAGAAGGATCAAATTTTATTGACTACGTTAAGATTTTCTGTGCAGCAGGAAATGGTGGCGCTGGTTCGTCGCATTTTATGCGTAGCAAAGAAGACGCAAAAGGCGGTCCTGATGGCGGAGACGGCGGTAGAGGTGGACATATTATCCTGAGAGGTAATAAAAATATGTGGACGCTTTTGCCTCTAAAATTTCGAAAACACATCAAAGCAGGCTATGGCGACAATGGCGGTTCTAACCGAAAAATTGGAGCTGATGGCTGGGATGAAGTGATTGATGTACCAATCGGTACAATTGCCAAAGACGAGGAAACAGGCGAGGTTATTTTTGAGATTGAGGAAGATGGCGAAATGCAAATTTTACGCTATGGCGGACTTGGAGGCCGTGGAAACGATCATTTCAAAACATCGACAAATCAAGCGCCACGCTATGCTCAGTCGGGAACGGCAGGACAAAAAGGCTGGAATATTCTTGAGCTCAAAATTCTTGCCGATGTTGGTTTAGTTGGTTTTCCCAATGCTGGAAAATCGACCTTATTGAGTGTACTTTCGGCTGCAAAGCCAAAAATTGCTAATTACGCCTTTACCACCCTTCAGCCAAATTTGGGTGTGGTGAAATACCGTGAGCAACATCAATCCTTCGTAATGGCAGATATTCCTGGAATTATAGAAGGCGCAAGCGAAGGTAAGGGATTGGGATTCAGGTTCTTAAGACACATTGAACGAAATGCGGTATTACTTTATATGGTGCCGGCGGATAGTAAGCTGATTTTGGAAGAATTTCGAGTGTTAGAAAACGAACTCAAAGCTTATAATCCAGAATTGTTGGACAAAGAAATGCTGTTGGCGGTTACCAAAGCTGACTTGTTGGACGACGAATTGAAAGAGGCCTTGCAGGCAGAATGCCCTGAACATGTAGACTATTTATTTATTTCTTCTGTGGCATCTGATGGCTTGGTTGAACTGAAAGATGCACTTTGGAAAAAAATCCAAAAATCAAAGCAACAAGACGAGGGCTTGGCAAATACGAGCTTCTAGATTAACGTGAGTTCGACGTAAGACTTTTATTATATTTCGACGCTATCGCTATGATTTTCATTTCTTTATTCACTTTTGTTTATTTTTTTTGAGTTCATCAGTTCGTTTCACTCGGGTGCCTTGAAGCAAAGAAACGGAAACAAAGAAAATTCAAGACTGATTTTTAAAACACATCAAAACCTAGACAAAACCTAAGTTCAATGGCTGAATCTCATGCTATCGCATGAGCTAAGCCATTTCAAAAGGTTTCCTTACGATTTTAATGCCTTTTAAAAATAGGTCAGGGTTCTCGAAAGCCATTTAGATTCTAAATAAAGTGTATTGATTTAAGATTAGCTCCAGCGGAGCGGGATATTCGTGCGCTAGCTAGACCTAAGAATTTTCTTGCATCAAACTCACTACCTTACACGTCGTGTTTTTGTACATAAATGTTGTGCGTTTACCCACAGCATTCAACATAGAGTCAATAATTCTCAATCAAAAGTTCTCAAATATAGAACTTTTTAGTTAGTTTTGTCGTACAATGAAAAGAATATTTGCAAAAAGTACGTTAAGAGCATATTGGTTAAAACACGCTGATTCTGAACAGTATTTAAAAACTTGGTATGATACTGCAATGGGTTCTAGTTGGAAAACGCCAAACGATGTTAAGACAACTTATGCAAATGCTAGTATTCTCAAAAATGGACGGATTGTTTTTAATATTAAAGGGAATTCATATCGACTAATAGTTAGATTCAATTTCGAAAAGCAATGGGCTTTTATTCGTTTTATAGGAACTCACTCAGAATATGATAAAATAAACGCAGACACAGTATAAATTAAAAGCTATGGATATTAAACCAATAAAAACAGACTCAGATTACCAAGTTTCATTAGATCGATTTGAAAAAATATTTGATGCAAAGATTGGTACTAAAGAAAGTGATGAGGCAGATATATTAGGTTTACTAATTGATGAATACGAACAGAAGTATCACCCTATTGAAGCTCCTGATCCTATTGAAGCCATTAAAATAAGAATGGAAGAAATGCAATTAAAACAAGTTGATTTGATTTCTGAAATAGGCGGAAAAAGTAGAGTTTCTGAAATTTTAAATAGAAAAAGAAAATTGACAATTGATATGGTTCGTAATCTAACAAATAAGCTAAACCTTTCGGCAAGTCTTTTAATTCAAGACTATCAGCTAGCTCAATAAAATCGATTTGCCAAACAAAACCTATACGTAATGAGTCTGGGCAGATATTGGCAATCATTTTTTGCTCAAAATACTTAATTCTAATCTCAACTTTCACCGAAAATGAAACCATCTGCGAAACAACAAATAAAGGAACAAATAAAGGAATTAAGTAAAGAACTTCAAGAATACAATTACGCTTATTACGTTTTAAATCAATCGCTTACATCGGATTTTGATTTTGATAAAAAATTAAAACAACTACAAGATTTAGAAGAACACTATCCAGAATTTGCTTCAGAAAATTCGCCAACCAAACGCGTTGGCGGTTCGATAAGCAAACGGTTTGAGAGCCGAACACATCTTTATCCGATGCTGTCCTTATCCAACACTTATAGCAAAGAAGATTTAGAAGATTTTGATGAGCGTGTTAAAAAACTGACCGGAAAATCAGCTATTGAATATGTTTGCGAACTAAAATATGATGGCGCAGCGGTTAGTTTATTATACCAAAACGGCGAATTTGTCTCGGCAACCACACGTGGCGATGGCACCAAAGGAGATGTAATTTCAGAAAATATCAAAACCATAGCCTCAGTTCCACTGACTTTAAGAGGTTTTCAATTCCCCGAAACGTTCGAAATTAGAGGTGAAGTTATTATGCCTTTAGATGAGTTTGAAAAACTCAATATTGAACGAACAAATCAAGGTTTAGATGCTTTTGCAAATCCAAGAAATACGGCGGCCGGAACTTTAAAACTGCAAGATAGTTCGGAAACAGCCGCTCGAACTTTAGACTGTTTTTTGTATTCGCTACATAGCGAAGAAGAACTTAGCGAAACCCATGCCGATAACTTAAAACTCTGCCAAAACGCAGGCTTTAAAATTCCAAATACTTTTGAAATTTGCCCATCGATGGAAGCGGTTTGGGCGTATATTCAAAAATGGAAAAGCAAAAAGCAAGAACTTAATTTCGAAATTGACGGCATTGTTGTGAAAGTCAATGCACTGGCTGATCAAAAAATATTGGGTTCAACCTCAAAATCGCCACGTTGGGCAATGGCTTATAAATATCCTGCGGAGCGGCAACTTACTCAAATCAAATCTATTGATTATCAGGTTGGTAGGACAGGAAAAATAACGCCAGTTGCTAATTTGAAACCTGTTCATATTGGCGGAACGGTTGTCAAAAGAGCTTCACTTCATAATGCTCAAATTATTGAACAATTAGATTTGCATGAGCAAGATTGGGTTTGGATTGAAAAAGGCGGAGAAATTATTCCGAAAATTATTAGCGTAGCTAAAGAAAAACGAACAAGTGGATCCAAAGCCTTTAGACACATTGATTATTGCCCTGAATGTCAAGATGTTTTGATACAAAAAGAAGGCGAAGCCAATCATTATTGTGTAAATTCAGAACACTGCGCTCCTCAAATTTTAGCCCGATTAGAACATTTTGTATCAAGAAAAGCAATGAACATTGAGCATTTGGGAACAGAGCGTATCAGGATGTTGATTGAGAGCAAGTTACTCAAAACACCTGTTGATTTATACTATCTCGAAACCAAAAAAGAACAACTTGTTGGCCTGAGTAAATATGTGTCTGGTGATGGTTTGGAGCTTGAAAATCGAAAAAAAATCAGTCTGCAAGAAAAATCGGTTCACAATATCTTAACCAGCATTGAAGCTTCGAAACAACAAGCTTTTGAAAAACTTATATTCGCCCTGGGTATCCGACATGTAGGCGAGCGCACGGCTAAACTATTGGCAAAACAATTCAAAAATTTTGAAAATCTAAGTCAAACAAATTTAGAAACCTTGATGAATATTGATGATATTGGTGAAATCTCAGCGAAAACGATTTTCGATTGGATACGCAATGAAACCAACATCAAACTTATGAAAGAGTTTCAATATCTAGGTTTACGTTTAGAAATTGAAGAGCTAAAAGAAATCAGTAACACCAATCATCCTTTTTATCAAAAGAAAATGATTGTTTCTGGTGTGTTTCATCAGTTTTCGAGGACTGAAATCAAAGCTAAAATAGAAAGTCTGGGTGGAATTTCGGTTTCTTCGATATCCAAATCAACTGATTTTGTGGTGGCTGGAGAAAAAATGGGCCCATCAAAACGAACAAAAGCAGAAACGTTGGGAATCCAGATTTTGACTGAAGATGAGTTTATTGCTTTGTTGGACCCCAACTCCAAAAGTGAGTACTAAGTATACAATACAGGTTGCCTATTTTGGCTCTATATTGAAAGGTGCGGCTAAAATTTGGCTCATTATTCATACGTTAAAACTGTATCAAGTTACCCACACCTTTCAACATAGAGCCGTTTGTTTTTATTGTTTAATGGTTATTTTTTTGATTTAAAAAGTAAATAATCCAATGAAAATTTACCTGCTCCAGCCAATGCAATTGCTCCATACATTGCTGCATATAGCAATCCAAGTTCTTGTTTTCCAAATCCATCATTGGCGTGTACTATAAATACGGCTACCAACATGGTAATAAGCAATGGAATTGCAGCAAATCGAGTTCCTAATCCCACTATAATAAGTATAGAACAAAGTACTTCTGCAAATACCGTTAATGCTAATGAGAAGCTTGCGCCTAAGCCAATTGGGTCAGCAAATTGTATAGGCTCGCCACTAAATAAAGTTTGCATTTTTCCCCAACCGTGAGTTAGCATAAAAATTCCGATGACTACTCGCAAAATTAAAAGTGCTGAGCTTACATTGTTAGGATAATTTCCAGGATTGAAAATGTTGTTTGTTGTTGTTTTCATTTTTATTGATTTTAAGTGATTAATTTTTTTCAGACGACAAGGTCATTGGTACTTCCATCAACAAAATTTCGGTATCGCTGTCGGCAGTTACTTCCAATTTATCAATATCCCAAATTCCCATTCCATCTCTTTCGTTTAGTTTTTGTCCATTGATACTTGCGTCTCCTTTTAGGATAAATGCGTAAACCCCATTTCCTTTTTTATTGATGGCATAGGTGTCTGTTTTTCCTTTTTCAAAATCTCCCAAATGAAACCAAGCCTCTTGATTTATCCAAACTCCTCCATCTTCTTTGTTTGGAGAAACTATTTGATAAAATTTATTGTCTTTTTTGATGTCTTTTATCGAAATTTGGTCGTAGCGAGGTGTTACATTTTTCTTGTTTGGGAACACCCAAATTTGAAGAAATTTCACTTCTTTGTCTCGGTTTTTATTTTTTTCTGAATGCGTTAAACCAGTTCCCGCACTCATCACTTGCACATCTCCTTCTTTGATTATAGCTACATTTCCCATACTATCTTTATGTTCCAAATCGCCTTCTAATGGAATGGAGATAATTTCCATATTGTCGTGCGGATGCGTTCCAAATCCCATTCCAGCTTGCACTATATCATCATTAAGTACGCGAAGTACGCCAAAATTCATACGTTCTGGATTGTAATAATTTGCAAAACTAAAGGTGTGGTGAGAGTTTAACCAACCGTGATTGGCGCTTCCTCTTGTTGCTGCTTTGTGAATTACTGTGTTCATTTTTTTTATATTTTTATTTGGTAAATGGTTAAATCCTACTTGTTTCATTAATGTATCGTAGGTCGATTTTGTAGACTCGTTATGTTTTGCTTTTAAAATTTGAGGCGCAACTAGTCCTGCAGCACCTCCGATTAATATGTTTTTTAAAAATTTTTTTCGATTCATTTTCTTTACCTTTTAATTACAATGCAAAGATGCGAAAGGTATGGAGACTGTAGAATATGAAAAAAAGACAGAAACTTATGAAAATCCGATATTTAAGACGTTATCTCAGTTTTCTTAAAGCTTGAAGGCGAAACTTGCGTATGTTTTTTGAAAAATGCACTAAAATTGGCTGGTTCATTAAAACCGAGTTCATAACCAATTTCTTTGTTGGATAAATCGGTAAAATAGAGCAGTCTTTTTGCTTCGGTTATTAGTCTTGATTGAATGTAATTTTTGGCAGTTTTGCCAATGCTCGTTTTTATTACCCGATTCAAGTGGTCGGAAGAAATATGGAGATTATTGGCATAAAAACTTGTGCTGTGTTCTGTTTTGTAATGCTCGTTTACCAGTTGTTTAAACTTTCGGATAACCGAATCTCCAGATAAATCTACGTTTTCTTCTATTGGGTTGATGGAACATAAATTGTTGCACTCAATGAGCAAGAGTTTTAGGAATGAGCCAATCGAAAAATGTTTGAGGTGCCTGTCGCTTTTAAATAAGCAATACATTTCATTTGAATACAATTCAATTTTGTCAAACTGCTCGTGTTTAGGTTCTAAGGGTGGGCTTTGCCCGTAATTTTGGAATAAATTGAGGCTTTCTACAAACGATAGCGGAATAGAATTTTCTATCAAAAACTGATTGGAAAACGTCATAGCAAAACCTTGCGATTTTTCACTTTCTATTACTTGATGCACTTGTCCTGGGGCAACAAAATAAATCTGCTGGTTTGCTAGTTCGTAAGAATTAAAGTCAATTTTGTGAACACCTTTTGCCTTGTTAATAATCAACACCGTGTAGTAATTGTGCCTGTGAGGTTCGTCTACAGCACCTTTTCGTTTGGCGTAAATATCCTCCATTTTTGAGATCCCAAAACTCATTGAGTCTCTTTCTGAGTTTATTTTTTGATATGTTTTCACTGTGGTCATTGTCTTCTACACTTCCTGAAAATTGAATTATAGACTTTTTTCTATTCGTTTATAGCGAGCGTTAAAACGCTTCTAATCTACTCGTTTTCATTGGTTTTTGGTTTAATTAGCTAATATAAGATAAAAAAAGTTTGTTGTTACGACGCACTATCTTCCTTTTTCATCACAATAGTTCTAGATGGGAACGGGATTAGGATACCTTCGTTGTCAAATCGGTTTTTAATACGTTCTAAAACATCAATTTTTAGTTGAAAACTATCGCTATAATTCCTTTCCCAAGTCCAAGCTCTTAGGATGATGGCGGATTCATTTAATGCGATAACTGCTGTTTTTACAATCGGTTTTCCTTCTTGTTTTTCCAGTTCTGTTCGATTGTCCAGAATGAGTGGATGGCTTTCACATTCTTCTTGCATAATTTTTTTTGCTAAACCAATATTACTGTCATAAGATATTCTAATCTCAATACGTTCGCAGCATTTAAGTTCGCCCATATCGTAATTAATCAGCCTTTCTTTATTAATTATTGCGTTTGGAATCACAATCATCTTGTTTTCATAATTGCGAATCACAGTATGCCGCAGGGTAATATCGGTTACTTTGCCTACCATAGTGTCGGTTACTTTTATACGTTGACCTATTCTAAAAGGTTTAAAAATAATGATAAAAACACCTCCAATGACATTAGATAAGGCTTCCTGCGAAGCAAAACCAGCAATAAGTGTCAGCACACCAGCACCTCCTAGCACAGTTTGGGCAATGCCTTTCAAAGAAGGAAACACCAATAAACAAAGTAGTGTGCCGATGCAATACACACTAACAAGTACGACGTATCTTAAAAATTGAACATTAGTTGGGTCTTGCTCAGTTTCTATCTTTTTTTGAATGTTGTGTTTGAACCAGATGTTAGACGTAGAAGCAGAAATAATAGTAAATGACAGCACAATGCCTATAAAAAGAACGGTCTTAAAGTCATTAACTAACGCACTTTCTTGACTCTTATCTACCACAAGAAACGTCAAGGCTATTAGTCCCAGCGTAATCCACAATATATTGAGAATACGTTTCAACAAACGTATGGGTTTTATAGTTTCTGAAGGGAATTCCTTTAATTTCTCTTTAGCAAGCCAATTGAGCAATTTGTTTGTAAGCACCCGCAACATGATTACGGCAACTATCACTATGATTCCATAAATAAAATCAAGCTTATGTGTTTCTAATAATTGGTTCATTCGATTATGTTTGTCGTTAATTTTTCTAAATTTCCTTTCTCTGAATGTGCATCTAAAAGAGTTTCACTTTCTGCTCTTGGTGTTCCAGAAAGCTCAGTTTTTACTTTTCCTTCAAAACCTTTTTTTTAATTCCATTACATCAAAACGGTTCACTACTCAGTCAGGAAACCAGGCGGAGATAAAGGCCTGAAAATCAATAGATTGATTAACCTGGCGACTTGGTTTAGTTATGGTAGAAATGATCTTTTGGCTGTGGAAGGGTATTTTCCTATTCAGGTGAAGAAGTAAGGTTTATGGGAAATTGATTTTACCACGATGTTGACACAGAGCAACACGCTTTATTTTATTTATTTTCTTGCATCTAAATCCATTGTTATAGTTTTTTTCAAAGATACAAAATTATCAATTCAGTTATGAGTTTTCTTGCTGGCACTAATGATCAGTTGATGTTGAATCTGTTTGGCTAGGCTTGAAACTTAGCGAAACAGAGTTAACGCAATACCTCATGCCAGTTTCTGTTGGGCCATCTGGGAAAATATGTCCTAAATGTCCTCCGCAATTTGAACACACAATTTCTACTCTTTTCATACCTAGAGTATTGTCTTCTATTTTTAAAATATTGGCTTGAGTAGATTCGTCATCAAAACTTGGCCAACCGCAGTGCGCATCAAACTTTGCTGAACTATCAAAAAGCTCTAAATCACAGGCTCGGCAATGGTAAGCTCCTTTTTCAAAATGCTTATCATACTCGCCTGTGCCTGGATATTCCGTCCCTTTTTCTCTTAATACACGATAGGCTTCTGCATCTAGACTTGCTTTCCATTCGCTTTCTGTTTTTTGGATGTTAAATTCCGATGGTTCTGTAGTCATTTTAAGATTTGTTTTTTCGTTTGTTGAGCAGCTTAATAGATTGATAATTAAAGTGGTAAGAAAGATTAACCTGAATGTTTTCATTGTTCTTTTGAATGGGGTAGATTATTGATGTGTCGCAATAAATATAAATAGGATACTAAGCCCGAAAGCGCTAGACTAATGACCGAGCCGTAAGCAATACCGGCCGTTTGATAGCTCTGAAATAGAAAATAAGATAGTATTGCATTGAAAATCAGTGCGCTGTATGCAATTTTGACATTAAAGCCAACCTTGTCTAAGGCTGAGAGCATATTTCCGGCCGGAATACGGAAAAGGAAAATAGCTACACTTCCGACTAATAAAATATTAAAATAGACTGCCGAATCCTGATATTTGCCATTAAAAAGCTCAGTCCAAATCCAATCAGAACCAAAATACAGTGCCAAAATACAGGAACCTAATAACGCTAAAAAAAGAATAGAATATTGTTTTAAGTAATTAAGTAAATACGACTTATTAGTTTTGTTTTCAACTAAATAGACGTAATCATTGGTTAAATAAATACTTGCTAAATAGGTGATGTTAAGAGGAATAAGTGTTGCTGTTCTGTAGTCGGCCAGAATATTATCGGGGTTTTCGGCTAGATAAGATATTAGAAAGGTATCTAAGTAGAATAAAAGGAGTGAGGCGTAGTTGGAAACACTCATTTTGAATCCTAGGCTGATTAATTTTTTAAAAGAATAGGCGTTAAAATCAAATGATTTTGCTGACAAAAAAGCGGGGCGAAAACTCATTAATACTAAAACTGGAGTAGAAACAAACACCCAAGCAAGTGCTGTAGTTCCCGAAAAGTAGACTGCAGAGCTAGCTAAAACAATAAAACAAATTGTATAGAAAGTCTGAATTTTAGCATAGGTTTTATGGTCTTTTTTGGCTCGATAATAGGCTAAATTTAATTCGTAAGCCGAGCTAGAAATTAACCACAGACATAGAATATAGATAAGGTGCCGAGCTTCATTAAATTGAGTAGGGATGATGAGGGTAACTCCTATGCACATTAAACTCATCCCGAAGGCGATGGCAATTGCTCGATAGAAATTTGATCTAAAAAAAGCATTTATGTTCTTAGAATCTACAGAAGCACTACCATTGATGATGCTAGATTCGAGGCCCAAAGATTTTATAGGTGCAAAGGTACTTACAAATACTAAGGCGTAAGACCATTGGCCAAATTGCGATTTGGCTAAATAGGCCATGAGCATAAAGCTCAATAAAAATCGAAAAAGTCGATCGATCATACTGGAGGAGAAAAACCAAATTCCACCTCTTTGTTTAAACGATTGTAAAGTTTTTAGAAGCATTAAACGTAAGTCAACATCAGAATAAAAACCAAATATAAGCCAAAAAAGAAAGCCATTCGCAATCAGCGAATGGCTTTCTTTTCAATAGGTTAAAACTAGTTTTAGTTGATAACAACAAAGTCTACACGTCTGTTGACGCTTAATAAGTCAGCTATAGCTGCGTTTTCTCCTTTGTAATCAATTTCTAAACGAGAAGCATCAATTCCGAATCTGTCCGTTAGAATTTTTCTTACTGCCATAGTTCTTTTTCTTGACAATTCTACGTTATGAGTATCAGAACCTCTACGGTCGGCATAACCTACTAGTTTGATGCGTCCTTCTGTGTGTTTTTGCATATATAGTGCAACTTCAACAATCGATTCAAATCCTCTTTCTTTTACGTTATATTTGTCGGTGTCAAAGAAAACAGGGTGGAATAATAAATCTGCGGTAGCTGTGTTAGATTTAATAGCAATACCTTGGAAGTTCACTAAAGATCCACGTTTAGTGTACGCTTCTTTGTCATCTTCGTCATGAACACCATCTTTATCAGCATCTTTCCAAGGTCGTGAAGTATTATTGTTATGGGCAATTTGAGCAGCTAAAGCAGAATTTAATTTAGAAATCTGACCTTTTAAGGCCTTAAGTTGGCTTTCTGATTCTTCAATGGCTTTTGTGTTGGCAAGAGCTAAATCATTTTGTCCTTTGAAATGGTTATGCCATTTATAGCCTGTGTTTCCTCTTGAAAGATCATAGGTTATTCCTAAATTAGAGATAACAAAGAAATCATCGTTTTGGTTTGCAAAATTTTCTCCATTGACACCATCTAAATCATCAGTCCGCGTCATAAACATCTTTGTAGCTAAAACAAGTCCTATTCGGTCGGCTATTTTATATTCTGCACCAACACCAAGAGATGCAATCCAAGCGTTTTCTATGCTTTCAACCTTTGATTCTTCAAACGTCGAACGATCAACAACGGTTAAGTCATCATTATCTCCGGTTGCAATTTCTGCAAAAACTCGACCTAAACCAATTTCAAAAAAGAAAGGAAGTTTTGGTTGTCTGCCTAAATGTTCAGACAGTCTGTTGAAGTATACACGTCCGTTGAGCTCAACTTGCTTAAAATCGATAATGGAATGTTTTACCTCCCAGTTGCCATTTCCAGCAGGTCGCTTTGTCCCAGTCATTTGACCTAGATTTACGGAGAATCCTAAATCAAAAGCAGGAGTGATTTGTTTTGCTAAACGCAAACCAAAACCAAGATCAAATTTATCCTCTTTTTCGACTTCAAACTCACGGCCGAGTCGACTTACAGTTCCGCCTACAGCTTGTAGACCGAGAACATCACCTCTAATAAGATTATGGTTTAATGAGGCTTGTACAGACCAGTTGTCAAAAAAGTCATGCTTCTTGTCTTGCGCGAAAGCCATAACACTAGAAAAGACTAACGAACAGATTAATAAACTCTTTTTCATATTGTAAACGTATTTTGAAAATGTGATTGTTATAAATTTCTTTGCAAATATAACTATTTATAGCATATACCAATAAATAATAATTAGATTTTAAATATTGGCTTATTAGCACGGCTAAAAATAGCTAACATCTTGAATAGATACTTCGATTTTAGTTCTTTTTTGTCTTAGTTGCTGTTTTCCGTTTGGCTGGTGCTTTTTTCTTAGCTGGAGCCTTACGTTTGGTCGCTTTCTTTTTTGCTGGTTGTTTTTTGATTAATTCTAAACAATCTTCTAAACTTAACTCAGAAGCTTCCGTGTCTTTCGGAATTTTATAATTGTTTCCATCAAATTTAATGAATGGACCCCAACGGCCTTTCAAAACTTCAACTAAAGGTGCATCTCCTTCTTGTTCAAATTGATTAATAATTTTATCTAAATCAGCTTGGCGTTTTGCCAAAATCAACTCAATAGCACGATCGGCTTCTACGTCCAATGGATCATCTTCTTTCAAAGAAACAAACTTGTTGTCATGACGGATGTATGGACCAAATCTTCCAATAGCTGCAGTCATTACTTTACCTTCAAATTCTCCAATTTGTCTCGGAAGTTTAAACAATTCGATGGCTTCTTCCAGTGTCAAAGTCTCGATCGATTGCCCTTTTCTGAGGCTGGCAAAAGTTGGTTTTTCGTCCTCTGGAGTACCTTTGGTTTCAGGATTCGTTTCGCCTAATTGAGCCATGGGGCCAAAACGACCAATACGCACATAAATAGGTTTCCCGGTTTTAGGGTCTTCGCCCAAATGTCTAAGTCCAACTGAGCGTTCAGAGTTTTCTTCAACGTCTATTACGGTTTTATGAAAATCAGTATAAAACTCACCAATCATGTCCTGCCAAACACTTTTTCCATCGGCGATGTCATCAAAAAGTGATTCGACTTCTGCCGTAAAATTATAATCCATAATCTTATTGAAATGCTCAAAAAGAAAATCATTGACAACTAAACCGATGTCGGTCGGAAACAATTTATTGCGCTCGGCGCCGTAGTTTTCTTTCAATTTCTGGCTCGAAATGGTGTCTTTTTCGAGTTTCAACTCAATAATTTCTCTCGTAAAACCTTCGCGCTCTTCTTTGACAACATAATTTCTTCGCTGAATCGTCGAGATGGTTGGGGCATACGTAGATGGTCTTCCGATACCCAATTCTTCAAGTTTTCTAACCAAAGAAGCTTCGTTGAAACGTGGTGGATGTTTAGAAAAACGTTCGGTAGCAATAATTTCTTTTGCTGTCAACTTGTCGCCTTCTTCCAGTTTTGGTAAGAGCACATCGGTGTTTTTGTCGGCCTGATAAACACTCAAAAAGCCTGGAAAAGTTAAAATTTCACCTTTGGCAACAAAGTGGTTAGAGATTTCGGAAGCCGCTATTTTTAAGGTCGATCTCAAAAACTCGGCTTCGCTCATTTGGGAAGCTATGGCGCGTTTCCAAATCAGTTGATACAAGCGTTTTTCATCTGGCGCCAAGTCGTCTCCTGTAAATTCAAAGGCTGTAGGTCGGATGGCTTCGTGAGCTTCTTGTGCGCCTTTGGTTTTACTTTTATAGACTCTCGTTTTTTGATATTTTTCGCCGTAAGTTGCTGTAATATAGCGAGACGCAGCGCCCAAAGCGTCATTCGACAAGTTGACACTATCGGTTCTCATATACGTTATTCGTCCAGACTCGTATAGTTTTTGAGCCACAGACATGGTTCTCGACACCGAGCTACCAAGAACTCTGGAGGCTTCTTGCTGTAAGGTTGAGGTTGTAAATGGTGCTGATGGTGATTTTTTGGCAGGTTTAGATTCGATGCTATCTACCTTAAAATCAGATACTTTAAGTTTTTTTAAAAGATCTTCAGCCTCAGTTTTAGTTTTAATTTTTTTATTGAGCTCGGTCTTAAAAGCATCTTTTGAAGCCGCACCCAAAAAGTGTCCAGCGACCTTAAAATCACTACTGTATGTAAAATTCTGTATCAATTTTTCTTGCTCGGCAATCAAGCGTACAGCTACCGACTGTACTCGCCCTGCCGAAAGTCCGCGCTGTACTTTTTTCCAAAGAATAGGCGACACTTCAAAACCAACCAAACGATCGAGTATACGCCGAGCTTGTTGCGCATCAACCAAATGCAGGTTGATGTCCCGAGGATTGGCAACCGCTTTTTCGATGGCTGTTTTCGTAATTTCGTGAAATACAATACGTTTCACTTCTTTTTCGGTCAAGCCCAAAGCTTCATACAAATGCCAAGCAATGGCTTCTCCTTCGCGGTCTTCATCCGTTGCTAACCATACTGTTTCGGCAGTTTTGACTGCTTTTTTTAGCTCTCGGACCAGCTCTTTTTTGTCTGGAGATATTTCGTAGTTGGGTAGAAAGTTGTTGTCAACATCTACGCCCATTTTTTTTGTACTTAAATCTCTGATATGTCCAAAACTCGATTTTACTTTGAAGCCTGACCCAAGGTAGCCTTCAATGGTTTTTGCTTTGGCTGGAGACTCAACTATAACTAAATTTTTTGCCATTTTTTGGAGTTTTTAGTTTGAAAAGGTTCTCTAAATTTTAAAATTTGAAAAAATAGGATATTCAAAATTTTGCACAAAAGTAATGTAAGTTTTATGAATGCAATGCAATTTAGGGGTTTGATCGATATTAACACTCCTTAATTCAACTGCAATCAATTAAAAAACAAGTAGTTAAGTTTTATAATAATTAAATATGAGTTACTGAAATCAACCGTGAATCTTACAAGAAACGATATGTCCGAATTTGTTTTTTTGGTTTCTTTTGCAAGAAAAGCTTAATCTTCATCAAAAAAATCATAAAAAGGCACAACTCTAATTTCTTTTCCCTCTTTCAATATCAAATCGGAGTTGTTGTACGTGATGATATACCCGATGGTGCAATCGAAAAATTTTAGCGCTTCTATTAGTCCATTAAGTTCTCGTTTTTCATTGTCAAGAGTAAGTTCCCAACAGACTTGAGCTATGAGTTGTGTTTTATCAGCTTGAGGAACAACAAAATCGCACTCGGCATTGTTTTCATTAAAATAATATAACGTTTTGTGTTTCCGTCTGAATGCCCAATACACCATAGTTTCGAGCAATCTACCTTTATCTTTATTAAATGCTGTACTTCCAGCCTTTATCAAAGCGCTGTCTATGACATACATTTTTTTTGGAGCTAGAAGTTGTGAGCGTACCGACCAGCTAAATTTGGGCATCAAATTCATCAAATAGGTGTTTTCGAAATAGCTAAAATAATTTAATATGGTAGAAGCCGCATTGATGCCAAGTGTCTGTTTTAGCTTGGATGGCACAACCAAAGTGGCACTATTTGAAAGGATATAAGAACATAATTTTTTTAGAGCTTGGATGTCTCGGATGCTATAACGGACGGCGATATCTCGATACATGATATCGTCTATCAAAGTTGCTAAAATATCGTTTTGTTTGGTTTTGATGAATTGCGGAAATCCACCTTGTTTTATGTATTTTGAAAACGATTTTTCTGATTTTTTTTGTTTTGTAAAGCGCAAATACTCGGCATAAGAAAAAGGAAACAACTCTTTACTGATGTGCCTTCCCGTCAATTTTGTCCCAAGCTCGGAACTTAACATACTGGCGTTAGAACCTGTGATGACAACTTCAAAACCTTGATCCAGTTTTTGACGTACAAACAGCTCCCAACCTTCGATGATTTGTATTTCATCAAAAAATAAAACACGCTGACCGCTTTCGGCGATGACCTGATCTAAAAGTTCGAAATGCTCGACCTGAAAATTAAACAAACGCACGTCTTCAAAGTTTAAAAAGAAGATATTATGTGATTTATTCTTGGCTAATTGATATAAAAACGTACTCTTTCCACAACGTCGAACACCAGAGATGATTAAAGCATGAGAAGGAATATGAGCGAGTTTATGTATTAAATCTCGATCTAAATCGTCTTTTTTATTCTTTATAAAGTCTTTCTGCTCAGAGGATACAAGTTTTATGGTAGATTGCTTCATCTCGTTTTGATTGATGATGCAAATGTAAACTATATTTCGATACTATCAAACTATATGTTTCGTTACTATCGAAACAATTGTTTCGATAGTAACAAACTACTTTGATGAGATTTGCTCCTTCTCAGCTTCCAAAGCTTTTAGTTTTTTGATTTCATTTCGGATATAATCTTCTTTTATCAACGTGATGCCTTCTTTTTGAGCAGAGCGTTGTGCTTGCTCGTAATGTGTTTCGGCTTGTGTGCGGTAGGCTTCTTCTTTGGCTTTGATTTGATCGATGTTTTGCTGAGCCACAGCCTGAATGATACCCAAGGCCAGGCAAGTCATCCAAATGGAGGATCCGCCTGCGCTAATCAAGGGCAAAGTTTGACCAGTTGTTGGTAGAAGTGTTGTGGCTACACCCATATTTATAAAAGCCTGAAAGACAATAGATAAACTTAGTCCGATGATTAAAAGTCGTCCAAAATCTGATGGTGTTTTCAAGGAAATAATAAAGCAACGAATCAGCAATATGAGGTAAAGAAAAATAGGCCCTAAAGCACCGATTAATAAGCCATATTCTTCAACGATGATGGCATAAATAAAATCAGAATTAGATTGTGGCAAAAAGTATTTTTGCATACTTTTTCCGGGACCAACACCCCAAAATCCAGGGGAAAGTAGAGCCATTTTTGAATGTTCAACTTGATATTTTTTTGCCTTCTCTTGTCTGATTTCCTCTTTGCTTTTCTCTAATCCACCACTTTCGTCTGAGCTAAAAAAAGTGTCTATCCGACTTTCCCAAGTATCAAATCGGTTGGTAATATCTGGAAAAATTTTTATGGTAGCAAAGAGCAAAGCGAAAATTAAAAGAGCTGAACCAGAAAGCTTTAGAAAACTTTTGAAGCTGTAATTTCCCACAAAAAGAACGATGCAGCTGGTTATAAAAATAAATAATGTTGTCGAAAAACCTGAGAGAATAGTGCATAGACACAAAAAAGCAAGTGGTAAGGTGGTGTACCTGAACGAGCTTTTGAAGTCTGGGATTTTTTTGGGATATTTTACGATATTTCGAGCTAAAAGTACAATAATGGCCACTTTTGCCATTTCTGAAGGTTGAAACGTTAGTCCGAAAATAGGAATCCACCGATTGGCATTGGCGGCATTCATGGTTTTGCCTTGGAATTGCGCAACAATTATCAGGGCAACAGCCAGTAAATAAAAAAGAATAGCCGTGTTTTTGAATAATTTCACTCGAAAATGAGAGACGATTATTAAAATGCCTAAACCTAAAATAACTTGCAGTAAATGCCTCAGGATTACAGTTAGGTTATTACCTCCAAAACTTTGAAAAGCAATAGTGCTACTCGAGCTATAAACACCTATAAATGAGTAGACTAATAGGATTATTGTGATGACCCAAATACTTTTGTCTCCCTTTAATAATCGCATGAAGTGAGGGTTTTAACAGTGGTTTTGAACACCTCTCCACGGTGTTCGTAATTATCAAATAAATCGAAACTGGCGCAAGCTGGCGAAAGCAAAACGACATCGCCGCTTTGGGCGCAGGTTTGAGCTTGTTTTAGAGCTTGTTCCATGGTTTCGCATTTAAAAAATGGCTTTGATTTTCCAAAATGTGTCTCCAAAGCCTTGCTGTCTTCTCCCAAACAAATCACAGTCTTTACTTTTTGCTCTACAAGTGCTTTAATTTGCTGATAATCATTACCTTTATCAACACCTCCAGCGATCCAAATGATTGGTTTTTCGAAGGCCCCCAAGGCATAAAAAACAGCATCAACATTGGTCGCTTTTGAGTCATTAATATAGTCGATATTGTGGTGAGACAACACAAATTCGAGTCGATGTTCAACGCCAGAAAAATTAGAAAAGCTCTGGCTAATTAAATGTTTTGGAAGACCTAAAGCTTGTGTAGCTAAGGCTGATGCCATCATATTGAGCTGGTTGTGTTCGCCTTTTAGCAAACAGGCATTGAGGTCAAATTTCCACTCAGTCTGATTTGCATTAACCATTAGATTGTCATTTGATTTATAGCCTTGAACTTGCTGTGTTGTTGAAAATTTCAGATGATTAACATCCTCATTCACAGTTCTTTGAAGATGTTTGTCATCCGCCCATGTAATCAAAGTATCTCCTTTTTTCAGATTCTGAGCGAGTTTCCATTTAGCATCAGCGTAAGCTGAAAAATCAGCATAACGATCTAAATGATCTGGAGTAATATTGAGAATTATAGCGACATCTGGTTTAAAATCAATGCAATGATCGAGCTGAAAACTCGAAAGTTCCAAAACATAATAATCAAATTGACGATCTGCAACTTGTTTGGCTAAACTCAATCCGATGTTCCCGGCTAAGCAAACAGAGTTGTCTAACTGACTAATTATATGATGAATAAGACTCGTGGTGGTGGTTTTTCCATTAGATCCAGTGATGGCAATAATTTTCCCAGAATCAATATAGCGATAGGCAAATTCAATTTCAGAAATCAAAGGTTTTCCTTTTTCTAAAATAGATTGAATTATAGGGCTTTTGTCAGGAATACCTGGGCTTTTGATGACCAAATCAGCATTCTTGACGTGGTTTTCACTGTGTTTCCCTTCCTCAAAAGGAATGTCATGTTGATTCAGAAATGCTTTATTTTCATCAGAAATTGCTGAAAATTCGCTCAAAATAACTTCAAAGCCTTTCTTTTTAGCCAAATAGGCCGCTCCACATCCGCTTTCTCCTGCGCCTAAAACCAAAACCTTTTCCGACATTTATCTCAGTTTTAAAGTAACGATGGTTAGTACGGCCAAAAGCAAACCAACGAGGAAAAATCGGGTAACGATTTTGCTGTCATATTTTTTGATATTGTTTTGTTTCATCTGAAAATGATGATGAATTGGCGCTCTCAAAAAGATTCGTTTGCCTTTACCTGTTTTAATTCGGGTGTATTTAAAATAATAGGTTTGAATAAGAACAGATAGGTTTTCAACCAAAAAAATTCCTGCTAAACAAGGTAATAATAGTTCTTTTCGGATAGATATGGCAAAAACAGCAATCACACCACCGAGCATTAAACTCCCCGTATCGCCCATATATACTTGCGCAGGATAAGCATTGTACCATAAAAAACCTAAAGTTGCGCCAACAAAGGCAGTCATAAAAATTAGCATTTCGCCACTATCGGGAATATATAAAATATTGAGATAGTCCGAAAAAATAGCATTACCAGAAAGATAAGCTAAAACGCCTAAAGTAATCCCTATAATGGCCGAAGTTCCAGTCGCTAGCCCATCCATTCCATCGGTCAGGTTAGCTCCATTCGACATCGCAACAACCACAAAAACAACAACAGGAATAAAAATAAGCCAACCCCATTTTTTGCCTAAACTAAGAAACGAATTTGAATAATCAAGCTCATTGTTCTTGATGAAAGGAATAGTGGTTTTTGTTGTTCTAATCTCTTGATATTCAACACTAGATTTGGTGTCTTTTTTCTGATGCAATCCTGATTCAATTAGTTGATTGTCAGTAATTTGCTCTTTTATTTTAACATCAGGATGCCAATACAGCGTTGATCCAACAATGAGAGCCAAAACGACTTGACCAATAACTTTGTATTTTCCCGCTAAGCCATCTTTGTTTCTGTATTTCATTTTTTGATAATCGTCGACAAATCCGATGAAACCAAGCCAAATAACTGTTACCAATAAAAGTTGAATATAGACATTGTTCAAGCTGGAAAAAAGAAGAACTGGAATGACAATACCTGCAATAATAAACAGACCTCCCATGGTAGGGATTTCTTGTTTTTTTTCTTGATCAGCTTTGTCAATATCTCTAATCTCTTCGTAGTTTTTATTTTTGGTTTGATAATTAATAAACCGTTTCCCCACCACAATGGTGATAACAAGTGAGAGGATAAAAGCCATGGCGGCACGAAAGCTAATGTATTGAAAAACACCAGCTCCGGGGAAGTTATATTGATCTTGAAGATAGTCGAAAAGGGCGTAGAGCATGGCTTAGGGCATAAGGTTAAAAAATGATTCTATTTCTTCTTTATCCGAAAAATGATGGCGTTCGGTGCCGATGATTTGGTAGTCTTCGTGGCCTTTTCCGGCAACTAAAACCACATCGGAATCTTGCGCCAATTGCAAAGCCGTTCGGATGGCAGCTTGGCGGTTTTCTATTTGCAACACCGCGTGTGTTTTATGTTGAGGCACGCCCGCTTCCATATCTTTCAAAATGGCATTGGGGTCTTCGGTTCTCGGATTATCGGACGTGAAAATGCTTTGATCTGAATATTGACAAGCTATATTTGCCATTTCGGGTCGTTTTCCTTTGTCGCGATCGCCGCCGCAGCCAACAACTGTAATGAGTTTTGAGGATTTTGGCAAGATGTTTTTTAAGGTTTTGAGGATGTTTTCGAGTGCATCGGGCGTATGCGAATAATCGACAATGGCAAGTTTACCTGATTTAGATCGAATTTGCTCAAAACGACCTGTTGCGGTTTGTAGGGTCGATAATTTGGTTAAAATATCAAGTTCATCAAAACCTAGATGTTTCGCCACAGCATAGCAAACACTGGCGTTGTAGACATTAAATTTCCCAATCAGCCGAACAAAAAGTTGATGCTGATTGAGCTGAATCAAACTCCCGTTGAGGTCAGATTCTAGAATTTTAGCTTTGATGTCGGCAGGTTGATTGAGTGCAAAGGTTTGGATTTCCGCTTTGCAAGTCGAAACCATACTCTCACTGTGTCGATCGTCCACATTGCTTAGGGCAAGTGCTTCAGGTTTCAGCTGGTCGAACAAACGTTTTTTGGCAGCTAAATAGGTGTTGAAATCATGATGATAATCAAGATGATCTCGGCTGATGTTATTAAACACCGCCACATCAAAATCTAAACCAACAACCCGATCTTGGTCTAAGCCATGCGAGCTTACTTCCATAAAACAATAGTCGCAAGACTGATTGCGCATTTCTCTCATCAATTTATTGATAATGAGCGGGTTTGGAGTCGTGTGCGTGGATGGAATTAGTGTGTCGTTTATCCGATGGTTTACCGTAGAAAGTAGTCCAACATTCAAATCCATTGACCTCAAAAGCTCAAAAAGCAAGGTGCAACTTGTGGTTTTTCCGTTCGTTCCGGTAACGCCAATAAGTTTGAGTTCCCGCGAAGGATAATCGTAAAATGCAGAAGCCAAATGGGCTAAAGCTTTTCGGCTGTTACTCACTCGAATATAAGTAATGTTTTCAATCGGATGTTCTGGCATTGTTTCGCAAAGAACGGCCGAAGCTCCATTGTTTATTGCGGAATCAATATAGCGATGTCCATCAACTTCTGCGCCTTTTGTGGCTACAAAAAGGGACTGTTCTGTGCAAGCTCTAGAATCAATCTCAACACCTGAAACAGACTCATTTAGTGAGCCAATTATAGCTTTGGTTTTGATGTTTTTTAGAAGAAATTTTAGTGTTTTCATATCAAATAGCTAAGGTTAAAAATATTGTATTGCCCGAGCGAATTGAAGTGCCTTGGGGTATCGATTGGCTTACCACTTTACCTTTACCTTTGGTTTTGACTTTGAGACCAAGGTTTTCGAGAATAAAACGCGCATCCTTGCTTGTTAGTCCCGCAAGGTTTGGAACAGAGGCTTCTTTGATGTGGACTGTAGTTTTGGTTTTGAAGGTCTGGTGGTCATTTTGGATCTGAATTAAGCTATTGTCGTCTTCAATGTCCGATTCCCAATCCATTAGTTCAGCGAGTGCACTAAATTGATTTGCCGAGCCCTTTAATCTCTGTGGAAGTTTAGAAAATTCTATATCTTCTTGATTTTCAAAATCTTGTGTATTTTCTGTAAACAAGGCATTTCTAATAGTTTCAAACACCGGTGCCGCCACCACGTTGCCATAAAAACCAATGGATGTATTTGGTTTCTGAACCACAACAATACAGCTATATTTTGGATCTTCTTTTGGAAAATAACCCGCAAAAGAAGATTGATACTGGCGTTTTTGATTTGTTTTCCAATAATCTACCTGGCAAGTGCCTGTTTTTCCTGCACTCGAAAATTGTTCTGAATAAATATTTTTTGCAGTTCCTTGTTCTACAACGCCTTCCATCATTGCTTTTAATTTGCCGAGTGTGGCATCGGAACAAATTTTAGGATTCAGAACCTCTTTCGGGATCGTTTTTATGCGGCGTCCAGCACGCTGAATTTCTTTTACCAATCTGGGTTTAATCATTTCTCCGCCATTGGCAATAGCGTTATAAAATGTCAAGAGCTGAATTGGCGCCATAGTTACTTCATAGCCATAGGCCATCCATGGCAAGCTGACTTTAGACCAAGTTTGATCACTGGTTTGTTTAATTTTTGGATGCGCTTCGCCAGGAATATCAACACCAATAGGTTGATGTAGACCAAAACGAGCCAATCTATCTATAAATCGTTGAGGATTTTCGCCATAATTATCTTCAATAACTTGAGCTATGGCAATATTTGAAGATAATTCAAAAGCTTCTTTGATTGTAATGTCTCCAAAACCTCCATGGCGTGAGTCGCGCATGGTTTGCTTATAGAATTTTCGAACTCCCTTGCCTGTTTCAATCAAATCATTGGTGTCGATATAGCCATCTTCCATGGCCACCATATAGGAGAACAATTTGAAGGTAGAACCAGGTTCCGTCGCTGCTCCAACCGCAAAATTTTGAGTTTCTCTATACAGGCTATCTCGACCTCTTTTTAGGTTGACCATCGCTTTGATTGCGCCAGTTTTGGTTTCCATCAGAACAACAGAGCCACTTTCGGCCTGGTATGTTTTGAGTTGATGCAGAAGGCTATTGTGGCATAAATCCTGAATCCTAATATCTAAATAACTAACCAAATCAGCTCCATCAACCGATTCAATATCTTTTGGCGACGGTAAAGGTTTTGTTCCGCCTCCAGAAATTTTCTGAACCATCTCGAAACCTTTTTCTCCAGAAATTTCTGAATGATAAAAACCTTCTAAACCAACATCTTTGCTAGATGCCTTAACGTCTTGACCCAAGGTTCGGCTAGCCAATTGACCAAAAGGTTTTTGGCGTCGATCTGTTTTTTGCTCAATAAAACCACCTCGGTTTTTACGCTCCTTAAAAATCGGCAAGGTTTTTAGTTTGCGAATTTGGGTGTACTTCAAGCCTTTTTGAACAATTAAATATTGACTTTTTAGGGCACGTTTTTTTAAATATTTTTTAGCAAACGAATCGGCTTTTGGATACGATTTGGGGAACATAATAGAAAGTTCCAAAGACAAGGCATCAAGTTGTTGCAAGAGTTTCGCTGAAGCTAAAACGGGGTCAACGGCGGCGGTATAAACAGGGAGAGAGGTAAGCAATAAATTTCCCTCCAAATCGTAAATATTACCTTTTGTTGGTGTTTTTTCTTGGTTTATGATGCTGGTTCTCTTCGCTTTTTCTTTGTATTCATCACCTTTGGTAGTGTAGAGGTAAGCCAATCGAGAAGGGATTGAAATGAGAAGTGCGAGAATGACCAAAAAAGCAAAAAGTACTTTTGGTGCATTGAGTATACTGACTTTATTCTTCATAATCGATATACACATTTTTTGGCGCTTCGAACGTATGCTCAAGTCCTAATTCTTCAACTTCTTTGATGACTTGAGAAGGTTTGGTTTGAGACATCAATTGTGTTCTCAATTCCACATGTTCGCTTTTCACTTCTCGTCGCTTGTCTTTTTTGTTTTTGATTTCGTAGATTTTTTGATCTGCAGAGCCCGAAAAATAAATCACTATCAGCACCCATGCAAAAATATAGGTAGCAAAAGGCGCGTGTTTTGCCACTTCTTTTTGCTCAAAAACAGTTCCTTTGAGTAAAGATTTTAGAATTTTTTTAAGGGAAGACGGCTGTTTTTCTGACATAAGCTAAAGTTTTTCGGCAATACGCAGTTTCGCACTTCTCGATCTCGAATTTAATTCCAACTCAGAATCTGTTGGTAAAATAGGCTTTTTATTCACTTTTTTGAAAGGCACTAAAGGCTTTCCAAACATATCGGTTTCAACTTCGCCTCTAAAATTTCCGCTTTGGATATAACGTTTCACCAATCTGTCTTCCAAAGAATGATAGGTGATGATGGATAATCGACCGCCAGGTTTTACCAAATCTGAGCTGGCAAGTAAAAATTGCTCCAAAGCTTCCATTTCTTGATTCACTTCTATCCGAAGTGCCTGAAAAACCTGAGCATAATACTTATTAGCTTGTCGAGCATTGGTAAATTGCTGAAGAATGTTCACAAGATCTTCTGTGCTGCCGATTTCGTGTTCTGTTCTGGTTTTGATGATGCGTTGTGCCAGAGATTTAGAGTTGTAAACCTCTCCATAGCGAGAAAAAACACGTGTCAGTTCATCTGCGCTGTAGGTATTTAGAATGTCTTTCGCAGTCAGATTTGTTTGCTTATTCATCCGCATGTCAAGCTCGGCATCAAACCTAAAAGAAAATCCACGCTCAGCCGTATCAAATTGATGAGAAGACACACCTAAATCTGCCAAAATACCATCCACTTGTTTGATGCCATACATCAATAAAGCGGTTTTAAGGTATTTAAAATTCTGATTCAAAAGTTTGAATCGGGAATCATCGGGAAGATTCTGAAAGGCCTCCTTATCCTGATCAAAGGCAAATAACTTCCCACCTTCCAATTGATTCAGGATTTCTCGGGAATGCCCGCCGCCACCATAAGTCAAATCTAGGTAAATACCTTCGGAAGTCAAGGCTAATCCATCAATACTTTCCTGCAACAAAACAGGCACATGGTAGGGTGTAGAACTCATTAATTGGGCTTTCGCACAAAGGTAAGTTTTGTGATGGAAAAAAGTTTGTTTTTTGGTTTAAAAAATGGAGGTTATCGAATAAATCGAGATGGGTTCCCGACGTAAAGACCAGATTTTTTAATGGTATTGATGACTACGGCACCTCCTCCTAATTGACTACCTTTTTTTATACTGATGTTGTCAATAACTGTAGAATTTATTCCTAAAATACACGATTCTTGAATAGAAACAAATCCGGCAACAGCTACTCTTGGGGAGAGAAAACAATGTGAATCGATTGTAGAATCATGCGAAATTGAACAACCAACGTTTAATAAACAATTTTGATTTATTACCGCTTTTGCATCTATGATACATCGAGGGAAAATCACTGTTCCAGCACCGATTTTAGATGTTGGGTCTACCCAAGCAGAAGAATGAATTAATGTTGCAAATGGAATTTTTG